>DATFGA010000183.1:0-8907 GCA_035249775.1 Nocardioidaceae bacterium | reverse complement strand
TTCGCGGCCGGCTCGTTCCCGCTGGTCCTCGGGGGGCTCGCCGCCGCGGCGATCCTCTCCCTGCGAATTCCGGGACGAGGCAGCCGGGTGGCCGGAGCGATCGGGGTCGCCGTGGCCGCCGGCCTCGCGCTGACCGCGGTGCTCCAGCTCTGGCTCGACGCGCTGGGTGGCAGCTACCTGGCGAACGCCGGTGTGGTCGCCCTGGCGATCGGCTCGATCGCGCTGGTGCTGGTCGGTCTGCGGAACGTGCTCGGCCTGGCCGGTCTCGGTCTGGGGGCCGCGGTGGTGCTGCTGCTCGGCAACCCGCTGTCGGGGATCACGTCCGCTCCCGAGCTGTTGCCCGCCGGGTGGGGCACCCTGGGTCAGCTGCTGCCACCGGGGGCGGCCGGCAGCGCCCTGCGCTCGACCGCGTTCTTCGACGGAGCCGGCGCGAGTGGGCCGCTGCTGGTCCTGGCCGGCTGGGTCGCCGTCGGCCTGGTCCTGGCGATGGTGCCGGTCCGCCGGGGCGCGGAGCGGGAGGCCGCCCGCCGTACTCCCGAGAAGCCCGAGAAGACCGGGCTGACCGCGGACCTGGCCGGCATCTGAGCACGACAAAGAGGGCGACACCCCGTCACGGGGTGCCGCCCTCTGCAGCCTGGGGGCCGAGCGTCAGCGGGTCTCGCGGTGACCGGTGTGCGTGCGGCAGCGCGGGCAGAACTTCTTCAGCTCCATGCGGTCCGGGTCGTTGCGCCGGTTCTTCTTGGTGATGTAGTTGCGTTCCTTGCATTCAACACAAGCCAAGGTGATCTTGGGGCGAACGTCAGAGCTCTTGCTGGCCACGGGGTGCCTCTTCTTCGGTCGTTGCTGAGTCGTACTGCTGGCAAGTCTGCCCTGGGACGCAAGCCGAGGACCGACTTCGGTGGTTCCTGAGTAGCGGGGGCGGGACTCGAACCCGCGACACCACGATTATGAGCCGTGTGCTCTAACCACCTGAGCTACCCCGCCACCGGGACGGGGTCCTCGCCCTGATCTACCAGGCGAGGTTCCCTACCCAGAGCCCCTTTACGGAATCGAACCGTAGACCTTCTCCTTACCATGGAGACGCTCTGCCGACTGAGCTAAAGGGGCAAGCGACGACAAAGAATACACACGGCTCCCGCGGTTCACGAAATCGGCCCGGACGTGGCGAGACGCCGGTCACGCGCCGCTCCGGAGACCCCGGCATGATGGCCTCGTGAGCCACAACGCCTTCTACGTCAGCGAGGGTTCCGAGAGGTACTCCTCCCAGCCCTCGACCGGCAGCCCGTGGGGTCCCGACAGCCAGCACGGCGGTCCTCCCGGGGCGCTGCTGGTCCGGGCGATCGAGCGGCTGGACACCGGCAACGACCGGGTGGTCGGCAGGTTCACCATGGATTTGCTCGGCCCGGTTCCGGTCGGCCCGCTGTCGGTGACCTCCTCGGTGCTGCGGCCCGGCCGGTCGGTCGAGCTCTGCGAGGCCAGCCTGTACGACGGACGTGGCGGTCGTTCCGTCGCGAGTGCCGCCGCCTGGCGTTTCCCGATCGGCGAGAACGGACCCCGCAACACCGACGGGCCGCTGTCCCACGGACCCGACGACGGGAAACCGCACGACCGGCCCCGGAGCTGGTCCGGCGGTTACCTCGACGCGGTGGAGTGGCGCTGGATCGAGGGCGCGGTGATGGAACCGGGGCCGGCGGTGGTCTGGATGCGGCCGCGGGTCGACCTGGTCGACGGGGAGGAGATCAGCCCGGTGCAGCGGCTGATGACCTGCGTGGACTCGGCCTCCGGGGTCTCCGCCGAGCTGGACCCGGGCAGCTGGGGCTTCCTGAACACCGAGCTGACCGTGCACGTGCTGCGCCCACCGGTCGGCGAGTGGCTGTGCCTGGACGCGCACACCACCCTCGGCGGCGGGAACGTCGGCCTGGCCGGCTCCCGGGTGTACGACGAGCAGGGGCTCGTGGCCACATCGTCGCAGGCGCTCCTGATCGTCAAGCGCTGAACGACCAGCTCGCCACGAAGTACATGACCCCCCACGGGTCGTCCTGGTAGAGCACCTTCGTGTGGGACGGTGCACCCGGCACGGCGGCTGCGAGCACCCCGAACGGCGCGCGGCCGGTCACCATCAGCTCGTCGGCCACTCGGGGGTCCATCGCGGCAAGCGCGGTGAGGTCGCCGGAGTCCAGCGCGCGACCGGTGGCCTCGTCGAGCCCGAAGGCCCGTTCGTCGATGTAGCCCGGCGCCTTCTCGCCACGGCGGGCGCTGCCCTCCCCCATCACGAGCGCCGCGACCCGCTCGCCGGCGGAGGCCACCTCGGCTGCGAGAGCCTCGACCTCCTGGCGCCCCGCGTCACCGGCGACGGCGTGCATCCGCACCGGCCCGTGCCAGCCGGTCTCCACCAGCAGCCGGCTCGCCACTCCCAGGCTCAGGGGCAGTCCCGGCCGCACCGGCCGCGGGTCCGTCGTACCGAAGCCCCGGACCTCGGGCGCGAGGTCGGGATCCCAGGACGCGGTGCGCCGGTCTCCGCCGACCACCACCACGACATCGGGCTCGACGGCGATGGCGGAGGTGATCGCCGCACGGCAGGCCGCGCGGAGGTCGGCGGCGACGTCCTGCTCGCCGGTCAGCTCGCGGAACAGCAGCGGCGGGTGCGGGCAGACGGCTGCGGCGGCGATCACAGCCGCGACAGTAGCTCAGCTGCCAGTGGTGTGGAGCGGCTTCACCTCGGTGTCGATGCCAGGGACGCCGGTGCCGCGAATCGAGGCACGGGCGGTCTCCGGGACGAACAGGAGCGCGACGGCGCCGACCGCGCAGGCGGCCATCATGTAGAAGGCAGGCACCAGCTCGCTGCCGGTGATCCCGATCAGCTTCTCGTTGACGTACGGCGCGGTGCCGCCGAACAGGGCGGTCGACACGTTGTAGGCGATCGCGAAGCCGGCGAACCGGACCTGCGTGGGGAACATCGCCGGGAACGTGGCCGAGATCGTGCTCAGCTGGATCACGTAGAGCAGGCCGAGGACGCCGAACCCGATGATGGCCAGCGCGAAGTTCTGCGCGATCAGCAGGTACATCGGCACCGCGAGCACGAAGAGCCCGCCCAGGGAGACCCACCACATCGGCTTGCGGCCGAACCGGTCGGAGAGCCGCCCGGAGAACGGGATCACCAGCATCATCGCCAGCTGGCCGAGGATGATCACGGTCAGTGACGCCTTCGAGGTCAGCCCGACGGTGTTCTCCAGATAGGTCGGCATGTAGGCGAGCAGCGTGTAGTTGCAGACGTTCAGCGCGATAACCAGTCCGCCCAGCGCCAGCAGCGGCCGCAGGTAGTCCGAGACCAGGTCCTTGAACTCGGCCGCGAAGCTCTGCTCCTCCGCGTGCTCGTCCTCCAGCTCCTGGAACACCGGAGTGTCCTCGAGCTTGGAACGCATGTAGAGGCCGATGATGCCGAGCGGTCCGGCCAGCAGGAACGGGATCCGCCAGCCCCAGTCGGCCATCGCCTCGGGACCGACGACGAGCTCGGTGCCGAGCACGACCAGCGCACCGAGCGTGAAGCCGGCGAGCGTGCCGAACTCCAGGAAGCTTCCGAGGAAGCCGCGCTTGCGATCGGGGGAGTACTCGGCCATGAACGTCGCCGCACCGCCGTACTCGCCACCCGCGGAGAAGCCCTGGATGATCCGCAGCAGGATCAGCAGGGCCGGGGCCCACAGCCCGATCGCGTCCTTGCCGGGCAGCAGACCGATGCAGAAGGTGGCTGCCGCCATCATGATGATCGTCGCCGCCAGGACAGCCTTGCGGCCGAGCCGGTCACCGAGCGGGCCGAGGACCATGCCGCCCAGCGGCCGGAACACGAAGGAGACCGCGAAGACCAGCAGCGTGGCCGCGGTTCCGGCCTGCGGGAAGAACACCGCGGTGATGTAGGTGGTGGCGTAGGCGTAGACGCCGTAGTCGAACCACTCGGTCATGTTCCCCATCGCCGAGGCGCTGATCGCGCGGCGCAGCGTGCTGCTCTCCACCTTCTCGGTGGCCGGTTCGGGGGCGTGCTGATCGGTCATCGCTCTCCTTCGGCTAGGCGCGATCAGCACGCGTACCCGGGTTCACCGCTCCGGAAACACCGGGGTTCAGGCGAGCCCGCGGATCACCAGCGACGGCGGCCGGGTGCCCTTGATGCTGGCGACCATGTCCAGGACCTGCCGGGTCTCCCCCGCCTCGTGCACCCGGTAGACCCGGGCGCCGAGCCAGGCGCTGACCGCGGTCGCGGCGAGCGTCCCGGTCAGCCGCTCCCCGATCGGCGCGTCGAGGGTCTCCCCGACGAAGTCCTTGTTGGACAACGACACCAGGACCGGCCAGCCGGTGGCGGCCATCTCGTCGAGCCGCCTGGTCAGCTCGAGGGAGTGCCAGGTGTTCTTCCCGAAGTCGTGGGCCGGGTCGATCAGCACGCTGTGCCGGTCCACCCCGAGCGACACCGCCCGCTCCGCGAGCGCGACCGTGTCGGCGATCGCCGAGGCGACCACGTCGTCGTACGACATCCGGTGCGGCGGGGTGCGAGGGGCCAGGCCGCCGGTGTGGGTGCACACGATCGCGGCGTCGAACTCGGCCGCGACCTCGGCGAGTCCCGGGTCATGGCCGCCCCAGGCGTCGTTGAGCAGGTCCGCGCCCTCGGCGCACACCGCCCGGCCGACCTCCGCGCGCCAGGTGTCGACGCTGATCACCAGCTCGGGGAACTCGGCGCGGACCTGCCCGACGAAGCCGGCGGTACGGCGCACCTCCTCGGCGGCGTCGACGTCCTCGCCGGGGCCTGCCTTGACGCCGCCGACATCAACGATGTCCGCGCCCTCGGCGACCACCCTGCGCACCCGGTCGAGGGCACGCTGCTCGTCCCAGGTGGCGCCCTTGTCGTAGAACGAGTCGCGGGTCCGGTTCACGATGGCCATCACCAGCAGGGCGGTGTCGTCGAACGTCCGGCGTCCCAGCTTCAGCACAGTCGCGAGGGTACCTTCACCGGAATGCCCGGGGCGGCGAACGCGTTCTCCGGGCATGAGAGACGTGGACGTGCTGGTGATCGGGGCCGGACAGGCCGGCCTGTCGGCCGCGCACCACCTCCAGCGCCGGGGCGTGCGCGACTTCGTGGTCCTCGACGCCAACCCCGGACCGGGCGGCGCCTGGCAGCACCGCTGGCCGTCGCTGACCCTGGGTGCGGCGCACCGGGTCCACGACCTGCCGGGGCTCCCGCTCGGTGAGCCGGACCCGACCGAGCCGGCATCGGCGGTGGTCTCGCGCTACTACCGCGACTACGAGCGTCGATTCGACCTCCCGGTGCACCGGCCGGTGCGGGTGCGCGAGGTGACCTCACCGGACGGACCGGGCGGCCCGCTGCTCGTGCACACCGACTCCGGTGACTGGCGCACCCGGGCGCTGGTCAACGCGACCGGCACCTGGGACCGGCCGCACTGGCCGTACTACCCGGGCCGGGAGCGGTTCCGCGGCCGGCAGCTGCACACGCGCGACTTCCGGTCCGCCGAGGAGTTCCGCGGCCGGCACGTGGTCGTGGTCGGCGGCGGCACGTCGGCCGTCCAGTTCCTGCTCCAGCTGGCCGAGGTCACCACCACGACGTGGGTGACCCGACGGCCACCGGAGTTCACCCGGCGTGCGTTCGACACCGAGTGGGGCCGCGACGTGGAGCGCCGGGTCGACGCCCGGGTCCGCGCCGGGCTGACCCCGTTGAGCGTCGTCGCCGCCACCGGGCTGCCGCTGACCCAGGAGTACCAGCGCGGCATCGACGCCGGCGTCCTGGTCGCTCGGGAGATGTTCACCGAGATCACCCCCGGCGGCGTGCGGTTCGGCGACGGCGACGAGGTCCGCGCCGACGTCATCCTGTGGGCCACCGGCTTCCGCGCGGCGCTGGACCACCTGGCACCGCTGCGACTGCGTGAGCCCGGCGGAGGTATCCGGGTGGACGGGACCACGGTCGTGCGCGACCCGCGGGTGCAGCTGGTCGGGTTCGGGCCGTCCGCGTCGACGCTCGGCGCCACCCGCGCCGGCCGGGTCGCAGCGCGTGCCGCGGCCACCTTCCTGGCCACGGAGGGTGACGCGGCCGCAGCCTGCTGAGCACGCCGGTGGTTTCGCCGGTTCTCCGGACACCACCGGGTGTCGCGGGTTCCAATGGAGGCCGCACCCTCGAACAGGAACACCTCTCTACAACCCATGTCCTTGCATCCCCCGCAGCAAACATCCGCCTGTCCCCGTCGTACCCGTCGCACCCGTCGCCTCCGCCTTGCCGGCGCCGCGGTCCTGCTCGGTCTCACCGGCGCCTGGCTCGGCCTAACCCTCGGCGGCACCGTCCACCACGAGGTCGGACCGCTCACCACGTCGATGCGGGTGCTCCCCTCCTGGGGCGGCGGGACCACCGTCGACATCCCGCCGCTGGGCGACCTGGTCCTGGACACGCACGGCGGGCCGCTCGCGCTCGAAGCCGGACTGGAGGGCGTCGACGTCGAGGAGGCCCGGAAGATCGTCGCCGACCCCGAGCTGCTGGAGGGAATGCGACTGCGGGCCGAGCGCGACGTGCGCTGGGAGCTGCAGATGGCGGTGCTGCGGGCGCTGCTGGCAGCGGTCGCCGGCGGAGCGATCCTGACCGCGTTGGTGCTGCGCCGGGTGCGGCTCACCCTGGCCGGTGCGGCCACCGCGACCGTGGCGATGGTCGCGTCGTTCGCGGTCGCGCTCACCACCTGGAACCCGGCCGCCCTCGCCGAGCCGCGCTACACCGGCCTGCTCACCTCGGCGCCGTCGGTGGTCGGCAACGCCGAGGACATCGTCAACGAGTTCTCGGTGTACGGCGACCAGCTGGCCCGGATCGTGCAGAACGTGAGCGGGCTGTACACCGTCACCTCCGACCTGCCGGTGCTGCCGCCGCAGTCCGACCTGGTCCGGGTGCTGCACGTGTCCGACCTGCACCTGGCACCACAGTCGTGGGACGTGATCCGCACCGTCGTGCAGCAGTACGACATCGACGTGGTGGTCGACTCCGGGGACATCACCGACCACGGCAGCCGGCCGGAGAACCGTTACCTGCAGGAGATCCGGCACCTGCGCGTGCCCTACGTCTGGGTGCGCGGCAACCACGACTCACTCGCCACCCAGGCCGCGATGCGGAAGATCCCCAACGTGGTGGTCCTCGACGGCTCGGTCCGCACCGTGAAGGGGTTGCGGTTCCTCGGCGCCGGCGACCCGACCTTCACCCCGGACAAGTCCCACACCCCAGTCCCCGAGGTCCCCCTGGGCCCGGGAACGACTGCCGGAGAGGACCTCGCACACTCCCAGGACGCGGTCACCGCCGTCGCCGAGCAGCTCGCCGCGACCGCCGAGAGCCGCGACGGCGTGGACGTGGTCGTCTTCCACGACCCGGAGCCGGCCGAGGTCTTCGACGGGCACGCCGAGATGGTGCTGTCGGGACACCTGCACTACCGCAAGGTCCGCCAGGGGGACGAGGACACCTGGCTGATGACCCAGGGCTCGACCGGCGGCTCCGGGCTACGTGCGCTGGAGCCGGAGGAGCCGGCCGGGATCCAGCTGTCCGTGCTGTACGTCGACCGGGCGACTGCCGCGCTACGGGCCTACGACGACATCCGCCTCGGTGGGCTCGGGCTGGCCTCTGCCCAGATCAACCGCCACGTGGTCGACGTACCGGAGGAGACCACGGAGCTGGTGGCCCCGGAATAGATCCTCGACAGGGCCGGTTGACCTAGATAGTTGAAAGTGCAAGCATCTAGCGAGAGCGACCCGAGGAGCCATCGATGCAGTTCGGAATCTTCACCGTCGGTGACGTCACCACCGACCCGACCACCGGGACCACCCCGACGGAGCACGACCGCATCAAGGCGACGATCGCGATCGCGAAGAAGGCCGACGAGGTCGGGCTCGACGTCTTCGCCACCGGTCAGCACCACAACCCGCCGTTCATCCCCTCGGCGCCGACCACCACGCTGGCCTACATCGCCGCGCAGACCGAGCGGATCATCCTCTCCACCTCCACGACGCTGATCACCACGACCGACCCGGTCCGGATCGCCGAGGACTACGCGACCCTGCAGCACCTCACCGACGGTCGGATGGACCTGATGATGGGCCGCGGGAACACCGGCCCGGTCTACCCGTGGTTCGGCAAGGACATCCGCGACGGCATCCCGCTGGCGATCGAGAACTACGCCCTGCTGCGCCGCCTCTGGCGCGAGGAGTCGGTGAGCTGGGAGGGCAAGTACCGCACGCCGTTGCAGGGCTTCACCTCCACGCCCCGGCCCCTCGACGGTGTGCCCCCGTTCGTCTGGCACGGCTCCATCCGTAGTCCCGAGATCGCCGAGCAGGCCGCCTACTACGGCGACGGGTTCTTCGCCAACCACATCTTCTGGCCGCCGGAGCACACCCAGCGGATGGTCGAGTTCTACCGCCGCCGGTTCGAGCACTACGGCCACGGCGCCGCCGACCAGGCGATCGTCGGCCTCGGCGGCCAGGTCTTCATGCGGAAGAACAGCCAGGACGCCGTCCGCGAGTTCCGGCCGTACTTCGACAACGCTCCGGTCTACGGCCACGGGCCGTCGCTGGAGGAGTTCACCGAGCAGACCCCGCTCACGGTGGGCAGTCCGCAGCAGGTGATCGAGCGGACCCTGGGCTTCCGCGACTACGTGGGCGACTACCAGCGGCAGCTGTTCCTCATCGACCACGCGGGCCTGCCGCTGAAGACGGTGCTGGAGCAGCTCGACATGCTCGGCGAGGAGGTCGTGCCCGTGCTCCGCCGCGAGTTCGCCGCGCTGCGGCCGGCGCACGTCCCGGACGCGCCCACGCACGCCAGCCTGCGCGCCGCTCGCGACGCGGCGGAAGATACGACCGCCGCGGCACCCGAATCCGAGCCGGAGCCCGTCG
>DATFGA010000182.1:0-5669 GCA_035249775.1 Nocardioidaceae bacterium | reverse complement strand
GGCCGGCGGGCGGCCCGCGCCGATGTCGCGGGCGCCGGCCGGGAGGCAGCTGCATGATGCGCACCCTCTGGTTCGTCGCGGGCGCGACGAGCGGTGTCTACGCGATGGTCAAGGCCCGGCGGGCCGCCGAGGCACTGACCCCCGACGGCCTCCGGGACCGCCTCGCCGGGCTGTCCGTCGGCCTGAACCTGTTCACCGACGAGGTGCGCACCGAGATGGCGGGCCGCGAAATCGAGTTGCGCGAGCGACTCGGTCTCACGCTCCATGGAATCCCCGAGTTGTCAGGCGGCCAGGCGGCTATAGCCGCTCAGGGATCTGACAGCTCAGCAACGAGAAAGGGCAACAGCTGATGGACACCGCGGAGATCCGCCGACGGTTCGTCGCGCACTTCGAAGGACGCGAGCACCGCCCGGTCCCCTCGGCATCGCTGCTGCTCGACGACCCGAACCTGTTGTTCGTCAACGCCGGGATGGTGCCGTTCAAGCCGTACTTCCTCGGCCAGGAGACGCCGCCCTACGAGCGGGCGGTCAGCGTGCAGAAGTGTGTGCGCACCGCGGACATCGAGGACGTCGGCAAGACCACCCGGCACGGCACCTTCTTCGAGATGTGCGGCAACTTCTCCTTCGGTGACTACTTCAAGGAAGGCGCGATCGAGCTCGCCTGGGACCTGGTCACCAAGCCGCTCGCCGACGGCGGCTGGGGGCTCGAGGAGAGCCGGCTGTGGCCGAGCGTGTACGTCGACGACCCGGAGGCGCTCGCCCTCTGGCAGAAGGTCACCGGCCTGCCGGAGAAGCGCATCGTGAAGCTGGGCAAGCGGGAGAACTACTGGTCGATGGGTGTTCCCGGGCCCGGTGGACCGTGCTCGGAGATCCTCTACGACCGCGGTCCGGAGCACGGGCCGGACGGTGAGTTCGAGACCACCTCGCGGCTGGCGATGCCCGTCGAGCTGGAGGACCGCTACCTGGAGTTCTGGAACCTCGTCTTCATGCAGGACGACCTCTCCGCGGTGCGGAGCAAGGACGACTTCGACATCGCCGGGTCGCTGCCGAAGAAGAACATCGACACCGGCATGGGCCTCGAACGCGTGGCCTACCTGCTCCAGGGCAGGGACAACATGTACGAGATCGACGTGATCTTCCCGGTCATCGAGCGGGCCGCGGAGATGTCGGGGCGCCGTTACGGCGCCGATCCCGGTGACGACGTCCGGTTCCGCGTCGTCGCGGACCACGTGCGCAGCGGGATGATGCTGATCAGCGACGGCGTCACTCCTGGGAACGAGGGGCGGGGCTACGTCCTGCGACGGTTGCTGCGGCGCGCCGTACGTTCCATGCGGCTGCTCGGCGTGGAGGACCGCACGCTGCCCGAGCTGCTGCCGGTCAGCCGGGACAAGATGAAGCTGTCCTACCCCGAGCTCGAGTCGGACTGGGAGCGGATCTCCACGATCGCCTACGCCGAGGAGGACGCGTTCCGGCAGACGCTGCGGACCGGGACGAACATCTTCGACCTGGCCGCGACCGAGGCGAAGTCGACCGGCCAGGCGCAGCTGTCCGGCACCAAGGCGTTCGCGCTGCACGACACCTACGGCTTCCCGATCGACCTCACCCTCGAGATGGCCGCCGAGCAGGGGCTCAGCGTCGACGAGGGCGAGTTCCGCCGGCTGATGACCGAGCAGCGCGAACGCGCCAAGGCCGACGCGAAGGCGAAGAAGGGCAGGCACGCGGACGCCGGCGCCTACCGCGAGGTCGCCGACAGCATCGGCGCGCCGGTGGAGTTCACCGGCTACCACGAGGTGGTGTCCGAGGGCAGCGTCCGCGGCATCGTCACCGGCGGCGGTGTCGCCACGTCCGCGCGTGAGGGCGAGGAGGTCGAGCTGGTCCTCGACCGGACCCCGTTCTACGCCGAGGGCGGCGGCCAGCTCGCCGACCAGGGCGTCCTCGAGCTCGCCAACGGCGCCCGCGTCCAGGTGCTCGACGTGCAGTCGCCGATCACCGGACTGATCGTGCACCAGGCCCGGGTCCTCTCCGGCGAGGTCACCGTCGGCCAGCAGGCGCAGGCGCTCGTCGACATCGAGCGGCGCAAGTCGATCAGCCGCGCGCACACCGCGACGCACATGGTGCACAAGGCGTTCCGCGAGGCGCTGGGTGACACCGCGACCCAGGCGGGCTCGGAGAACGCGCCGGGCCGGTTCCGGTTCGACTTCTCCGCGAGCGGCGCGGTTCCGGCGTCCGCGATGGCCGACGTCGAGGCCCGGGTCAACGAGCTGGTGCTCGCCGACCTCGCGGTGCATGCGGAGCTGATGACCCAGGACGAGGCCCGCCGCTCGGGTGCGATGGCGCTGTTCGGCGAGAAGTACGGCAACGAGGTCCGCGTGATCTCGGTCGGTGACTGGGCCCGGGAGCTGTGCGGTGGCACGCATGCCGGACGCTCCGGGCAGCTCGGCGTGATCAAGCTGCTCGGTGAGTCCTCGATCGGGTCGGGCGTACGGCGGGTGGAGGCTCTCGTGGGCGGGGACGCCTACCGGTTCCTGGCCCGGGAGCACGTGCTCGTCGCGCAGCTGAGCGAGACGCTGAAGGCGCGTCCTGAGGAGCTCCCCGAGCGCATCAACGACATGGTCGAACGGCTGCGCACCGCGGAGAAGGAGATCGAGCGGGTCAGGGTTGCCCAGCTCCTCGCCGCCGCCGGAGACCTGGCCCGGAACCCGAGCGACGTGTTCGGGGTGAACTTCGTCGGCCACCGTGCCGACGGGGCCGGCGCCGGGGACGTCCGCAAGCTCGCCCTCGACATCCGCGGCCGGATGCCCTCGGACCGGCCCAGCGTGGTCGCGATCATCGGCTCCAGCAACGGCAAGCCGGCCGTGGTCGTCGCGGTCAACGACGAGGCGCGGTCGTGGGGCATTTCCGCGAACGCGCTGGTCAAGACCGCGGCGAGCGCGCTCGGCGGCAGCGGCGGCGGCAAGGACGACGTCGCTCAGGGCGGCGGCGCGGACGTGTCCAACGCCGACCAGGCGCTGCGCGACGTCGAGCACGAGGTGGGCCGCGCGGTCACCGCCGGACGTCCGTGAACGGACTCTCCGCGTGAGGTTCGGAGTCCGGGTCGGCGTCGACGTCGGCGACGCCCGGATCGGCATCGCCCGGTCGGACCCGTCCGGGATGCTGGCCACGCCGGTGGAGACGGTCCGCCGCGGTCCGGGTGACCTCGCCCGGATCCGCGCGATCGTCGAGGAGCTGTCCGCGATCGAGGTCGTGGTGGGCCTGCCCCGGTCGCTGTCCGGTGGCGAGGGGCCGGCCGCGGCAAAGGCGCGCGCGTTCGCTGCGGAGATCGCGTCCGCGGTCGAGCCGGTTGCCGTCCGGCTCTGTGACGAGCGGTTGAGTACGGTGACAGCTGAAGCAGTCTTACGGGGGCAGGGCAAGAAGGGTCAGAAGCGACGCGCCGTGGTGGATCAGGCGGCGGCCGTCGTGATCCTGCAAAATGCACTCGATACCGAACGCAGCTCGGGAGCTGCGCCCGGTGAGACCCTCGACTTAGGACACACGTGAGCGATCTGGGACTGGATCTCGAGGACGAGCGGGCGCACAGGAGGCGCCGGCGCCGTCGCTCCGGCTACGGCTGCCTGGCCGTCCTGGTCGCGGTGGCCCTGCTCGCCGGCGGGGCGTACTACCTGTTCAGCGTCGGGGTCGGCGCGCTCCAGGACCGGCTCAGCTCGCCGGAGGACTACGAGGGGCCCGGCACCGGTTCGGTGGTGGTCGAGGTCGAGGAGGGCGACAACGCCTCCGACATCGCCGAGACGCTGCTCGCGGAGGACGTGATCAAGAGCCGGGAGGCCTTCACCGAGGCCGCCATCGCGAACCCTGACTCGCGCGGCATCCAGGTCGGCTTCTACGAACTGCAGCGGCAGATGCCCGCCGCGGACGCGCTGGAGATCCTGGTCGACCCGGCGAACATGATGCAGAACACGATCGCCTTCCCCGAGGGGTGGACGGTGGACCAGATCGTCGCCCACCTCGCGAAGAACACCGACTTCTCCGCCAAGCAGTACACCAAGGTGCTCTCCAAGCCGGACCGGATCGGGCTCCCGTCGTACGCCGGCGGCAACCCGGAGGGCTACCTGTTCCCGGCCACCTACCAGCTCCCGCCGAACGCCACCCCGCGCAGCATCCTGACCACGATGGTGGACCGCTACAAGCAGGCGGCCGAGAACGTCGGGCTGGAGGCGGGCGCCGAGGAGCTCGGGCTCAGCCCGCACGAGGTGATGACCGTGGCCAGCCTGATCCAGGCGGAGGCCCGGTTCGACAAGGACTTCGCGAAGGTCAGCCGGGTGATCTACAACCGGCTCGACGAGCCGATGCCGCTGCAGTTCGACTCGACGGTGCACTACGCCGTCGGCCGGGACGGCGGCGTTGGCACCAGTGACGAGGACCGCAACGTCGACTCGCCGTACAACACCTACCGCTACGCCGGCCTGCCGCCCGGCCCGATCATGACCGCGGGCGAGAAGGCGATGAGCGCGGCGCTGAACCCGGTCGACGGGCCGTGGCTCTACTTCGTCACCACCAACCCCGACACCGGCGAGACGAAGTTCGCGGTGACGTTCTCCGAGCACCAGCAGAACGTGGCCGAGTTCCAGGAGTGGTGCTCCCAGTCGGACAACTGCTGAGTCATCGGTGTCGACCTCGTCCCGCCGTTGCGCCGTGCTCGGCAGCCCGATCGCGCACTCGCTCTCGCCGGTGCTGCACCGGGCGGCGTACGCCGAGCTGGGGCTCGACTGGTCCTACGACGCGCACGAGGTGACCGAGTCCTCGCTGGCGCCGTTCCTCGACGGGCTGGATGACTCCTGGCGCGGACTCTCGTTGACCATGCCCCTCAAGCGCACGGTGGTGCCGCTGCTCGACGACCTCTCCGAACGGGCGCGGCAGTCCGGTGCGGTCAACACCGTGGTCCTGGACCGCGGCCGGCGGTGGGGCGACAACACCGACATCCCCGGGGCCGCTGCCGCGATCCGCGAACGCACCGACGCAGACCTGCGCTCCGCGGTCGTGGTCGGCGGGGGAGCGACGGCCGGATCGGTCGTGCTGGCGCTGGCCGGCCTCGGCTGCCTCGACGTCCGGCTGGTCGTCCGTGACCCCGATCGGGCTGCCGACACGCTCCGCGTGGCCGAGCGGCACCCAGCCCGGCCGGTGGTGCAGGTGATGACCTTCGCCGAGGCTGCCCGCGACAGGGAAGCGTCCCCGGACATCGTGGTGTCCACGATCCCGGCCGGTGCGCAGGGGCCGGAGGTGCTGGCGCTGGCGCGAACCGCACCGGTCGTCTTCGACGTCGTCTACGACCCCTGGCCGACTCCGCTGGCCGCGTTCGCCCTCGAGGAGGACCGCACCCTGGTCTCCGGGCTGGACCTGCTCGTGCACCAGGCCGCGCTGCAGGTGGGCCTGATGACCGGTGCCGAAGCCATTCCGGTCGAGGCGATGCGCGCCGCGGGGGAGCGGGCGCTCGGCTGAGTGCCGGTCGGTGTGGCTGCTCAACCGGCGGGCCAGGGTCACGTGATGTGACGAGATGAAGTATTCTTCAGGTCGTCATCCACGACCGAAGGGGTCCTCGCGTGCCGGTTCCGCTGTACCAGGCGAAGGCAGAGTTCTTCCGCACGCTCGGCCACCCCGCCCGGATCCGGGTTCTCG
>DATFGA010000181.1:0-4078 GCA_035249775.1 Nocardioidaceae bacterium | reverse complement strand
GACCATCTGGAGGAGTTCCCCGCCGGACCCACCTCGAACGAGAACCTCGGGCCCGCCTGCAAGCCCGACCACACGGCCAAGCACGCTCCAGGGTTCGGAGTCGGGAAGAACGATGACGGGACCCTGACCGTGCACACCAGGGCCGGGTTCAGCCACCGGACGCAGCCCACCGAACAGCCCGCAACCACGAACTGGCCGGACCTGCGGTCCTGGGAGAGTCAGTACACGGCGACTGAAATCGCCGACGCCATCGCCTACCTCGCCGTCCGGGACGAGACCATGGACGACGGTCCGAGCTGCGGCCTCGACGAGGAAGACCGTTGGTTCCTCGATCACTCGTACGCCGCATGAGTTCAGCAAGTCAGCGCTGAACCGCAGCGGCGGATCATCATCTCGGTGGTGCGCCAGGCGCCAGGATCTGTCCACAACCCTGCACGGTGCCGCTCCCGTCACAGGGCAGAGCACAGGCACCGCGATACGCACTGAGAAGCCCTAACGTCCGACGGAAGCTCAGGCGACGGAAAGGCACCTCGGCATGCGCATACTCATGATCGGCCTCGTGGCGATGCTCGTGTTCCTCGGCGGGACGGCATTCGCCCGATCCGGATGGGCTCCTCCGGACGACACCATCACCGCGGTGAGCGGATCGCGGGCACACGGCTTCCACCTGGAGTACCACGCCCAACGCGACGCGTGGCTGCCCACGCGTTCCGAGGCGATCGCCGAGTGCGGTGAGTACCACCGCCGGATGCGACAGGTGCGCTGCATCGTTCAGGTGCGGACCTGGTACCACGACCTTGGCGACATGAAGCGGGCGCTGCGACTGGCCCGAGACGGCTAGCCGGGGCTCAACCGGCCGGGCACTCAGCCGTTCCCGGCGCGAGATCCGGGTGGATCGGCCCGGACCGGTTCTTCAGCGAACCTCCCTGGACCCCGCGACGCACGGCCACCATCTCCGCGGCGATCGACAGCGCGATCTCCGCCGGGCTGTTCGCGCCGATGTCGAGGCCGACGGGCGTGTGCACCTGCGCCAGCTGGTCCTCACTCACGCCATGGGTGAGCATCCACGTGCGCCGCCGGTCCTGGGTCTTCCGCGAGCCCATCGCGCCGACGTACGACGTGCCGCTTTCCAGCGCGGCTGCGACCGCAGGACCATCGACGTCGTCATGGTGGCTGAGCACCACCACGGAGTCGACGGCAGGGAGAGCCGCCACGGTGTCCTCGAGCGTCTCCACCACGGTCGGAGCCCAGCCGAGGGTTGCGGCGATCGACGTGAGCGCGTCGGCCACCTCGCCGCCGCCCACGATCAGCACCGCCTGCTCCCGGGTCATGGTGCCCATTCTAGTTCCGCTGGTCCTCAGCCCTGCAGCTCGCGGACGACGGAGTCGACGACCGCCACCAGGTTGCCGCCGGACTCCTCGGCCACCTTTCGCTGCCGCTGGTAGGAAGCACCGCATCTCGGGATGTCCGCGACCGAGGCGAGGTCATCGCTGCAACCGAGCCGACGCGCCACCGGAGCGAGCCGTTCGAGCACGTCGTCGAGGTCGTCGGTCACCAACCGCTCGTTGCCGGCGGCGTCGAGGATGATCTCGGCATCGAGCCCGTAGCGTGCCGCCCGCCACTTGTTCTCCTGGACGTGCCAGGGCGGCATCGTCGGCAACGTCTCGCCGGCGGCAAGCCGCTGATCCAGATCGACCACCAGACAGTGGATGAGCGCGACCAACGCTCTCAGCTCCCGCAGCGTCGACACCCCGTCGCACACGCGCACCTCGACCGTGCCCAGCCGCGGCGACGGACGGACGTCCCAGCGCAGCTCGGTCAGGTCCTCGATGACACCGGTCTTCTCCTGGCCCTCGACGAACGATTCGAACTCCTCCCACCGCTCGAACTGGAACGGCAGGCCCGCGGTCGGCAGCTGCTGGAACATCATCGCCCGGTTGCTTGCGTAACCGGTGTCGGTCCCCGACCAGATCGGCGAGGACGCGGAGAGCGCCTGCAGGTGCGGGAAGTGGTTGAGCAGTGAGGAGATGATCGGCAGCACCCGCTCGCGATGCTGCACCCCGACATGCACGTGCACTCCCCAGATGAGCATCTGCCGACCCCACCACTGGGTGCGCGCGATCAGCTCCTCGTAGCGATGCCCCGGCGTCAGCTGCTGCAGCGACCACTGCGCGAACGGGTGCGTGCCACCGCCGTAGAGGTCCACCCCCAGCTCGTCGGCCGCGGCACAGACCACCTCCATCGTCTGGCAGAGGTCGCCCATCGCCTCGTCCACGGTCTCGCAGATGCCGGTGACCAGCTCCACGGTGTTCCGCAGCAGCTCCTTGTGCAGCCGGGACTCGTCGCGCTCTGCACCGGTCTGCTGGTGCACCTTGTCGAAGAGGTCGGCAGCCGTGTTCGACAGGTCGCGCGTGGTCTTGTCGACCAGCGCGAACTCCCATTCCACACCCAGCGTGGGACGTGGCGACCCGAGAAATTCGATGCCCACGTCACGATCGAACCACATCGAGCTACCCGTCGTACGGCACCTCGACCTGCCAGCTTTCCTCCGGCACCGTCGCCGCCCGATGGAGCGCCTCGGCGACGAGATCGGGGGAGAACCGGGTGTCCGGAGCCAGCGTTCCACGCACGGTCAGCGTCATCGCGCGGATCCCGTCGGGCGACAGGGTCGCGTCCACGCTGCGGACCAGGTTGCGCAGCGCGGCCTTCTGGACGCCGAGCGACGCCGCCTCGTTCCACGGGTTGTCGGCGGCGACGCTCCCGGTCACCGTGATCCTGGCACCGGCGCGCATGAACGGTCGGGCCGCCTGCACCGCGGTCAACAAGGCGGCGGCACCGAGCCGGACGTCGTCGAGCAGCTCATCGGGGGTCAGCTCCAGCGGAGTCTTCTGCCGGAACACGCTGGGGTTGAAGTGGAGTACGTCGAGGTGGCCGGCGTGTCCGCCGAACCGGGTGATCGCCTCGGACAGCGCGGCGTCGTCGGTGATGTCGACGGCACTCCACCCGGTCGTGATCCCGGCCTGCTGCAGGTCCCTGCCGAGGGTCTCGAGCTTCTCCTGGGACCGGGCGATGAGGGCCACGTCGTAGCCTTCGCTCCCGAACCTGCGCGCGATCGAGGCACCCAGACCGGGTCCGGCGCCGACCACCACGATGACGGGATTGCTCATGGCGCCGACACTAGCGGCCGGGCGGATCAGCCGATCAGCTCACTGTGCTCCGGGCGGTCATCGGTGGCTGCGGCCAGACGGACAAGGACCTGCTTGATGTCGGTCACCACGTCGGCCTCATCGTGACCGAACGAGTTGAGGTAGGCGCGCATCGCGTGGCGGACCAGCGCGAGCTCGCTCTCGCTGAGATGGATCGTCTTCATGATCTCAGCGTAGGTCGGGCCGGCCTCCCGTGACAGAGGTCGGAGGCCTCCTGTGGATGCCCGATCGACGGCCGGATGAGAAGGTGTCCGGCGTGACCCGGATCAGCCCGCTTTCGCACGCCGATCGCGACGAGCTCCTCGACTTCGAGACCAAGAACCGCGCCTACTTCGCCCGGTCCGTCCCGGACCGCGGTGACGCCTACTTCACCGGTTTCGACGAGCGGCTCGAGCACCTCCTCGTCCTGCAGGAGGCGGGCACCGACCTGTTCTTCGTGGTCCGCGACGAGTCGGGAGCCGTCGTCGGACGGGTCAACCTGATGGACGTCGAGGACGGGTCGGCGGAGCTGGGTTACCGGATCGCCGAGACCGCCGCGGGAAAGGGCCACGCCCGGGCCGCGGTGAAGATGATCCTCACCGAGGCGGCACGGGTCGGCGTCCACGTGGTCCGGGCAATGACCACGGTGGACAACGTCGCCTCGCAGCGAGTGCTCGAGGCATGCGGTTTCGACCGGGTGCCGGGCGAACCGGCGCAGGTCGAGGGGCACGGCGGTCGGCTCCAGGAGGCCGTGCACTTCCGGCGACGCCTCGCGGGTCAGTAGCTCTCGCGGATCGACCGCACCCACGCCGACTTCAGCCCGAACAGGGTGCGGAGGTAGTCGGCCTTGCCGGTGATGGTCCTGCTCTCGCCGGTGCTCGCCGTCGCCTTGA
>DATFGA010000180.1:0-10064 GCA_035249775.1 Nocardioidaceae bacterium | reverse complement strand
GTGCCCGGCCCGGCCCACCCGCTGCAAGCCGCTGGCGACGGTGGGCGGTGCCTCCACCTGGACGACCAGGTCGACCGCGCCCATGTCGATGCCGAGCTCCAGGCTGGAGGTGGCCACCACGCAGGGCAGGCTGCCGCGCTTCAGGTCGTCCTCGATCAGTGCCCGCTGGTCCTTCGACACCGAGCCGTGGTGGGCACGCGCGATCACCGGCGCCGCGCCGTACGACTGACCGCTCTGCGCCATGAGGGCGGCGGGACTGCGCCCGAAGACGGCCCCGCCCATCCGCCCTTCGCTCGCAGGTTCGCTCAGGGGGCCAGTCCCATCCACGGTCGGGGCCGCCTCCGCGCTCCGCCCCGCCTCACTGTCGTCGCGCGCGGCCAGGGCATCGGCGCGGTCGGTGGCGATCTCGTTGAAACGGGCGGTGAGGCGCTCGGCGAGGCGGCGGGAGTTGGCGAACACGATCGTGGAGCGGTGCTGCTCGATCAGGTCGACGACGCGCTCCTCGACGTGCGGCCAGATCGACGCGCGGCGTTCGCCGGCGGCGGCGGAGCCCTCGGCCGGGCCGTCCTCGGCCACCCCGAGCTCGGTCATGTCCTCGACCGGCACGACCACCTGGAGGTCCCACTCCTTGGTGGATCCCGGCGCGACCACCTCGACCGGTTGGGCGCCGCCGAGGAACCGGGCGACCTCCTCGATCGGACGCACGGTCGCGGACAACCCGATCCGCTGCGCCGGCTGCTCGAGCAGCTCGTCGAGCCGTTCGAGTGAGAGCGCGAGGTGGGCGCCGCGCTTCGTGCCGGCCACGGCGTGCACCTCGTCGACGATGACCGTCTCCACGCCGCGCAGCGACTCGCGTGCCTGCGAGGTCAGCATCAGGAACAGCGACTCGGGGGTGGTGATCAGGATGTCGGGGGGAGTGCTGGCCAGGCGGCGCCGGTCGGCCGCGGTGGTGTCGCCGGAGCGGACCCCGACGGTGATGTCGGGGACCTGCTGACCGAGCCGGGCGGCGGTGTGCCCGATCCCGGCCAGGGGTGCCCGCAGGTTGCGCTCCACGTCGACCGCGAGGGCCTTGAGCGGCGAGACGTAGAGCACCCGGCAGCGGCGCAGCTTCTCGTCCGGGACCGGTTCGCTGGCCAACCGGTCCAGCGACCACAGGAACGCCGACAGCGTCTTCCCGGATCCGGTGGGGGCGACGACCAGCGCGTTGCGCCGCGCGGTGATCGCCTGCCAGGCCCCGTTTTGGGCCGGGGTGGGTGCGGCGAAGGCGGCCTCGAACCAGGTGCGTGTCGGGGCGCTGAAGCCCGCGAGTACGTCGGACGTGGCGGCCGGCTCACCGACCCCGTCCGACGTACCGCCTGCACTGGTCACCCGCCTATCTTGACGCACCCCACCGACAACCGGTCGGCTCAGGCGGCCTTCTGCAGCGCAGGCCCCGCCTTCGCCCTGCGCGCAGCGAGATGCCGTACGACGTGCTCGGCGTCCGCGCCCGCCCCACCGACCAGCATCGACCGGAACGACGACTGGAAGCACAGGCCCGTGAAGTAGAGCCCGGGCGCGGATGGAACGACTCCGCGCTCCTCCAGGGGCCAGCCGTCCTCGCCGGTCACCGGGAGGTCGATCCAGGAGAAGTCCTGCCGGAAGCCGGTGCACCAGACGACGTTGCTGACGTCGACGGGCCGGTCGTCCCCGAGCAGCGGCAGGCCGTCCCGGACACCGGTCACCCGGTCGGTCACCCGTTCGACGCCCGCTGCGGCGAGGTCTTCCCGCTTGACGCGGAGGAACGGGGCGCCGTGTGACCGCGCCTCGACCCGCTCCTTGCGGCCCATCGGCGTGCGCACCGACAGCAGGGTGCCCCAGACGAGCCAGAACACCGGGAACGCCATCCGCAGCCGACGGGTCTCCCACGGCACCGGGATCTGGCCGGTGTCGCGGCCGCAGAGGATCGTCTCGTGCGTTGCGGCCACCTCCAGCGCGATGTCCCCGCCGGAGTGGGAGGCGCCGACGACGAGCACGGGTCCTTCGCGCAGCTGCTCCGGGTTCCGGTACTCGCTGGAGTGCAGCTGCAGGATGGCCGGGTCGAGCGCGCCGGCGAACTCCGGGACCCTCGGCGTGCGGCCGAAGGTGCCGGTGGCCACCACCACGTTGTCACAGCTGATCGAGCCGGATCCGCACTCGATGACATAGCGGCGACCGTCATGGGACAGCCGGTGCACCCTGGTGCCGTTGCGCACCGGCAGGTCGAGCTCGCGGGCGTACGACTCCAGGTAGTCCGCGAGCTCGTCCTTGCCCGGGAACGCGTGCCGGGAACCCGGGAACGGCTTGCCGGGCAGGGCGTCGTGGCCGGCCGGGCTGTAGAGCCGCAACGAGTCCCAGTGCCTGCGCCAGTTGTCGCCGACCCGTTGGCCGGCGTCGAGGATCACGAACTCACGTCCTCGCCTGCTCAGGTGGTAGCCGGTCGCCAGTCCCGCCTGCCCGCCGCCGATCACCACCGTCTCGATGTACTCCGAGGTCTGCATCGCCTTGCTCCTTCCGCCTCGTCCATCTCGTGGGTTCGACGCTAGGAGCGCAAGGGGCGGTCCGGCTTCGGCAGAACGACGCAGGTGATGCCGGGCGGCGTGGGTAGTTCTACCCACGCAGCGGTTCAGCCGGAGGTACGCCGTTCGAGCAGGCCGTGCTCGTAGGCGTACGCCGTAGCTGCGGCACGCGAGGGGATGTCGAGCTTGGTGAAGATGTTGCTGACGTGACGAGCGACGGTCTTCTCGCTGAGGAACAGCTCCTCTGCCACGGCCCGGTTCGTCTTCCCCGTGGCGACCGCGCAGAGCACCTCGACCTCGCGAGCAGTCAGCGGCCCGTTGCCGGAGCGGGCACCGAAGCGCTCCAGCCCGGCGAGGTCCGGTCGGGCACCCAACCGCCGGAACTCCTCGGCGGCCGCGTCGAGGTCGATCTGCGCGGCATCGAGGTCGTCGAGCTGACGGCAGGCGGTCGCGACCAGCACCCGCGTGCGCGCACGCCAGTACGGCGCCTCCAGCTCGCGCCACAGGTCACAGGCACGGCGGAGCAGGTCGAGCGCCTCACGTGGCTTCCCCTCGGCCAGCAGCACCGCACCCGAGGCATGGGCCGACATCGCGCTGAGAAGCGGCATGTCGTGAACGGCGGCGAACCTAGCCAGCTCATCGGCGGCCCACCGGGCATCGCCCAGCTCGTGCGCCACCAGACCGATCTCGACGTACGCCGCCAGCAACCTTGGCCGATCGGGCGCATTGGCCTCGTCGACGGCGCGGCGGATCCCGGCCAGGGCAGGCCCGATCCGGCCCTGCGCCAGACGCAGCAGTGCCAGGCCTGGTTGCGTCTCGTGACCGCAGCGGCCGGCTTCGACGTACGCCTCCTCGGACGCGACCAGCTCGCCCCGGAGGCGGTGCAGCTCGGCGCGTTCGTACAACGCCATCCCGGACGCCACCTGGCCGGGAGGTTCGGCGAACCTCCTGCAGGCCAGGTTCGCCTGTTCCAGCGCCTCGCCCCAGGCCCCGTTGAGCTGAAGGATCTGTGCCCGGTGCACCAGGCACTGGCCGCGGAACGGGACGAGGTCGGGCTGTGCCGCGCACCAGCGGTCGAGAGCCCGGGTCCACTGCGCCGCCCGGGTGACGTCGTAGGCGTCCCGGCAGGCGAGGATCACCGCGCAGTACACCACTCCGGAGGCAAGCGCGGAGACGTGGCCGCCGGTCACCGCGAGCATCACCTCGTCGAGCTTCGCCATCCCGGCCCTGACGTCGCCGAGATCGATCCGGACCTGCCCGATGCCCAACCCGGCGAACGCCACCAGCTCGGGGTGTCCGGCCCGCCGCCCGATCGCCTCTGCCGCCTCGAAGCTCGCCAGCGCCGCTTCCGACTGGCCGTGCATCATCCGTTCGAGTCCGCCGGGGATCATCACCAACCCGTTGATCGCGGACTCGGTCCCTTCTGCGGACGCCTGTTGCTGGGCACGCGCGAGCCACCCACCGGCGCGTGCCATCTCTCCCCGGTTCATCAGGTTGAACGCCGCCCAGAAGGCGGACTCTCCTGCCGCCCCCGTGGCGCCGCCCGACAGATGCGCCTCGTAGGCGCGTTCGAGGAGGTCTACGCATTCCTCGTCGTCACCGAGCAGGAACGCGGTGCGGGAGAACCGGTCGAGGTCGTCCGGCTGGAGCTCACCGGCGCGGTCGGCTTCAGTGAAGTGGCCGTGCGCTCGGGCCCACGCCAGCTCGGCGTAGGCATCTCGTGCCCGGTGCAGCTCCGCCGCTGACATCACCAGCTCCGGCTTCAGCCTCCGGGTGCGTCTCCCGCGGTGGGCCGGAGGTGCTTGGTTGTCGACTGTACGCCCGGCGCACCGCCATCCGGGCAAATAGAGGTGAAAACCGTCGGTGCGGAAAGTTAGGGTCGAAGGCGTGTCCCAGCCCACTCCAGAAACCGCCGATGCGATGCGCCGCGAGCCGCCGTCAGCGATGATCCGCGCCACCGGGCTGCGGAAGAGGTACGGCGATGTCGAGGCGGTGCGCGGCATCGACGTCGAGGTGCAGTCCGGCGAGGCGTTCGGGTTCCTCGGCCCCAACGGCGCCGGGAAGTCATCCACGATGCGGATGGTCGCGGCGGTCTCCCCGCCCTCCAGCGGGCAGCTCAGCATCCTCGGCATGGACCCGGCCACCGACGGCCCGGCGATCCGCGGCCGCATCGGTGTCTGTCCGCAGGAGGACACCCTGGACACCGAGCTGAACGTGCGGGACAACCTCGTGGTCTACGGACGCTACTTCGGGCTGTCCAAGGCCGAGGTGGGCTCCCGCGCTGACGAGCTGCTCCGGTTCGTGCAGCTCACGGAGAAGGCCAAGTCGAAGGTCGAGGACCTCTCGGGCGGGATGAAGCGTCGGCTCACGATCGCCCGGTCCCTGATCAACCAGCCCGAGCTGCTGCTGCTTGACGAGCCGACCACCGGGCTGGACCCGCAGGCCCGGCACCTGTTGTGGGACAAGTTGTTCCGGCTCAAGCAGCAGGGCGTGACGCTGGTGATCACCACCCATTACATGGATGAGGCCGAGCAGCTGTGCGACCGGCTCGTGGTGATGGACGGCGGACACATCGTCGCCGAGGGATCGCCGCTGAACCTGATCCGCGAGCACTCCACCCGGGAGGTGGCCGAGCTCCGCTTCGGGGTGGGGGAGCACGACGGGCTCGCGGCGAAGGTGGAGGACCTCGCCGACCGCGTGGAGGTGCTTCCCGACCGGCTGCTGCTCTACACCGACGACGGCGAGGAGACCCTGGCGAAGGTGCACGAGCGGGGGCTCAACCCCGCCGCGGTGCTGGTTCGACGCTCGACGCTGGAAGACGTGTTCCTCCGGCTCACCGGACGGACGCTGGTGGACTGATGAGTACGTCGACCGCGGCCGGTGTCTCGCGGTGGGCAATGGTGGCCCGCCAGAGCGAGTACTGGATCACCGTCTACAAGCGGACCTGGAAGGGCTCGGCGGTCTCCTCGTTCGTCATGCCGCTGTTCTACGTCGGTGCGATGGGCGTGCTGCTCGGCGGGTTCATCGACCAGTCCGGCACCGCGGAGCTCGAGGGCGCCTCGTCGTACCTCGCCTTCATCGCACCCGGCCTGGTCGCCGCGCACGCGATGCAGACCGCGACGAGCGAGGTCATGTGGCCGGTGATGGGCATGATCAAGTGGAACCGCGCCTACTACGGCATGATCGCAACGCCCCTGTCCGTGGCCGACGTGGTCACCGCCCACTTCGTGTTCGTGATCTTCCGGGTGGCCACGAGCTGCGGCGTCTTCCTGCTGATCCTGTCCTTGTTCGGGCTGTTCGACTCGGTCGCGGGCGTGCTCGCCGCGTTCGTCGTGCAGCTGCTCATCGGTCTCGCGTTCACCACCCCGATCTACGGCTTCTCCGCCGGACTGCCCAACGAGGCCGGCTTCGCGGTCGTATACCGGGTGGTGATCGTGCCGCTGTTCCTGTTCTCCGGCGCGTTCTTCCCGATCTCGAACCTGTCCGCGCCGTTGGAGTGGCTGGCCCGGATCACGCCGCTGTGGCACGGCGTCGACCTGACCCGGATGCTCACCGTGGGCACGATGGACTGGCCGCTGGCGGCGGTGCACGTGGCCTACCTCGCGGTGCTCGCCGCGGTCGGCTGGTGGTGGTCGGTGCGTCGGCTGACGAACAGGCTGGTGGACTGATGGCGGTCGTGGGGATGGCGCTGACGCGGGCGGTGTCCCTCGGGGGCGGGCGCACCGGGCCGTGGCGGATGGTGCACCGCAACTACCTCGCGCACCGCCGGAGCAAGGTCTTCTTCCTCACCGGCTTCTTCGAGCCACTGCTGTACCTGTTCTCGATCGGGGTCGGTGTCGGCCAGATGATCGAGAGCTTCCAGTTCAACGGGCAGACGATCGCGTATGCGGCGTTCGTCGCGCCGGGAATGCTGGCAGCGTCAGCGATGAACGGCGCGATCCTCGACTCGACCTTCAGCATCTTCTTCAAGCTGAAGTACGAAAAGCTCTACGACTCCGTCCTCGCCACCCCGATGCGCACGATCGACGTGGCCGCCGGTGAGATCAGCTGGGCGCTGCTGCGCGGCGGGATCTACTCCACCGGCTTCCTGCTGGTGATGCTGGCGATGGGGCTGGTGGACTCGTGGTGGGCACTGCTCGCATTGCCGGCAACGTTGCTGATCGGGTTCGCGTTCGCGGGCGCCGGGATGGCGCTGACCACGTTCATGCGGTCCTGGCAGGACTTCGAGTACGTCCAGCTGGCGATCATCCCGATGTTCCTGTTCTCTGCCACGTTCTTCCCGGTGACCGCGTTCGACGGGCTGCTGCGCTGGGTGGTCGAGGCGACCCCGCTGTACCGCGGTGTGGTGCTGTGTCGCGAACTCACCACCGGTGCGGTCTCCGTGGACTCGGCGATCTCGGTGGGCTACCTGCTGGCGATGGGTGGCGTCGGGCTGCTGATCGCCGGCCGCCGTCTCGACAAGCTGCTGCTGCACTGAGCCGTTATGTTGAGGCGCAAAGGCGTCGAGATGAGGAGCGGTGCGGATGGCGGAGTCGACGGAGTGGACCTTCGAGGGGTTCGACGGCGGTGAGCGGGTGGCCCGCACCTGGCTCAACCCGGAGCCCCGCTACATCGCGCTGCTCTGCCATGGCTACGGCGAGCACATCGGTCGCTACGACTACGTCGCCGACCGACTGGTCGAGCATGGCGCGATCGTGCACGGCGTGGATCACGTGGGACACGGGAAGAGCGCGGGGGAGCGGGTGCTGATCCCGTACTTCGAGCCGGTCGTCGAGGACTTCCACGTGCTCGACCTCGCGGCCCGTGCCCAGAACACCGACCTCCCCGTCGTACTCATCGGCCACTCGATGGGCGGCATGATCGCGGCCCGCTACGCGCAGGAGTACGGCGACTCGCTCGCGGGGCTGGTGCTGTCCGGGCCGGTGCTCGGGTCGTGGGCGGTGCTGCCGCAGCTGCTCGCGCTCGAGGAGATCCCGGACACCCCGATCGACGTCGCCACCCTGTCCCGCGACGAGTCCGTCGGCGCGGCGTACGAGAAGGACCCATTGGTCTGGCACGGCCCGTTCAAACGGCCGACGCTCGAGGCGCTGTCCAGGACGATCGACGTGATCCGCGAAAGCGGCACGCTGGGCCGGCTGCCGACGTTGTGGCTGCACGGCGAGGAGGACCAGCTGGTGCCGATCGAGGCCAGCCGGGAGGGTATCGAGCAGATCAAGGGCTGGACGTTCCGGCACAAGACCTACCCGGGCGCGCGGCACGAGATCTTCAACGAGACCAACAAGGACGAGGTCCTCGCCGAGGTCACCTCGTTCATCGACGACCAGCTGGGCTAGACGCTCGGCGCTAGGCGCCTGGCCGACCACGGCCCGGCATCGCTCGAGGAACGACGCCGGGCCGGTGGCGGAGCCGGCTAGTCGGTGATGCGCATGACGAGGCCGGTAGCACCCGGCTCGAAGACGAGCGCGTAGAGCTCCTTGCTGGTGTCCTGCCCGAAGCCGAGCAGCTGGAAGTCCAGCGGACCGTCCCTGAGCTCCACGATCGTGTGCGGGCCGGTCTTGTTGCCGGACGTGGCGAAGAGCCGACCGTGTGCGTTGTTCAGCCTCCGTGATGTGTCACCGAAGATGTACTGACCCTCCAGCGCGGGCATCGAAGCGCCCCGGTACACGTAGCCGCCGATGACCGCGGTGCCATCGTCGTGGTCGTACTGCGCGATCGGGTCGGTGAACCCCTGGCCGGACGTGGTGCGGGCGAACACGAAGGCATCACTCCTGGAGCCCTTGAGATCGAACTCGTCCGGGTCGAACAGGAACGAACCCTCACGGACCCGCCAGCCGTAGTTACCGCCCGCGGTGACGATGTCTACCTCCTCGATGTCGTTCTGGCCGACATCGCCGACCCACGCCTGGGAGGGTGTGCCGACGTTCGCCGCGGTGTAGTCGGCGGCGTCGAAGGAGAACCGGAACGGGTTGCGGAAGCCCATCGCGAACAGCTCCGGGATCTCGCCGTTCGGCTGACTGGTCGCGAACGGGTTGTCGGCGGGGATGCCGTAGGGCACCAGGCCGGCGGCGACGTCGATGCGGAGGATGTCACCGAGCGGGTTGCTGGGGTTCTGGCCGTTGCCCATGGCGCCGTGACCGAACATCGGGTTGCCGTCGAAGTTCTCCTGACAGTTCTGGTCGTCGGCGCCACCGCCGTCACCGAACGCGATGTACAGCATGCCGTCCGGACCGAAGTGCATGTCGCCGGCGTTGTGGTTCGTCTGCGGCTGGTCCACAGTCATCAGGACTCGACTGCTCTCCAGCGGCTCATACGTGAGGGGAGACGTGCTGGTCGGCTCCCACTCACGTACGACGCTGCGGTGGTCCGGCACCACGCCGGTGAGGTCACAGGGCCCCGGAGGGTCCTCCGGCAGGGGGAAGGTCGCCGGTGTGGATGGGTCGAAGGCCTCGGACGTGTAGGTGAAGAGCCTTCCGTCGTCCGCGAACGCCGCCCCTAGGAACCCTCGCTCGTCCGTGGGGGTCAGCGGGCCGACCAGCACGCTGCTCACGTCGATGACCGTGCGGAGCACGTCGCCCGGCTGCGTCGTTCGGACGTTCAGCTCCTTGAGCTGCCCCACCTGGTCCACGACGTACATGAAGTCCGGCTGTCCCGCGGCGGTCACTCCCGCCAACGGGGCCACGAAGTCGTTGCTGATGGTCTCCAGTCCGACCTGCACCGGGCCGGTCTCGACGTCGGGGAGTGGATCGCCGATGGGGTCGCGGTCGGATGCGCCCGCGGGCATCATGGCCAGCGTCGTCGCCGACGCCAACGCGAACGTCGTCATCGCGGTGCGAATCCGGACACGGGATCGGCCCGGTACTGAGCTCTGCTGCATGTGAGCCTCCAGATGAGTGCCGACGACGGTCGTCGTCGGCGAGCCCGCCGCGAACGGGCGGCGCCTCTTCGATGCTCTCCCTGGACGGGTCACTCTCGAGGGAACGCGCGTGCTCGTCGATCACGCTCCCACCGTCGTCGCCGGACCGGTACCGTCAATTGGTGCTAGTACCCGGGCGACATTCAGCGACAATCAGCGGCATTCGCCGCAGTCAGGCGCCGAGCATCTTCTGGAACCAGGCGACGTCGATCCACTGGTCGAACTTGTTGCCGACCTCGCGCATGGTGCCGACGTGCTCGAAACCGCAGGCCTCGTGCAGCCGGATGCTGCCGGGGTTGGGCAGCGCGACCAGCGCCACCGCGGTGTGCACTCCCGACTCGGCCAGCGTGTCGAGCAGCGCCGGGTAGAGGCGCCGCGCGACGCCCTTGCCGCGCACGGAGGGATCGAGGTAGATCGAGGTCTCCCGGGTCGTGTTGTACGCCGGCCGTGGCCGGTAGGACCAGGAGTACGCATACCCGACCACGTCCTTGTCGTTGTCCACCGCCACCAGCAGATGGTCCCCGGGGTGGTTGCCGCGCAGCTTCTCCTGCCAGTAGGTCAACGTGGGAGGTTCCAGGTCGAACGTGGCGATGCTGTTCGCGATCTCGTGGTTGTAG
>DATFGA010000179.1:0-5931 GCA_035249775.1 Nocardioidaceae bacterium | reverse complement strand
CGGACGCAACGGCGGCGCCGTGTGCACCTCCTCGAACGCGAAGGTGGCGCTGGAGTGGGCGTTCGAGCAGCGCGAGGACGCGAAGGTGCTGTTCCTCCCCGACCAGCACCTCGGCCGCAACACCGCCGTACTCCAGCTCGGCCTGGCCCTCGAGGACTGCGTGGTCTGGGACCCGCACCTGCCCAACGGCGGCCTCACTGTGCAGCAGCTGCGGGACGCGAAGATGATCCTGTGGAAGGGCCACTGCTCGGTGCACGGCCGGTTCTCCGCCGCCGTCGTCGACGAGCTGCGCGCCACCATCCCCGACGTCAACATCCTGGTGCACCCCGAGTGCACGCACGAGGTGGTCACCAAGGCGGACCTGGTCGGCTCGACGGAGTTCATCATCAAGACCATTGAGGCCGCACCCGCCGGCTCGTCGTGGGCGATCGGCACCGAGCTCAACCTGGTCCAGCGGCTCGCGAACGCCCACCCCGACAAGAACATCGTGTTCCTGGACAAGACCGTCTGCTACTGCGCGACGATGAACCGGATCGACCTGCCGCACTTCGTGTGGGCGATGGAGAACCTGGTCGCCGGCACCGTGGTGAACGTGATCGAGGTCGACCCGGAAACCGAGAAGTGGGCCCAGGTCGCCCTCGAGCGGATGCTGGCCCTGCCCGGCGCCTGACCCCGACTTGTCAGAAACTGAGGCGGTCATAGCCACTCAGGCGTCTGACAACTCGGTCAGGACGGGAGGTCGAGCCAGACCAGGGCGCCGCCGGTGGTGGAGGTCTCGACTCCGATCCGGCCGCCGTGCGCCTTCATGATCCGGCGACACAGCACCAGGCCGCTCGGCTTCTCGCCCGGCCGCGGCTCGAATGCCTGCTTCCGTTCCTCCGCTGAGAATCCGGCTCCGGAGTCGGCCACCTCGATCCGCCAGCCGGCCTCGCTGCGCTCCGCCGAGACCGATATCATGCCCGGACCGTTCTCCCCCGGGTGCCGGTTTGCGTTGTCGAGAAGCTGCAGGAGTACGACGCGCAACCGGCTCCGGTCCGCGAGCACCACCGGCAACCCGTGAGCCTCGACGGCCGTCCCGAGCTCGGACGCGACCTCGCGAACCAGCGAGCCGAGATCGACCTCGACCAGGACGAGCTCGGCGGCGAGGGCGGCGTACTGGAGCTGCTCCTCGATCAGCGAGTTGAGCCGTTCGCTGCCGCTGAGCGCTCGCTCGACCATCCACAGCGTCTCGTCGTCGGCCGTCACCGCGGGCTGCTCGAGGAGCATCTGCAGTGACATCGACACCGATGTCAGCGGGTTCCTCAGGTCGTGGGCCACCTGTGCGCCGAAGACCGCCAGCCGTTCCCGCGACCGCTGAAGCTCGGCGCGGGCGGCGGCCAGCTCCGAAGACAGTCGCTCGACCCGCTCCGCCGGCTCGCCCGACACGTCAGCGGCCGGACCGGCGGACGCACCGTCGGCGGAACCCGGAACCGTCACAGCCCGGGCGCTCCCCACACCGGCATCCAGCGCTGCAGCTGCGGCTCGATCGGCAGGTCGTTGCCGATCAGGTCACGGATGTGGAGCTCCACGACGTTGTCGCGGCGCTGGCCGTCGAGCGGGACGAACGGGTAGAAGGTGCCCTGCTTGTAGAGGTACACCACGCCGAGCCGGCGACCCGACGCGTCGGTGAACCCGACCAGCGAGCACAGCAGGCCGGCGCCGAAGCCCTGTGCCTCCAGGGTGGTGTTGATCGCATGCAGGTCGGTGACCAGCGCGGACATGTCCGAGGGGTCCTGGCGGCTGACCAGCCAGGTGAAGCCGTAGGAGTCGACACTCTTCTCGATGTCCGGGCCCTCGTCCGCATCCAGCAGCGCGACGACGTCGGTCTGGGTCTGCGCGAACGCCGCCCCCTCGGCCTGCCGGTAGCAGACCGACCCGATGCCGGTCGGGTTGAACCCGGCCGCGGTCTGCAGGGTGATCGCGGCGGTCGGCAGCGCGAAGAGCGCGTCGAGATTCGCCTTGATGGGCTTGCGACGGCCCATCAGGGAGTCCCAGATCTTCACAGGCCGGGTCCTGGGGACGTGAAGCCGCCGTCCATCGGCCGGCCGAGCTCGGCGGCGACCTTGGCCAGCTGCTCGAGGCGCTGCTCCAGCGACGGGTGCGTCGAAGTCAGGGTCTTCAGCGTCTGGCCGCTGATCGCCGGGGTGATGAAGAAGGCGTTCATGGTCTGCGCCGCCCGCAGGTCCCGGTTCGGGATGGTGGCGATCTCACCGGTGATCTTCTGAAGGGCACTGGCCAGCGCCGACGGCTTCTGGGTCAGGAAGGCGCCGGAACGGTCCGCGCACAGCTCGCGGTAGCGCGAGAGCACCCGGACCAGGAAGAAGCTGATCGCGTAGACGACCAGGCTGATCACCAGGGCGATCAGCCAGAACGGCAGTCCACCGCTGTTGTTGTCGCGACGTCCGCCGCCGAAGATCGCGCCGTACCGGGCGCCGGAGGTGATCATCCCGGCGAGAATGCCCGCCGACGAGGCCAGCGTCATCACCAGCACGTCGCGGTGCGCGACGTGGGACAGCTCGTGTGCGAGGACGCCCTCGAGCTCCTCGGCGGTCAGCCGGTCGAGGATGCCGGTGGTGACGCAGACCGCGGAGTGGCTCGGTGACCGGCCGGTGGCGAACGCGTTCGGCATGTCGGTGTAGGAGATCGCCACCCGCGGCTTCGGCATGTCCGCCATCGCGCACAGCCGGTCGATCATCCCGTGCAGCTCGGGCGCCTCGTGCGGCGCGACCTCGCGGGCCCGCATCGCCCTCAGCGCCACCTTGTCGGAGTTGTACCACTGGAACCAGGCGACACCGATCCCGACCGTGCCGATGATCGGGATGAGCCCGCCGTAGCCGGAGTTGCCGGCAGCGACCATCAGCGCCACGATCAGCCCGACGAACAGCGCGCCGAGCAGGAACATGACGAGGGTCATCCGGACGGTCAGCCCGGTGTCGTTGATGAAACGGGTCTTTGCCATCAGCCGGGGATCAGCCCTTCGTCGCTGAGCATCTGCCGTACCTCGTCGAGGGTCGCGTCGGCCGGCGGCAGGATCAGGTCGGAGTCCTCGAGGGAGTCGTCGGGAAGCACGGTCCCGGCCTTGCGGACGCCGTCGAGCAGGGCCGCGAGGGTGTTGGAGAAGGTGACCTCGTCACCGTTCTCGACGGCCGCCTCGACCTCGTCGTCGAGCCGGTTGAGCGGGGTCAGATGCTCGTCGTCGAGCTCCCACTGCCCCTCGCCGAGAATGCGGACGATCATGCCTGGCCCTCCTCCTTCTGCCTTTCTGCCTGCAGTTGGGCGTCGGCCGTCGCGTCGCCGGCCTCGAGGGCGCCCGGCTGCCCGGAGCTGCCGGCCTTGAGCGCGGCGAGCTCAGCCTCCACGTCCGACTGCGACGACATCGCGTCGAGCTCGCGGGCGATGTCGTCGCCCTGGCCGAGCGAGCTGGCGTCGTCGAGTGCGCCGGAGGCGATCAGCTCGTCGATCGCGCCGGCGCGGGCCTGCATCTGCGCGGTCTTGTACTCGGCGCGCTGCACGGCCATTCCGACGTCGCCCATCTCCTCGGAGATCCCGGAGAACGCCTCGTTGATCTTGGTCTGCGCCTGCGCCGCGGTGTAGGTGGCCTTGATGGTCTCCTTCTTGGTGCGGAACGCCTCGACCTTGGCCTGCAGCCGCTGGGAGGCAAGGGTGAGCTTCTCCTCCTCGCCCTGCAGCTGGGCCTGCTGCTGGCGCAGGTCACTGATCTGCCCGGTGAGCCCGGACTTGCGGGTCAACGCCTCGCGGGCGAGGTCCTCGCGTCCCATCGACAGCGCCTTCTGCGCCTGGTCGTGCAGCTTCTGGGACTGCTGCTCGAGCTGGTTGACCTGCAGCTCGACCCGCTTGCGGCTCGTGGCCACGTCGGCCACGCCGCGACGCACCTTGGAGAGCAGCTCGATCTGGCGCTGGTAGCTGTAGTCGAGCGTCTCGCGCGGGTCCTCCGCACGGTCGAGCGCCTTGGTGGCCTTGGATCGGAAGATCAGGCTGATGCGCTTCATGAGGCTCATGGAGTGCGGGCCCCCTTCTAGGTTCGTGGCTGAGTGGCTGAGTGTCATTCCCACCCTACGGTGCAACGTCCCGGCTGAGTAGCAGGTTCCCGCAGGTACGCTGGTGGACGAAAACACCCGCACATCTCCCCGTGAAGGCACGCCTTGTTCCGTCGTACCAAGCCCGAGACCACCACCGTCGAGACCACTGCAGTCAAGGAAGGCGGGAAGGGTCGGCCGACCCCGTCGCGGCGCGAGGCCGAGGCCGCCGCGAAGGCCCGGGCCCGGGGCGCGAAGAACAAGAAGGAGGCCGCCCGCCAGCTGCGCGAGCGCCGCTCCCAGCAGAACGCGAAGATGCGCGAGGGCCTGAAGACCGGCGACGAGCGGTTCCTGCCGGCGCGTGACCAGGGAAAGGTACGCCGCTTCGTCCGCGACCGGATCGACTCGCGGCTTTGCATGGCGGAGTTCCTGCTTCCGCTGCTGCTGATCATCATGGTGCTGCAGTACTCCGGCAACCCGACCCTGCAGAACGTCTCCAACGGCCTGTGGACCACGACGATCCTGCTGGTATTGGTCGACACGCTGTTCCTGGTCTGGCGGCTCAAGAAGGACCTGCGCGAACGCTTCCCCGACGAGTCGCACAAGGGCGCGGTGTTCTACGGCATCCTCCGGGCGCTGCAGCTCCGGTTCCTGCGGCTGCCCAAGACCCGGGTCAAGCTGGGGCAGAAGCTCCCCGAGCACTACTGATTCCTCGGGACGTCATCCGTTCCGGCACCCATGACGACCACATCGGATGACGTCCTGCTCATGCATGACGGGCGGGCGGGTACGACGTACGCACACTCCGTCCACGAAAGAGAGGCGCGTCATGAGCGAGGCCAAGGACATGGTCAGCGTGCTGACCAAGGACCACGAGGAGATCAAGGAGTACTTCCGGAAGATCGAGTCCGCCACCGACGCGAAGAGCCGGCGGGACGCGGCCGACGAGCTCACCGCCGAGGTCGCGCGGCACTCGGTGGCCGAGGAGATGTACGTCTACCCCGCGGCCCGCGACGTGCTCCCCGACGGCGACCAGCTGGTCGACGAGGAGATCAAGGAGCACGCGGAGGCCGAGGAGCTGCTCAAGCGCTGGGAGGGCATGGACGGGGACGACCCCGAGTTCATGACCGTCTTCGGGCAGATCAAGCAAGGCCTGCTGCACCACATCGACGAGGAGGAGGAGCCCAAGCTCTTCCCGCAGATGCAGCAACGGCTGAGTGCTGAGCAGCTCGACGACCTCGGCGAGAAGATCACCAAGGCCAAGAAGCTCGCGCCGACCCGGCCGCACCCGTCCGCCCCGGACGAGCCGCCGATGGACAAGGTGCTCGGTGCACCGATGGGCATGATCGACCGGATCCGCGACAAGATGAGCGGACGTTCTACCGGCTGACCAGCTCACCGGCGGTCGACCGTGCGCGCTCCTGGCGCCAGGCCGGCAGGTACAACGGCGCAGCCAGCGCGAGTACGACGGCCGCGACGTACATCGCCCAGGTCACCGAGACCCCCTCGGCGATCGAGGTCAGCACGATCACGCCCAGCGCACCGGCCGGCTGGGCCGCCATCGAGTTGACCGAGACCAGCGTGGCCCGGTTCGGCCCGTCGACCTGCCGGTGCAGCAACGTCATGTGTGCGGGGTTCGAGGCCCCGTGGATCGCGTAGCAGGCCAGGTAGGCCGTCACGACACCGGCGACGCCGCCGAAGAAGCCCATCCCGGCGACCGCGAGCCCCTGCACGACCCGCATCAACGCCGCCGACGGCGCGATGCCGATCCGCCGGCCCAGCCAGGGCATGCAGGCTGCGCCCGCGGCGGACGCAAGCCACGCCGCTGAGCTGGCGGGTCCGGTGATCGCCGCCG
>DATFGA010000178.1:0-11040 GCA_035249775.1 Nocardioidaceae bacterium | reverse complement strand
GGCGGCGCCGCCGGCCAAGGCCGGGCAGCGGGGGTGGAACCGACAGCCAGCAGGGATCCGAGTCGGGTCGGGCACCTCGCCCGTCAGCACTACCGGCTCCATGTGGTCGATCTCGGGCACGACCGAGAGCAGGGCCTGGGTGTAGGGATGCTCGGGCGCCTGCAGGACCTCCTCGGTGCTGCCGACCTCGACGATCCGGCCGAGGTACATCACCGCGATCCGGTCCGCGATGTTCCAGGCCAGGCCGAGGTCATGGGTCACCACCAGCACGGTCAGCCCGAGCTCGTCGCGCAGCCGCAGCAACAGGGCCAGGATCTCGCCGCGGATCGAGGCGTCCAGGCTGGACACCGGCTCGTCGGCGACCAGCAGCTCCGGCTCGAGGGCCAGCGCCCCGGCGATCACCACGCGTTGGCGCTGGCCGCCGGACAGCTCGTGCGGGTAGGTCATGAAGAAGCCCTCGGGGGGCCGCAGGCCCGCCTTGGCCAGTGCGGCGGAGACCAGGTCCACCTCGGTGGTGTCGATGCCTTCCCGCTGCTTGCGGGCGACCGTGCGGTGGATCCGGAGTCCCTCGGCGACCGACTCGTAGACCGTCTGGCGGGGGTTCAGTGCACCAGTGGGGTCCTGCAGGATCAGCTGGGCCCGGCGGCGATAGCGCTTGAGGTCTCCCGAGCCGTAGCCGAGCGGTGCGCCGTCGAACAGCACCGTGCCGTCCTGGGGTCGCTCGAGGCCGAGCAGGGTGCGGGCCAGGGTGGTCTTCCCGCAGCCCGACTCACCGACCAGCGCGACGATCTCGCCGCGGCCGACCGCGAGGTCGACCCCGTCCACGGCGCGGACCGGTTGCTTGCCGCGGCCGGCGTGGAAACGGACCCGTAGCTCGCGGGCCTCCAGCAGCGGGCCGGTCACGCGGGCTCCCGCTCCGGGTCGCCGACCAGCAGGCAGGCAGCGGTGCGACCGGGTCCGGCGGGCACGGGAGGCGGGTCGGTCTCCGCGCAGCTCGGCATCGCCACCGGGCACCGGGGATGGAACGAGCAGCCGGTCGGCAGGTGTCGTGGGTCCGGCGGGTCCCCGGGCAGACCGGCCGGCCCGAACCGCGCCGCCGGATCGCCGATGCGGGGGAAGGCGCCGGCCAGTGCCGCCGCGTAGGGGTGGCGAGGATCCCTGAACACCTGGGACGCGGCGCCCTCCTCGACGATCCGGCCGGCGTACATCACCGCCACCCGGTCGCAGGTGGAGCTCAGCACCGACAGGTCGTGGCTGATCAGCAGCAGGCCGATGTCGAGCTCCCGGACCAGGTCGCGCAGCAGCGTGAGCACCTGCGCCTGCACCATCACGTCCAGCGCGGTGGTCGGCTCGTCGGCGATCACCAGCCGCGGCCGGCACGCAAGCGCCATTGCGACCATCACCCGCTGGCGTTGCCCGCCGGAGAGCTGGTGCGGGTACGTCGCGGCCCGGGATGCGGGCAGCCCGACCTGCTCGAGGAGCTCGCCGACCCGGCGGGCTACCTCCGGGCTGCTCACCGACGGCTCGTGCAGCCGGATCGGCTCGGCGATCTGCTGCCCGATACGCCGTACCGGGTTGAGCGAGTGCAGGGCACCTTGGAACACCATCGACGCTCCGGCCCAGCGCAGGGCGCGCAGCGGTCCCCAGCGCATGGTGAGCACGTCCTCGCCCTCGACGAGCACCGACCCGCTCAGCCGGGCGCTCGGCGGCTGGAGGCGGAGGATGGTGGCGGCCAGCGTCGACTTGCCGCAGCCGGACTCCCCGGCCAGCCCGACGCTCTGACCGGCGTTCACGTCGAGGTTCACACCGCGCACCGCGGGCAGCGGCCCGGCCGCGGTGCGGTACGTGACGTCGAGGTCACGGATCCGGAGCAACATCAGGAGCGCTCCCGTCGGCGAGGTTTGGCGGTCTCGTCGAGTATCCGGCGCCGAAGCCGCGGGTTGAAGATCTCCTCCAGCGCCCGCCCGATCAGGGTGAAGGAGAGCACGACGAGGATCACGCAGATGCCGGGCGGGATGATGAACCACCAGGCACCGGTGGTGATCGCCCCGGCGCCGAACGCGTCGTCGAGCATCGACCCCCACGAGACACGAAGCGGGTCGCCGAGACCGAGGAACGACAGCGTCGTCTCGGTGAGGATCGCGATCGCGACCGTCAGCGTGGTGTTGGCGAACACCATCGGCATCACGTTGGGCAGCACGTGCCGGCTCATCTGGTGCCAGTGGCCGGCGCCGAGGGCACGGGCCCGCTCCAGGAACGGGCGCTCCTCGATCGACAGCGTCTGCGCCCGGATCAGCAGAGCGGTGCCCGGCCACGAGGTGACCCCGATGACCAGCACGATGTTGAGCAGCGAGGCGCCGAGGACACTCGCCATCACGATCGCCAGCGGCAGGAACGGGATCACCAGGAACCACTCGGTCAGCCGGAACAGCACACTGCTCGGCCAGCCACGGAAGTGGCCGGAGGCGACGCCCACCAGCGTGCCGATCACCATCGAGATCGCGGTCGCCAGCAGCCCGACGAACAGCGACACCCGCGCGCCCCAGATGAGCAGGGTCAGCACCGACCGTCCGTTGTCGTCGGTCCCGAGCCAGTACTCGGCGGACGGTGCCTCGAGCACCCCGCCGGTGGCCGCGGTGACCTTCAGCCCGGTCGGGTCGGCGAGCAGCGGTGCGCCCAGCGCCACGAGCACGAACACGACCAGGATGCCCAGGCCGACGACGCCGGACCGGTGGCTGCGGAACTCGTCCCAGGTCCGGCGGGCGGACTCGCGCCGCCGTCGCCGGGTGACCTGCCGGGCGGTCAGCCGGGGGACGGTCTCACCGGCGCTCACGAGCGCACCCGCGGGTCGATGACGGCGTAGAGCAGGTTGGCGACGAGGTTGGCGGCGATCACCGCTGCGGAGAACACCAGGAACGTGCCCTGCAGCAGCGGGAAGTCGGGCACCTCGAGCGCCTCGGTGGTGAGCAGACCCAGGCCGGGAATCGAGAACACCGTCTCGATCGTGATCGCGCCGGCGACCACGAAGCCGAGGTTGAGCGCGACCAGGGTCACCGACGGCAGCAGCGCGTTGGGCACCGCGTGCTCGCGGCGGACCCGGGTGTCGCGCAGCCCCTTGGCCCGCGCGGTCATCAGGTAGTCGGCACCCATCTCGTCGAGCAGCGAGGACCGCATGATCAGTGAGAAGTCGGCGAGGTAGGCAAGGGTCACGGTGAGGACCGGCAGCGCCAGGTGCCAGGCCTGGTCGAGCACCCCCTCCAGCGACGTGGGATCGACGCCCGGCGAGATCAGGCCGCCGGTCGGGAAGATCCCGGGCAGCGGCCCGATGCCCACGGAGAACACCGCCAGCAGCATCAGCCCGAGCCACCACTCCGGCATCGCGTAGACGGTCAGCGAGGACCCGGTCGACACCTTGTCGAACCGGGAGCCCCGGTTCCACGCGGATCGGATGCCGATCCACAGCCCGATCAGCGTGGCCAGCAGCGTGCCGGTGCCGACCAGGACCAGCGTCGGCCACAACCGGTCCAGGATCAGGTCGGCGACCGGCTGGCGGTACCGGAACGACAGGCCGAGCTCACCGGTGAACGTGTTCTGCAGGTAGGTCAGGAACTGCTGCGGGAGCGACTGGTCGAGACCGAGGGTCCGGGTGAGCTCGTCGATCTGCTGCTGGCTGACCAGGCGGTTCCGGGCCAGGGTGCGGACCGGGTCGCCCGGAAGCACCCGGAACAGGAAGAAGTTCACCACCAACATGAAGGCAAGGCTGCCGAGGGATCCGGCAACCTTGCCCAGCACGTAGCGGGTGCCCAGTGGGTTCACTCCCGGTCGTCCGCCGTGGCCCGGTCGCGTTTGCGGAACACGAGAGCGCCGGCGACCGCGGCCAGCGCGATCCCGCCGGCCACAGCGCCGCCGATCAGCGCGCCGTTGGTGTTGGAGCTGCTGGTGTCCTTGCCCGCGACCGGCTTGACGTTGAGGTAGTTGTCGACGCCGTACTGCACGAGCATGATCCCGCCCGGGTTCGGCTGCGGCACGAAGCCCTCGAACCGGTCGCTGCGCCAGGCCTCACCGATGCTGCTGTACATCGTGACGAGGTAGGGCGCGTCGAGGTAGAGGATCTCCTGCATCCGCTTGACGGCCTCGGAACGAGCGGCCTGGTCGGTGGCCGAGTGCTGCTCGAGGTAGAGCGCGTCGTACTCCTCGTTGCAGTACCACGAGTCCGACCAGTTGCCGCGCTGGCCACAGGTCATGTAGCTCAGCATCGAGTCCGGGTCCGGCTCGACGTACCAACCCCACTCGAAGGCGTCGAACTCGCCCTCGAGGATCAGGTTCGTCAGCTTGCTGCTCTCGACGGCCTGGACCTTCGACTCGATGCCGATGTCGGCCAGCCACTCGGAGAAGAACTGGATCACGTCGACCGAGGTCTCGGAGTCGGCGCGGGCGAGCAGCCGCAGCTCGCCGATCGGAGAACCGTCCGGCATCATCCGGGTGCCGTCGGGTCCCATCTCGTAGCCGGCCTCGTCGAGCAGCTGGCCGGCGCGTTCCGGGTCGAAGCTGAATGCGACGTCCTCCGGTGGCTCCCAGTGGTACGTCGGGTAGGCCGGCGGCACGATGGTCGAACCGGTGATGCCCGCCCCCTGGTAGACGCGGTCCCGGATAGCCTCACGGTCGATGGCGAAGCCGAGGGCGTAACGGAACTTCGGGTCCAGGACCGCCGGGTTCGGGTCGCCGATCGGCTGCTCGGTCTCCAGGTCGACGGAGCCGGTGTTGAACGCGATCTCGTCGAAGCCGGGGGAGTCACCCATGATGGCGGTGATCCCGTCCTCCTTCTCGAGGGCGTCCACCTGGTTGCCGGAGATGTTCTCGACGAAGTCGATCTCGCCCTTCTTCAACGCCTGGATCGCCGGGTCCTCGGCCTGGAACACCCGGAAGACGACCTCGTCCACGTGCGGCGCGCCCTTCCAGTAGTCGGGGTTCGCCTCGAAGCGGAAGGTCGACCCGCCGGCCGCGCCCTCGACCATCCGGAACGGGCCGGACCCGACCACGTTCGGCGGCTCGTTGGCGTAGCTCTTCACGTCCTTCTCGCTCAGCTTCGACCACACGTGCTCGGGCAGGATCGGCATCGGTAGCAGCGGGAGGACCGCGTTCGGCTCGGACAGCTCGAGCACCACGGTGCGCTCGTCCGGCGCAGTGATCGTGTCCACCGAGGTCAGGTAGCTGATCCAGCTCGCCGACTCCGGGCCGCCGTCGAGGATCCGGTTGAGGGTGAACGCGATGTCGTCGGCGGTCAGCGGCTCACCGTCCGACCAGTCCACGCCCTCGCGGATGTGGAACGTCCAGGTGAGTCCGTCGTCGGAGGTCTCCCACGACTCCGCCAGCCCCGGCTGCGGGGACATGTCCTCGGCCTTGTAGGAGATCATGTAGTCGTAGGTCAGCGCCCACATCTCGTAGGACTCCGCCTCGATGCCGAGGAACGGGTTCAGGGAGTCCGGCTCGTTCAGCAGGCCGACGGTGAACACGACCGGCTCGTCGGCGGCGGGGGACTCCGCTGCGACGGCGACCGCGGCCGGCCACGCCGCCGCCAGGCAGAAGGCCGCCGCGGTCAGCGCTGCGAGTGGACGACGGGCCCGGTGGGGCCGGCGAATGAGCGGTTTCATGGATTCCTCCGGATGGGCAGCGAGGTCAGACGCCGGGAGTAGGTTGTCGCGCATGACTGAGGTGGGAACGCAGATGCCGCCCGTGGCACGACGGGAGCCGCAGGTCCGCGAGCTGCACGGGGTGCGCCGGACCGACGACTACGCGTGGCTGCGCGAGGTCGAGGATCCGGCCGTGCTGGCGCACCTGCAGGCGGAGCGAGACTTCTACGACGCGAGTACCTTGCATCTACGTCCCTTGACCACGACTCTCGCGAACGAGATGTCTTCTCGGGTGCCGCCCACTGACACGTCGGTCAGTTGGAGGCTCGATAAGTTTTCCTACTACACACGGACGCCGTCCGGAAGCGAATACACCGAGTTGTGTCGTACTTTTCACAACTCCGACGCCGGCACTGCGACGAAATCCGTAGGAAACGCCCCGTCCCACGACGATTCCTCGCCTTCGGATCAGGTGCTGCTCTCCGTCGGGTCACTTGCGGAGGGTTCGTCGTACGTCGAGCTCGGCGTGTGCGAGGTGAGCCCCGACGAGCGACTGCTCGCCTACTCGGTGGACCGGTCCGGGGAGGAGGTCTACGCGCTGCGCTTCCGCGACCTGGCCACCGGCATGGACCTGCCCGACGTGCTGCCGCGCACCTACTACGGCGGGGCGTGGGCCGCGGACTCTGGCACCTTCTTCTACACCGTGCACGACAAGAAGTACCGTCCGTTCCAGGTGTGGCGGCACCGGCTGGGGATGGCGGCCGCATCCGACGTGCTGGTGTGGGAGGAACCCGACGAGCGGTTCGAGGTGTCGGTACGGCGCTGCCGTTCCGGGGACCTGGTCGTGATCTGGTCGGAGAGCCGGGACACGTCCGAGGTGTGGATCGTCGACGCGCACGCACCCGAACGACCCGCCCGGCTGGTCGAGCCGCGCCGCCGCGGGGTGGAGTACTCCTGTGAGCACGTGCGCGGCCCCGGCGGAGGCCACCTCTACATCCTCACCAACGACGGCGCCACCGAGTTCCGGCTGGTCCGCACGCCGGTGGCGAACCCCGGCCGGGACGAGTGGGAGGAGGTGCTGCCCGAACGGCCCGGCATCAGGCTGCTGGGGGTGGACGCCTTCGCCGGACACCTGGTGCTCACCCGTCGCGACGTGGAGTCGCAGTCCCTGGAGGTGCTGCCGCTCGACGGCGGGGCGTCCTGCGAGCTGAGGCCGGAGCCGGTCGCGGGGACGATCCGGCTGGACCGCAACGAGCGGTACGACGTCGCCGAGGTCACCGTCGCGGAGGAGTCCTACACCGAACCGGTCTGCTGGCACTCCGTGGACCTGGCCACCGGTCGACGCCGGCTGCTCCTGCGCCGCAAGGTGCCCTCCTACGACCCGGCCGGCTACGTCAGCGAGCGACGCGCCTGTCCCGGGAAGGACGGCGTCGAGGTGCCGGTCACCCTGGTCCGCCGGCGCGACGTCCCGCTGGACGGGACCGCGCCCTGCCTGCTCTACGGGTACGGCGCGTACGAGGCGATCGACGAGCCGGAGTTCGACTCCTCGCTCACGGTGCTGCTCGACCGGGGCGTGGTATTCGCCCATGCCCATGTCCGCGGAGGCGGTGAGGGCGGTCGCCGGTGGTGGCTGGAGGGTCGCCTGGAGCACAAGCAGAACACCTTCTCCGACCATGTCGCGGTGGCCGACGGGCTCGCCGGGACGGTGATCGACGGCACCCGGATCGTGACCCGGGGGCTCTCCGCCGGCGGCCTGCTGCAAGGTGCGGTCCTCTCGCAGGCACCGCAGCGCTGGGCCGGGGTGGTGGCCGAGGTCCCGTTCGTCGACGTGGTGACGACGATGCTCGACGCGTCGATCCCGTTGACCGTCAACGAGTGGGACGAGTGGGGTGACCCGCGACGTGCCGAGGAGTTCGCCTGGATGCTCGCGTACTCGCCGTACGACAACCTGCCGCCGGTCGGGGAGCGGCCACCGCTGTTGGTGACCGGTGCGCTGCACGACCCGCGGGTGATGGTGTGGGAGCCGGCGAAGTGGGTGGCCGCGCTGCGGGGGAGCGATCCGGACTGGTCGCCGGAGTGCGTGTTCCGCTGCGAGCTCGGCGCCGGCGCCCATGTCGGCCCGTCGGGGCGGTATGCCCAGCTGAGGTACGAGGCGGAGGTCTACGCCTGGGTGCTGGAGAGGTTCGGTCTGGCCGGCTGAACCGGGTCAGTCCAGCTGGCCGCGGAGCTGGGCGAGGACCCGTGCCAGGATCCGGCAGACCTGCATCTGGGTGACGCCGATGTCGTCAGCGATCTGCGCCTGGGTCTGCTGCTTGAAGAAACGCAGGTAGAGCACCCGCTGGTCGCGCTCGCAGAGCTCCCGCACCGCCGGGGCCAGCATCACCCGGGCCTCCGCGGCGTCCATCTCCCTGTCGTCGTCGGCCAGCAGCTCGCCGAGTGTGCCGGTGCCGTCGTCGCCGATGGGGGAGTCGAGCGAGGTCGGCGTGAAGCAGCCGTCCGCGGAGAGTGCCTCGATGACGTCCTCCTGGGGCACCTCGAGGTAGGCGGCGACGTCGCTGACCCGTGGCGAGTGACCCAGTGTCTGGGTGAGCTCGCTCATCGCGGCCGAGACCTCGGACTGGAGCTTCTGGATCGGGCGGGGCGGGCGCACCATCCAGCCGAAGTCGCGGAACTGGCGCTTCACCTCACCGCTGATCGTCGGCACCGCGTACGACAGGAAGTCGCGGCCGATCGTCGGGTCGAAGCCGCGCGCGGCCTTCAGCAACGCGATGTAGGCGGCCTGCGTCAGGTCCTCGTCCGCGATGCCCTTCCCGCGGTACCGCGCGGCGACCGCCCGGGCGATGCCCATGTTGAGCACCACCACCTCGTCCTGGAGGCGGCGCCGCTCGCACTCGTCGGCGGTCTGAGCCGCCTGCGTGAGCAGTCGAGCCGTGGTGATCTTGCGGTCGTCACGGGCGGTCGGACCGGCCGTGGCACCGAGCGCTTGGGGTTCGTCGTCGCTCATGCGTTCCGACACTGGGGTGACCATGGACTCTGCCTACCCGTGGTCACCGTCGCGAAACCTGTCGGTTCCAGATCGGTCGGGTGGTCTGGAGTGGTGAGGGTCACCACAGGGAGACCCTCAGGTCTGCGCCGGTCACCCGCAGCAGCCGGCGCAACGGCCGGGACGCGCCGACAACTGCCACGGTGCGGCCCGAGGCTGCCAGCCGCTGCTCCAGTGAGAGCAGCTCGGCCACCCCACGCACGTCACAGAAGGTCAACGCGCTCACGTCGATCAGCACCGGAAGCCGGCCGCGCACCATTGCCCCGGCAGCGGCCGCGGCAAGCTGGTCCGTCGTGGACAGGTCGAGCTCGCCGACGAGCTGGATGCACACGGCGTGGCGGTTGCGCACGAGATCGACACGAAGCAGCGACCCGACGTCGTCGCTGAGCTGTTCCGCTGTCACGGTGGCCTCGTCTCTTCTGCGCGATGTTGCGAGTGTGCGGCCGGTCGTGGACACCGCAACAGATGTACGACGGTGCTAGTACCGGTACCGTGGGAGGTCATCCGGTCGTGATGACCGCCCACGAGGACGGTCGCGCTGGCCCGGGTAGGAAAGGGCGGATGTGACGTCACGTCCGGAGCCGCACCGGCCGCTCGACCTGTTGTGGTCCGAGTTGGTGTCCGCACGCCACGCGGTCGCCGAGGCGCGGCAGGGCCCGCAGGGTCTGTCGAACATGACCGAGCTGGCACGCCGTCACCTGGTGACGGCACTGGAGGCCTACACCTCCGAGCTGCAGGCGCAGAAGCTACCCGTGCCCTACCGTCTGCGCGACGACCTGCGGCTGCAGCGCCGGGCGCTCGAGGAACGTCACTGAGCCGGTCCTACGAGGTGTAGGTGGTCTGCTCGCCCCGCTCCATCCTCAGCGTGAGCACGGTGGTGGTCGCCAGGATCAGTCCGGTGACGATGATGATGCTCCCGGTGATCGGGCTCCAGAAGGAGTCGAGGGTGGAGTCCAGCACCGGCCAGGCGAGGTCGTCGATGATCAGCATCAGCACCCCGACGACCACCATGCCCGCGGCGAACACGAAGCTGCCGGCGGTGCGCAGTGGGCTGGCCACAGCGGCCCGCTGCGCCTCCTCAGCTCGGTCCTTGGCCCGGCCGAGGAGCTTGCGGGCCCAGACGTACTCCGTCGCCAGGACCGCGAGGCCGGCGACGATCAGCAGGATGCCGGGGCCGGGCAGGACCATCAGCGCGACGCCGACCGCGAGCAGGCCGGCGCCGAGGATGGTCACGGCAAAACGTTTGAGCAGCTGCACCCTAGAACCCTGTCGGAAAAGGGCCGGATTCCCAAATGGACGGTTCAGCCCGGAGCGGCTGAATTGTGGTGTCCGGGGCCTACTCCGGCTTGCGTTTCTGGGGGTAAGGCGTCTCGTGGCGGGCGAGCATCTCGACGAACTCCGCGATCTTGCGGGTCCGGGTCTCGGCCCGCTTGACCGAGTTCAGCCGGTGGATCAGCGCGAAGCGGTTGGAAGAGGTCAGCACGTCGAACATCGACTGCGCCCGCGGGTCGGCGGCGATCGCCTCGGCGAGGTCGGGCGGGACGGTCGCCTTCGCGGGACCCTCGTAGGCCCGCTCCCAGCGGCCGTCGTCCTGCGCAGCGCGGACCGCGGCCCGGCCCGCATCATGCATCCGGTGCTCGCGCTCCAGCATCGCCACCCGGTCGACGTTGCGCGCCGACCAGGCGCTTCTCGGACCGCGTGGCGTCATCCGTTGCAGCGAGCTCTCGTCGTCACGGCGCTTGGCCTGCCCGTCGATCCACCCGAAGCACAGTGCCTCCTCGACCGCCGCGGCATACGTCAGCTCGGTCACGGAGCCGCCCTTCTTGTGCAGCACCAGCCACACACCCGGGGCCGACGCGTGATGCTCGGCGAGCCAGGCACGCCATGCCTGCGCGTCGGGCACCAGGAGCTCGGGGAGGTCGGGCATGTGCGTCATCCTGGGTGCTCGGGCCTCGCATCCGCAACAGTGCCCATTGAGCGTCTCAGGACCACCCGCGTGACCAAGCGGCACAGGTGTGCTGGTCGGCGCCTGGCCGGAACTGGTCAAAGAACGACCCGTTCGCGGCCCTCAGCCGGCCGATCTTCACCAGTTGGATCCCGACCAGTCCGTCCCCGAACGGTGCACCCGGTTCGTCACAGCGACAGAGGACCAGTGGTCGACGCATCAGGCGGAGTCGCCCTAGCCTGAGTCTCCTACCGGAGTGAGGAGCGGGATGCTCAGGTTTGCGTCTGCGGCCGAGTCGCATGTCGGGCTGGTTCGTGCGAATAATGAGGACGCGGGTTTCGCCGGTCCCTACCTCCAGCTGGTGGCGGACGGTGTCGGTGGCGCTGCGGCCGGTGAAGTCGCATCGGCCACCGCGGCGTACG
>DATFGA010000177.1:0-9712 GCA_035249775.1 Nocardioidaceae bacterium | reverse complement strand
CTTCCGGTCCAGCCGGACGACCTCACGCATCAGCACGAAGTGCGCGCCGAACACCCACGCCTGCTGGTAGCCGCGCTGGGCGAGGTCCGAGCCGCTGATCCCCCGCGAGAAGCCGAGGTAGTTGCGGATCAGCGAGCTGCTTCCCGCCTGCCCGCCGATGGACTCCCTCTCCACGACGAGCGTGCGCAGCCCCTCCGAAGAGGCGTAGACGGCGGTGGCCAGCCCACCGGGTCCGGCGCCGACGACGAGCACGTCGAAGTCCCTGTCGCCGTCGCCCAGCGTGGTCGGCACTCCCCACCCTTCGGCCAGCTCCTGGTCCGTCGGGTCCCGCAGCACGGTTCCGCCGATCGCGGGCATCCACACCAGCACCTCCGCGTGAATGCTCTCCGGGCCGATCGCGCGAAGCGCCTTCTCGGCCAGGACCGATCCGCGTTCCCGGAACGCGCTGGGGATCCCGTTGCGGGTCAGCAGGCTGCGGATCGCGTGCCCTCGCGCGGAGTGCCGATCCGCGATCACCACCACCTCGCGCAGGTTGCTCACCTCGCTGCGTGACCACTCCTGCACGAGCTCGGCGACCGTGCGGTGGAACAGCTCGTCGCGGGCGATCCAGGGCTTGAGCACGTAGTAGTTGATGTCGCCCACGGCCATCGCCGTGAGGATGCTGCTCGCGGTGTCCCGGTCGGCCCACGACCCCCATTCGACCAACAGCGCCCGTCGGGCGTCCGGGTGCAGCACCCGTGCCGTGTCGAACAAGTGCGCACGATCATCCGCGGACAGCGCGTGATCGGCGAGGACGACGGCGACCCGGTGTCCGAGCTCGGCGGCGGCCTCCAGGACACGCAGCGCATCGGGCGCCGTACCTTCCCCGCGGACCCGGAAGTCACTGCCGAAGCTGCGCTGGAGCTCCCCCTCGATCCGGTCCAGGACATCCGGGTCGCGCTCCACGGCCAGCAGCAGCGGCCGCACGCTCGAGACCCCGGGCTCCCCTCCCATCCCTCGACAGTAGAGCCCGAACGCTTGGTTTCTCCATGGGTATAAACCGCAGGAACCGGTGCCTACGCAGGCAAACCGGCGCATCGACCGGTCTACGGTGGCCAGATGAGTCGGACGTGGGACCTGGTGATCCTCGGCGGCGGCACGGCCGGGCTGGTCGCGGCCCGGACCGCGGCCGCGCTCGGTGCCCGGGTGGCTCTGGTGGAGGCCGGCCGCCCGGGAGGCGACTGCCTGTGGACCGGATGCGTGCCCAGCAAGTCGCTGATCGCCGCAGCCCGCGTCGCCGCCGAAGCTCGCACCGGTCACCGTTTCGGTGTCGAAGTCGACCGCGTCGAGATCGACTTCGCCGCAGTGATGGCGCATGTGCACAGCGCGATCGAAGCCATCGAGCCGCATGACTCCGCGGACACGTTGCGCGGTTACGGCGTCGCCGTGCACTCAGGACGCGGGCGGTTGACGCACGACCTGGCCGTCGAGGTGAACGGCACACGGCTCCGGGCACGCAACGTGCTGCTGGCCACCGGATCCGAGCCGATGCTGCCTCCGGTCGACGGGCTCCCCGACGCCGGCGCCCTCACGACTGACACCATCTGGGACCTGGCCGAGCTTCCCGACCGGCTCACGGTTCTCGGCGGAGGCACGACCGGATGCGAGCTGGCCCAGGCCTTCGCCCGCCTCGGCTCACGGGTGACCCTCGTGGAAGGCGCTGCGCGGTTGCTGTCCTCGGAGGACCCGGACGCCTCCCTGGTCGTGACCCGGGCCCTGGAGGCGGACGACGTACGGGTGCTGACCGGAACCCGCGCATCCGCCGCCTCCGCAGGCAGCCTGGCCCTCGACGACGGACAGGTGGTCGGGCACGATGCGCTGCTGGTGGCGACCGGTCGCCACCCCCGCACCAGCGACCTGGGCCTGGAACGGGCGGGGGTCGACCTCGACGACCACGGCTTCGTCCGCGTCGACGAGCACCTGCGCACCACGAACCCGCGGGTGTTCGCGGCCGGTGACCTGACCGGTCATCCTCAGCTCACCCATGTGGCGGGTGTCCACGGCAGTGTCGCGGCCATCAACGCGCTGCTTGGCCTGCGCCGCACGCCCGAGACGAAGGTGGTCCCCCGGGTCACCTTCACCGACCCGGAGGTCGCCGCGGTGGGCGTCAGCACCGCCGACGCGGAGCAGGACAAGGACCTGTCCGTGCTCACCGAGCGGTACACCGGCCTGGACCGGGCGATCACCGAGGGCCGGCCCGAGGGCTTCACCCGCCTGGTCGTCGACAAGAAGGGCCGCGTGGTGGGCGCGACCGTGGTCGGACCACGCGCCGGAGAGTCACTGGCAGAGCTGGTGCTCGCGATCAAGCAGGGTGCACGCGCCCGGGACCTCGTCGGCAGCATGCACGCCTACCCGACCTACGCGGACGCCGCCTGGAACGCCGCGATCACGAGGACGATGAACCGGCTCTCACGGCCGATCCCGCGAACCCTGGTCCGCGGCCGGCTACGGCTGCGGCGGGCGCGACCTCGGCGCTGACCCGCGGCCCGTCGATCGGGTCGCGCAGTGCCGCGGCCAGCACCCCGACGACGAGCAGCAACAGCGCCAACCACCGGATCTGCGCCGCCTCCCAGGGCGGTCCCCAGACCTGTCCTTGCACCATCGCCCAGTCCCGCGGCAGCGCGTGCGCGCCGATGGCGAGCACCACCACGCCGATCAGCCCGAGGTAGGACGCGGAGTAGTGCACGGTCCAGGCCCGGAGCCCGGCGCCGATCGCCAGACCACCGACGCCCATCGTGAGCGCCTCGAGGCTGAGCCCCCACACCGGGGTCGGGTCGAACCGCGCCTCGGCCACCGTCGCGGCGAGCACCCAGACCGGGAGTACGACGAACGCTCCCGCCGTCGCGCGCACCAGCGAGCGAACCCGCCGCGAGTAGGGCGAAGCGGCAACCACCTCTCCCGACGGGTCGTCCATCGTCGCCACCCAGGCACAGGCCAGCAGGATGCCCACGCCGCGCAGGACCTGCACCGCGTGTCCGTCGTCCTGCACGTGAACGGTTGCCGCCACCAGAGCCAGGGCGGCCGTCGCAGGCATCAGCAACCCTGCCCGTCGTACCGCGAACCACGACGCCATGAGCACCGACCCGTTCACGGCAGCTGCGCAATCCCGCCGGCCACGGTGACGACCACCGTGAGCAGACCGAGCACGACCACCGGACGTCGCCGATCGCTCACGCGGACCAGGGCAGCGGTTGCCGCCATGCCGCACAGACCGACCACGTAGACCACGTGTCCCCATGCGTCACCGGGAAAGAGTCCGGCCCAGTCGTCGGCGTACAGACCCCAGGTCGGCCAGGTCATCATGGGCCCGAACAGCATCCCGTCCTCGAGGCCGCCCAGCCACGCGTTGAGGAGGACCATCGCCACCATCGCGATCACGGCGGTTCCCCGCGCGGGGATCCATTCCGCCAGCATGATCCCGAGCGCACAGGCGCCGAACAGCGTGACCGGCCCCTGGAGCAGGTGCCAGAACGTCGGGGCGACCTCGTAGCGGCCGTCGAGCAGGAAGTACCCGTGCAGCGCAGAGACCAGCACCAGGCCCAGAAGCGCCGGGGCGAGGGAGGCGAGCAACAGCGCCCTCACCCGTTCCTCGAGCCGTCCCGGGGCGGGCGTCAGGAGCTCGCCGGAGCCGGCCCTCCCGTCACGGGTGGCGACCAGGTTCGCGGCCAGGATCAGAAACATGCCCGGAAAGAAGGACAGCATCGAGTCGACCGTCTGGAACGCCTCGCGCGGTCCCCCGTCGTCGACGATCGTCAGGCCGGCGTTCCAGACCCAGAGGCCGAACCCGAACAGGACCAACGGATGCCGAAGAAGCCGGCCGGCCTCCTGCCGGGCGAGTGCCGGCACGAGCGAACGGACCGGTGGCGCGGTGATGACACTCATGCCACCTCACGCCCTTCCAGGTCGGCCTGCGGGCCGAGCAGCAGCAGGTAGGCGTCCTCGATCGTCGGGTCGACGAGCTGGGCACCGGCCGGCGGGTCGCCGATGTGGTGGTAGGTGCCCGCGCCGAGCCGCCAGCCGGCATAGGCCCGTGGGTCCCGGTCGGTGTCGACCCAGACCCGGCCGGTGGCCACCGCGGCGAGCTCGGACGGGGTTCCGGCGAACAGCGCCTGGCCCTGCTTCACCACGACGACGTGCGAGCAGACAGCGGCCACGTCCTCGGTCTGGTGAGTCGACAGCACCACGGTCTTCCCGTGCCCGGCCTCGGAGACCAGGTCGCGGAACCGCATCCGCTGCTCCGGGTCGAGGCCGGCGGTCGGCTCGTCGAGCACCAGCAGCGACGGTGTGCCGAGCAGCGCCTGGGCGAGCCCGAGCCGGCGGCGCATCCCGCCCGAGAGCGCGCGCACCTTCTTGTTCGCGACATCGGACAGTCCCACCCGGTCGAGCACCCGGCGTACCTCGTCATGCCTCGCCCGGGCACCGGTGTGCTCCTTGAGCACCGCCACGTAGTCGACCGCCTCGAAGGCCGTGAACCCACGATGGAAGCCGGCGTCCTGCGGCAGGTAGCCCAGCGACCGGCGGATGTGCAGCCGGCCCTCCGGGTCGTGCGGGTCCTTGCCGAGGATCCGCAGGTCACCGGCGTCGCCGGCGAGCACCGTCGCGAGGACCCGCAGCAGCGTGGTCTTCCCGGCACCGTTGGGCCCGAGCAGTCCGGTCACGCCGGTGGTGGTGGTCAGGTCGAGCCCGTCGAGGGCCCGGTGGCGGCCGTAGGCCTTGACCAGGCCGCGGGCGTGGATCGTGGTGTTCATGCGGTTCTCCTGAAGAGCTCGGGAAGGTCGTGACGCTGGATGAGGAGCGCACCGGCCGAGACGGTGAGCGCGGCCAGGCTGGCCAGCTGGACCGGCAGCTCGCTGGCGAGCAGGGCGTTGCGCGAGTGCGCCAGCCCGGGGATCACCACCGCCAGCCACAGTGCGGACAGCCCGATCGCGGCCAGGTGCGGTGCGACTCGGGTGGCAAGAGCCAGCATGGTGACGGTGAGTGCAAGCGCCGGCAGCAGCCAGGCCACCGACAGCCACGCGTTGCCCGGCAGGAAGGGTGCGGCGAGCCCGATCGGGACCAGCGTGCTCGCCACGACGACGGCCGTGCGCACGGCGAGCAGGTGCAGGGAGGAGTACGGCGCCGCCGCCGCGATCTCGTGGGTCGGGTCGACCGCCGGCCCGAACGCGAAGGCAACTCCGGCCATCGGCAGCACCGGAGCCAGCGCCAGGAACAGCGCGATGCCGTTGCCGTCGGAGTGGGCCGTGAGCACCGCCAGGGTGACCACGACGACCACCCCGAGGATCCACGCCCCGCGCAGGGACGGGGTGGCGGCGACCAGCCGGGCGGTGCCCTCGTCGACCCGGATCGCGTGCAGCAACCGCTCGAGCAGCGTCGCGCGCGGCGTCTCCACGGTCTCCAGCACCTCCGCCCACACGGCATCCAGCCGCGCGGTCGGCACGGTCGAAGTGAGCAGGGCTCGACAGACGGCGCAATGGATCAGGTGCTGCTCCACCGACGAGGCCAGCACGGTGGAGACGCCACCCTGGGCGTAACGGCCGGCCAGCTCGGAGTCGAGATGCCACTCGGTGCTCATCGGTTCCTCGTTCATCGGGCGAGCTCCTTTCGCAGTGCGGCTCGCGCGCGCATCATCCGGGTCTTGACCGTCCCCGCCGGGACACCGAGCAGTCGCCCGGCCTCACGCGTGGTCAGGCCGTCGAGCACGGTGGCCTGGACGACGGCGCGGAGCTCGGGCGAGAGCCGGCCGAGTGCGCCGGCGAGGTCGCCGTGCTCCACCCCGAGCAGCACCCGGTCCTCCGCGGACTCGATCAGGTTGAGGTCGGTCACGTGGTCGTCGAGCGGATACGCCGCGGGCGGTGTCCGGCGGAACGCGTCCACGAGCCGGCGGATAGCGATCCCCCAGATCCAGGCCGCGGGCTCGCCCTGACCGGTGTAGCGTCCCGCGGACTTCCACACGGCGACGAAGGTGTCCTGGAGGACCTCGTCGACGATGGCCGGGTCCGCGCACCGGCGGCTGAGGCGCACCGTGAGCCAGGAGGCGTGTCGTCGGTACAGCGACTCGAGGGCCGCCGTACTCCCGTCGGCGACCGCGGACAGCAGATCACCGTCGGTGACGTGCTCGTCCATCGGTCGCTCCGTCGCGGTCAGGGTCATCAGAAGGCCACCGTCAGGCAGGCCAGCCGGGCGCCCGCGGTGCCGGCCGGACCGTCCGGCCCGGTGTGCGTGCGCTCTGCATGGATGATGACCGACCGGGCCCCTTCTCCGGGCGAGAACTGCCACGGCATGGTGGTCGTGGCCACCCCCTTGCCCGATTCGTCCGTCTTGAAGTCCAACCAGACCTCGTTCACCGGGTTCTCGAAGGCCGGATCGTGCGGCGCCTCCGGGTCGGGGTTCGGGACCAGCTGGAAGTCCGGACCGGCCTTCGCGGCCGTTGCGCCACAGGCGTTGACATGCGCGTGTGCGCCGTACTCGGTGCTCGGCCGCAGCCCCTCGACCCACAGAGTGATCGTCGAGTCCCCATGGGAGTCGTAGACGGCGTCGACGCGTGCCGTCGCGTGCGGCGGTACGGCGGGCGAGTACCTCTCGAGCGTGCCCGCGGAGCTGATCCGGTCCACGCCGGCGAGGGCCGGGGACGCCGCGAAGAGGCCGAGGGCGGCGACGACCGTGACGACCGGCAGGTGTCGAGAGGTGGACCAGCGAGGCACGAGGGCTCCTTCGGGGTGAACGCTTACACCCGTTGGTCGTGCCAGCTGCGCGGAACGGTTCACGCCGCCGGGTAAAGAGTTCAGCATCCACGTGCTGAACCGGCACACTGTGCCCATGAGGGCGGTGGTCTACGCGGAGTACGGCGCCACTCCGACCCTGTCGGAGGTACCCGAACCCGAATGCCCCGACGACGGCGTGCTGGTCCGGGTCGAAGCCACCGGGGTCTGCCGCTCGGACTGGCACGCCTGGAAAGGGCACGACCCGGTCGGGTTGCCGCACACTCCAGGCCACGAGTTCGCGGGTGTCGTAGTAGCGGTCGGCACCGCAGTCACGGGCTGGAAGCCGGGTGACCGGGTCACGGTCCCCTTCGTCTGCGGCTGCGGGAGGTGCGAGTTCTGCGCCGCCGGGAACGCTCAGGTCTGTCCGGAGCAGACCCAGCCGGGGTTCACCGGCCCCGGTTCCTTCGCCGACCTGGTCGCCATCCACGGCGCTGACACGAACCTGGTCGGCCTGCCCGACTCGGTGGACTTCGTGACCGCCGCCTCGCTCGGCTGCCGGTTCGCCACCGCCTTCCGGGCACTCACCGCACATGGCCGGGTGATGCGGGGTGACTGGGTCGCGGTGCACGGCTGCGGTGGCGTCGGGCTGTCCGCGGTGATGATCGCCGTGGCCCTCGGTGCACGGGTGATCGCGGTCGACGTCTCCCCCGCCGCACTGGCCCGGGCCCGCGACCTAGGTGCGGAGGTGCTCGTCGACGCGGCGCAGGAGGAGGATCCGGCCGCCACGATCCGCGGCCTGACCACCGGCGGAGCCCAGGTCTCGCTCGACGCGCTCGGGTCGCCGGCGACCGCACTGGCGTCGGTCCGTTCGCTGCGTCCCCGCGGCCGACACGTCCAGGTCGGGCTGTTGCTGGGGGCGTCAACGACGCCGCCGCTGCCGATGGACCTGGTGGTGGCCAAGGAGCTGGAGATCTACGGGTCGCACGGCATGGCGGCGCGCGATTACCCGGCGATGCTGGCGATGGTCGCCGACGGGACGCTGCGACCTGACCTGTTGCTGGGCGCGGTGATCGACCTCGGCGGCGCCGGCGCGGCGCTGGCCGCGATGGACCGACCGCCGACCTCGGCCGGGATGACCGTCATCGACACGGCTCTGTGACAGGAGAAACGCATGGATTTGTTCGAGGCTGCCGCCATCCGGATCGACACGTCGTCGAGCACCCCACCGTTCGAGCAGGTCCGGGCCCACATCGCCGGCCTGGTGGCGAGCGGCGAGCTTCCGCCGGGGACCAGGCTGCCCACGGTCCGACAGCTCGCCGCGGACGTCGGGCTTGCCGCGAACACCGCCGCACGTGTCTACAAGGAGCTGGAGGCCGATGGCGTGATTACCACGCACGGAAGGCGCGGGACCTTCGTGAACAGCGCGATCACCGGTTCTCTCTCCGACGTCGCGACGCAGGCGCGTGCGGCGGCGAACGAGTTCGTCGGAGAGGCCCGCCGGCTGGGTCTGAGCAAGGCCGAGGCGGTCCAGCTCGTGGAGCAGCGCTGGAACGAGCACTGAGCGCGGACGTGACGAGCGGCCCGCCACTCTCGTGGCGGGCCGCTCGACCCTTCCTATTGGGGCTAGTCGGTCGTGGTCATCACCCCCGGGTGACCGTGAACGGAGCGGTCTGGCCGCCGTTGCTGGACTTCGCGATGATCCTGCCCGGGTTGGTTGCCGGGGCGGCGTTGTCACGGAGCCGGATGCTCCAGTCGCCACCGACCTCCGGCGCGACCGCGGCGACGACCGTGGCGGTGGCCCGCGGAATAGCGGCCCCGATGGTGCCGTCGGCGTTCACAAGGTGAAGCGTGATCGTCGCTCCCGGAACCGAGCCGGTGCCGGAGACCCTGAACTCGCCGCTCTTCCAGCGAGCCGAACCGATCGTCACGGAGTCAGTGACCGCCTGGGGCGTGGCCATGACCATCGTGGACTCAGCACTGGCGAGCGTTCCTGCCATCGCCTTCACCGTGAAGCCGTACTCCTTGCCAGCGGTGAGACCCGTGACCGTCTGGGTCCGGGCGGTCGTCTCCGCGGGCTGCGTTGCGAGGGCGACGCCGGCGTCGTACACCGTCACCTGGTAACCGGTCACGCTCGCGTCACCAGCATCCCAGCGCAGGGTTGCCGAACCCTGGCCGGGCGTCGCGGTCAGGCCCGTCGGGGCTGTCGGCGGCACCGGGTCCGGTGCCGGCTCCCCGGTCGGAGCCGGAGGCGCGTACATGCCCTCCGTCACCGTGTAGTTGCCCGCATCGTCGAAGGACGCAATGTGAAGCGTGGTCGGCTCCGTGATGGCGATCGGACCCGTGTAGAGCTGCGCCGCGTCGGAGGGAAGACCGCCGGAGATCACCAGGTCCGTCCCGGTGGTGTAGTAGATCTGCCCGTCCGACGTTGCACTCACTGACGTGGCCTCCACCGGGGTGGTGCTGTCCGCCACCGGCGCGGGGTCGACCGTCAGGGTCGGCGGTGTCGTGTCGCCCAATGCCGGGTCGGTCGGCGCCGGCGCCGCAACGGTCGTCGAGAAGGCCTCACTCATCTTCGGTCCTGCCATCGAACGCACCTCGACGGTGTAGTTCTCAGCCGGGTCCAGGCCCTTGATCGTGGTCGAGGTGGCGTTCGCGTCCGTACGGGTACCCAGCTGGACCTGCTGGCCGTTGGCACCGACGGTGTTGCCGATCGCCATGATGCTGTAACCGCTGACCGGCTCAGCACCGGCCTGCGCCGCGGTGGGTTCCCACTTCACCGACAGAGACGTCTTGTCTGCCGAGCGGACCACCTGCGCGGTGCCCGGGGTCGGTGCGGCCTGGTCCCCAGGACCGGCCGGGCAGCCGCCCATGCCGGGACCGCCGGCTTCGCCGTACTCCGCGATGGTCAGTCCCTGCCGGTTGGCGTCCGCGTCCTCGACCTGCCAGGCCATGGACCGCTCACCGAGGTCGGC
>DATFGA010000176.1:0-7059 GCA_035249775.1 Nocardioidaceae bacterium | reverse complement strand
CCCTCACGCGGCGTTGCTGGATCAGGCTTTCGCCCATTGTCCAATATTCCCCACTGCTGCCTCCCGTAGGAGTCTGGGCCGTGTCTCAGTCCCAGTGTGGCCGGTCACCCTCTCAGGCCGGCTACCCGTCGTCGCCTTGGTGGGCCGTTACCCACACCAACTAGCTGATAGGCCGCGAGCTCATCCTTCTCCGCCGGAGCTTTCCACCTCCGATCATGCGAAAGGAGGTCGTATTCGGCATTAGACGTCGTTTCCAACGCTTATTCCGATGAGAAGGGCAGATTGCTCACGTGTTACTCACCCGTTCGCCGCTCGTGTACTCCCGAAGGAGCCTTACCGCTCGACTTGCATGTGTTAAGCACGCCGCCAGCGTTCGTCCTGAGCCAGGATCAAACTCTCCGTTGAATTCTTTTGATGTCCACCGAAGTGGTTCATCGACTCTTCAGAGTATCCCGGCTAGAGATGTCCTCCCCCGTCGAGACGGAGTCGGACGTTGTCTAACCTAAAGGAATCATCGACAGATACCGAGAAGCCGAAGCTCTCGCAACCTGCCGACTGGCGTTACAAATTAATTCGTCGACTTTTGGCACACTGTTGAGTTCTCAAGGATCAAGCGCGCACCGCAGTCCGGCCTCTCGGCCTCGCTGTGGGGCAACCTGGTAAAACTTACCGGGTGTTGCTGGCCCCGTCAAATCGGGGTTTTGCGCCTCCCGGCCCCGCACGCGCCACATCCACCGAGCTGTTCTGAGGCCGCTGTTGCGCGCACTCGTCGACCTCGGTTGAGGTGTTGGTTTGGGTTTCCGCCCGGGGCCGGCCGCCCGGCCTCTCGGCCTTGCGTCCCGCCGCTCCCTGGCGACAGACAGAACATTACGTAGATCCGCCGGAGCAAGTCAAATCCGATTTCCGTGGCCCCGGTCACATCTGCAAACATGCAGGTCAGAGGCGGTTTTGGCGCCGTACGCCCCCTCTCGGACCGGCCAAACACCCGCCTGGAACCACACCGGTGTAGTTCGACGGAGGGCCCCGGATCGGGTCAGACCACCTCGACCCCGGCCAGGTTCTTCTTGCCGCGGCGCAGGACCAGCCAGGCGCCGTCGATCAGGTCCGACTCGGCCGGCGTGAACTCGGGGTCCTCGACGCGCTGGTTGTTCAGGTAGGCCCCGCCCTCGCCGATCGTGCGACGGGCGGCTCCCTTGCTCGTGACCAGGCCGGTCTGGACGAGCAGGTCGACGATGCCGGGGATCCCCTCGGCGCGCTTCACCTCGATCGCACCGGCCTCGCGCAGCGCGGCCCCCAACGTGTCGGCGCTGAGCACGGCCAGGTCGCCGGACCCGAACAGGGCGCCGGCCGCGGCCTTGATCCGTTCGGTCTCCTCGGCCCCGTGCACCATCGTGGTGACGTCGTCGGCGAGCGCGCGCTGGGCGGCGCGGAGGAACGGCTTCTCCTCGGTCTGCCGCGCCAGGTCCTCGATCTCCTCGCGAGAGCGGAACGTGTAGTACTTCAGCAGGTCCACGACGTCCCGGTCGTCGGCGTTCAGCCAGAACTGGTAGAAGGCGTACGGCGTCGTCATCTGCGCGTCGAGCCACACGGTGCCGGACTCGGTCTTGCCGAACTTCGTGCCGTCGGCCTTGGTCACCAGCGGCGTCGCCATCGCGTTGACGCGCGCGCCCTCCACCCTGCGGATCAGCTCGGCGCCCGCGGTGATGTTGCCCCACTGGTCGCTGCCGCCGGTCTGGAGCGTGACGCCGAAGTCCCGGAACAGGTTCAGGTAGTCCATCGACTGCAGCAGCACGTAGCTGAACTCGGTGTAGCTGATCCCGCTCTCCAGGCGTGACCTCACCACCTCGCGGGCGAGCATCCGGTTCACCGGGAAGTGCTTGCCGATGTCGCGCAGGAACTCGATCGTGGACAGGCCCGCGGTCCAGTCGTAGTTGTTGACCACGGTCGCCGCGTTCGGCCCGTCGAAGGTGAGGAACCGTTCGAGCTGGCCGCGGACGTTGGCGCTCCACTGCTTGACCGTGTCCAGGCTGTTCATCACCCGCTCGCCGGCTTCCTTCGGGTCACCGATCATGCCGGTGGCGCCGCCGACCAGGCCGTACGGCTTGTGGCCGGCGTCCTGGAAGCGCTTGAGCGTGAGGATCTGCAGCAGGTTGCCCATGTGCAGGCTCGGCGCGGTCGGGTCGAACCCGCAGTAGAGCTTGACCATGCCGTCCGACAGCTCGGCGCGCAGTGCGTCGAGGTCCGTCGAGTGCGCGATCAGTCCGCGCCACTCGAGGTCGTCGAGGACATGCTGGTCAGTGCTCACGTGAGGCCTTCCGGTTTCTCGGCCGTACGACGGACGTGGTGGATGCCGTCGTACGGGATCTGGTGGGACAAGCCTGCCTCATCGCACCGGCGGCACCGCAACCGGATTGTCAGGGTCAGGGCAGCTCACCGAATGCCAGGGGCTTGCGGGTGACCAGGTAGGTGGCCCAGTTCATCTTCACCACCTCGCCGTCCCGCCGGGTGATCCGCAGGAGCTCCCCGGTCTCCCGGCCGGACACGGTGCGATAGAGGTCCTCACCGACCTTCTCGAACACCGACGCCGGCTTGTGCTCGGGAGCACCGGCCGCCTTCGCCTCGAGGTGTCCCTCACGCACGCTGAACACGAACGGTGCGCCTTCGGAGTACCACCGCCCGATGACGCCGACGAGCTCGGCGGGGACCTCGGTCCCGGGCCGCCACGGCTCCGGCTCGGCCGGGTCGTGGTCGAGCACGTGGTTGGCGAGGTCGACCGCCAGCACCGCCGGATCGGGTGCCGACGTGCTGTTCATCAGCGCCAGCCCGGAGGTCCCGCTCTGCCGGTGCGTGAACAGGCCGGTGATGTGGCCGGGCATCCCGCCGGTGTGCCCGACGAAGATCCGGTCGCCCGAGCGCAGCAGCATGAAGCCGAGCCCGAAGGCCAGCTGCCACCGCTCGAGGTCGGCCATGATCTGCGGCTGGCACATCTCCTCGAACGTGTCGGGGTGCAGCACCTCGTCGGTCGGGTCGGCGACGAAGCCGCCCCAGGTGGCCATGTCCGTCGCGGTGCTGGCCAGCCCGCCGCACGCCGCCATCGCCTTGAAGTCCATCAGCGGCTCGACGACGGGCACGTCGCTGTACGGCGGGACGTAGTAGCCCTGCACGCTCTTGCCGGCCAGCCCCACCGTCGTCCGCGTCATCCCGAGCGGCCGCAGGATCCGCGCCTGCACCGAGTCGAACCACTCGCGGCCGTCGAGCCGGGCGACCACCTCGCCGAGCATCGCGTAGACCAGGTTGGAGTAGTGCCACCGGTGGTGCGGCCTCAGCACCCGTTCGGCGTCCGCGAACCCGGCGACCAGCTCGTCGCGGTCGGGCTGCGCCAGGGTCTCCCAGACGTCGCCCACCGGTTCGCGCTGCATGCCGGAGACGTGCGCGAGCATCTGCCGGATCGTGATCCCCGGATGCTTGGTCTCGGGCACGAACGTGTCGAGGGTGTCGTCCAGGTCCAGCTTCCCTTCATCGCGCAGGGCCATGATGACGACCGCAGTGAAGGTCTTGCTGTTCGAGGCGACCAGGAACTGCGAGTCGTCGTCGGGCGCGACACCCGGCGCATCGAGATCGGCGGAACCGATCCCCTCACCCCACACCCGTCGACCCTTGCGGGCCACGGCGCCGTAGAGGCCAGGAACGCGGTGCTTGCTCTGCCGCTCGAGGAGGATGCGGTGAAGCGCTTGCTCTGTCTGCTCGTTGATGTCGGACACGAGGCGCACTCTAGACAGTCCGCCGGCGGGGTCGGGTGCTGGCCGGGCGGTACACCGAGACCGTGGGCTCGTCGCGCAGCCAGAACCGCCAGGGCCGGTCGGCGGCGTGCCGGAGGCCGACCCGCGGCCCGGTGGCCACCTGGCCGGCGGGGGACGGTTCCGCCGCGAGGTCGAGGGTCAACGGGCTGTCGTGCAGGGCCAGACCGTTCTGGGTCAGGTCGATGCCGAGTGCGCTGCACAGGCGGGCGGGGCCACGGGCCAGGTCGCGGTCACGTGCACTCCCCCGTCGTACTCGTGCCAGCTCGACGCCCTCGACCACCTCCCCGGCACGTAGCAGGACCGCGGAGGCGTGTCCGTCGGTCGCGCAGACGACGTTCATGCAGTAATGCATGCCGTAGGTGAAGTAGACGTAGACGTGTCCCGGCGGGCCGAACATCACCGCGTTGCGCCGGGTGCGTCCGCGGAAGGCATGCGAGCCGGGATCCTGCTCGCCGGCGTAGGCCTCGACCTCGGTCAGCCGTACCGCCACCGTGCCCTCGGCGGTGCGGTGCGAGATCACGGCGCCGAGCAGCCGCGGGGCGACCTCGAGCACCGGACCGGTGAGCGCCTCAGCCAAGCCAGGCACGATGATCCGCGACTGCCTGCCGAAGCTCCGCGACCTGTTCGGTGACCCGCTCCGGCGCCGTGCCGCCACGGGCGTTGCGGGAGCCGATGGAGCCGTCCACGGTCAACACCTCGCGCACCTCCGGCTTCAGGTGCTCGGAGATCTCGGCAAACTGGTCGTCGGTGAGCTGGTCGAGCTCGAGGCCGGACTCCTCGCAGCGACGGACGCAGGCACCGGCCACCTCGTGTGCCTCGCGGAACGGGACCCCCTGGCGGACCAGCCACTCGGCGATGTCGGTCGCCAGTGAGAAGCCCTGCGGCGCGAGGTCGGCCATCCGTTCGGTCCGGAAGGTCAGCGTGGCCACCATCCCCGTGAACGCCGGCAGCAGCACCTCGAGCGTGTCGACGGAGTCGAAGACCGGCTCCTTGTCCTCCTGCAGGTCACGGTTGTAGGCCAACGGGAGCGCCTTGAGGGTGGCGAGCAGCCCGGCCAGGTTGCCGATCACCCGGCCCGCCTTGCCGCGGGCCAGCTCGGCGATGTCGGGGTTCTTCTTCTGCGGCATGATGCTCGACCCGGTCGAGTAGCCGTCGTCGAGGTCGACGAAACCGAACTCCTTGGTGGCCCACAGGATCACCTCCTCGGCCTGCCGTGACACGTCCACACCGATCATCGCGGTGACGAAGGCGAACTCGGCGACGAAGTCACGGGCCGCGGTGCCGTCGATGGAGTTCGGGGTCGAGTCGGTGAACCCGAGCTCGTGAGCGACCTGCTGCGGGTCCAGGCCGAGGGAGGAGCCGGCCAGGGCGCCCGATCCGTACGGCGAGTCCGCGGCGACCCGGACGTCCCAGTCCCGGACCCGGCCCACGTCGCGGACCAGTGGCCAGGCGTGCGCCATCAGGTGGTGGGACAGCAGCACCGGCTGGGCGTGCTGGAGGTGGGTGCGGCCCGGCATCGGTGCACCGAGATGCTGCTCCGCCTGGTCGGCCAGCGCGTCGACGAGGTCGAGCACGTGCGCGACGATCGTGCGGGCGTGGTCGCGCAGGAACGCCTTGAACAGGGTGGCGACCTGGTCGTTGCGGGACCGGCCGGCGCGCAGCCGCCCACCGAGCTCGGGACCGAGCAGGTCGATCAGCCCGCGCTCGAGCGCTCCGTGCACGTCCTCGTCGTCCTCGGCGGCCACGAACGTGCCGTCCGCGACCTGCGCCGCGAGCACGTCGAGGCCCTGCAGCAGCCGGTCCAGGTCCGGCTCGGTCAGCAGACCGGCCCGCGCCAGCACGCGGGCGTGCGCCTTGGAGCCGGCCAGGTCGTAGGGGGCGAGCCGCCAGTCGAAGTGGGTGGACCTCGACAGGGCGGCGAGCGCGGGGCTGGGTCCGCCGGCGAACCGCCCGCCCCACAGCATGCCGGTGTTGGTGCTCACGTGTTCCTCTCCACAACGTATGACGTCCGCCGGGTCAGTCGGTGCCGGCCTCCATGGCCGCGGCGTCGAGGGCCTCCTGGTCGAGCTCGTCGGGCTCCAGCGGGTTGTCCGCGATCCGTTGCGCACCGCCCTGCTCGAGGGCTCCCAGCAGGTTCCCGTGCTCAACCAGGACATGGCCCTGGTCCTGCGGCTGCAGCGCATAGAGCTCCAGCTTGGACCGCGAGTCCGCGATGTCGAGGTTCCGCAGGGTCAGCTGGCCGATCCGGTCGGTGGGGCCGAACGCGGCGGACTCCACGCGCTCCATCGACAGCTTGTCGGGGTGGTAGGAGAACGCCGGCCCGTCGGTGCGGAGGATCGTGTAGTCCTCGCCGCGACGCAGCCGCAGCGTCACCTCGCCGGTCACCACGGAGGCCACCCAGCGCTGGATCGACTCACGCAGCATCAGCGCCTGCGGGTCCAGCCAGCGACCCTCGTAGAGCAGCCGGCCCAGCCGCCTCCCCTCGGCGGTGTAGCTCGCGATCGTGTCCTCGTTGTGGATCGCGTTGAGGAGCCGCTCGTAGCAGATCCACAGCAACGCCATACCGGGCGCCTCGTAGACGCCGCGGGACTTGGCCTCGATGATCCGGTTCTCGATCTGGTCCGACATCCCGAGCCCGTGCCGGCCGCCGATCTCGTTGGCGGCCATCACCAGCGCCACCGGGTCGGCGTAGTCCCGCCCGTTGATCGCGACCGGACGCCCCTGCTCGAACCGGACGGTCACGTCCTCGGTAGGGATCTCGACCGCGGGATCCCAGAACTTCACGCCCATGATCGGCTCCACGGCCTCCAGGGAGATGTCGAGGTGCTCGAGCGTCTTCGCCTCGTGGGTGGCACCCCAGATGTTCGCGTCGGTGGAGTACGCCTTCTCCTTGCTGTCGCGGTAGGGCAGTCCGCGTTCGGTCAGCCACTGGCTCATCTCGTTGCGGCCGCCGAGCTCGTGCACGAAGTCCGAGTCCAGCCAGGGCTTGTAGATGCGCAGGGAAGGGTTCGCGAGCAGGCCGTAGCGGTAGAACCGCTCGATGTCGTTGCCCTTGAAGGTGGAGCCGTCGCCCCAGATGTCGACGTCGTCCTCGTGCATCGCACGGACCAGCATCGTGCCGGTGACCGCTCGCCCGAGCGGGGTGGTGTTGAAGTAGGCGCGACCGCCGGAGCGGATGTGGAAGGCGCCGCAGGCGAGTGCGGCGAGCCCCTCCTCGACGAGGATCTGCCGGCAGTCCAGGGCACGGGACAGCTTCGCG
>DATFGA010000175.1:0-7018 GCA_035249775.1 Nocardioidaceae bacterium | reverse complement strand
CGGGTGGTGCAGCTCGATGATCTCCACCGACTCGTAGAACGATGCGGCCTGGGCGGCGTACCGCATCATCAGGATCGCCCCGATCGAGAAGTTCGGCGCGACGAGGACCCCCGTCTCCGGGGACTTCTCGAGCCAGCCGCGGAGCCGCTCGAGCCTGCCGTCGTCGAACCCGGTGGTGCCGACGACGGCGTGGATGCCGTGCGCGATGCAGAACTCGAGGTTGTCCATCACCACGTCGGGATGGGTGAAGTCGACGACCGCCTCGGCGCCGGAACGGACCAGCGCGTCGATCGGGTCGTCGGCGTCGACGGAGGCCACCAGGTCGAGGTCGTCGGCAGCCTCGACCGCACGGCACACCTCCGCACCGACCTTGCCGCGGGCCCCGAGCACACCGACCTTCATCGTCTGAGTCACCCCGACAATCTAGTGGTGGCCCGGGCAGGCCGCGGACCTAGGCGGGGACGTCGCCGAACGGCCCGACGATCGCCAGCGTCTCCGGCTGGCTGAACAGCTCCTTGGCGAGCACGTGCACGTCGTCGAGGGTGACCGCGTCGACCCGGCGGATCACCTCGTCGAGGCTCGGCAGCTCGTCGTAGAGCAGCTCGGCCTTCGCGATCCGCGACATCCGCGAACCGGAGTCCTCCAGGCTCAGCACGAGCCCGCCACGCAGCTGTCCCTTGCCGCGCTCGAGCTCGTCGGCGGTGATCCCGTCCTCGGCGAGCTTGCGCAGCTCGGAGCGTACGACGGATAGCACGTCATCGACCTTGGACGGCAGGCAGCCGACCCCGACCCCGAACATGCCGGCGTCGGAGTAGTGGGCGGCGAACGAGTACACCGCATAGGCGAGGCCACGGTGCTCGCGGACCTCCTGGAACAGCCGCGACGACGTACCGCCACCGAGCGCGGCGTTGAGCACACCGAGCGTGTAGCGGCGGTCGTCGGTGCGGACCAGCCCGTTCACGCCGAGCACCAGGTTGACCTGCTCGAAGGGGCGGGACACGGTGATCTCACCGGTCGCGGACCTGCGGGCCCGCTCCACGCGGCGCACGGAGAGCGGCTTCGCGGAGCGGTCGGCGAGGAAGGTGTCGCGGCCGAAGGCCTTGCGCACCAGGCGGACCACGGTGGCGTGGTCGACGTTGCCGGCCGCGGCGACGACCATGTTCTCGGGCCGGTAGCGCGCCCGGTAGAACCGCATGATCTGGGCCCGGCTCAGCGACCGGATCGAGTCGGCGGTGCCGGCGATCGGGCGGCCCAGCGGGGTGGAGCCCCACGCCTTGGCCGCGTAGAGGTTGTTCACCACGTCGTCGGGGTCGTCGTCGTGCATGGCGATCTCGTCGAGGATCACCTCACGCTCGGCCTCCACGTCCTCGGCGCTGATCACCGAGGACGTGACCATGTCGCCGAGCACGTCGACGGCGAGCGGCAGGTCCTGGTCGAGGACCCGCGCGTGGAAGCAGGTGTACTCCTTGGCGGTGAAGGCGTTGAACTCGCCTCCGACCGCGTCGAGCTCCACGGAGATGTCCATCGCCGAACGCGTCGGCGTGCCCTTGAAGAGCAGGTGCTCGAGGAAGTGCGAGGCGCCGGCCTGGGTCGGCGTCTCGTCACGGGACCCGACGCCGACCCACACACCGATGGTGGCGGACCGGACGCCGGGCATCGCCTCGGTGACGACCCGCAGCCCTCCGGGGAGGACGGTGCGGCGGACGAGTCCACCTTCGTCCTCCGTCAGGAGGGTGCGGGTCGTACCGAGCTTCTGCTGTGATGCTGGTGAAGCCTTGTTCACTCTTCCTCGGAGCCACCCTCGGCAGGAGCCTCCGCGTCGTCGGAACCGGAGTCCTCGACGACGGGGATCAGGGACAGCTTGCCGCGGTCGTCGATCTCGGCGATCTCCACCTGGACCTTCTGGCCCACGGAGACGACGTCCTCGACGGCCTCGACCCGCTTGCCGCCGGCCAGGCCGCGCAGCTTGCTGATGTGCAGCAGGCCGTCCTTGCCGGGGAGCAGCGACACGAACGCACCGAAGTTGGTGGTCTTGACGACCGTGCCCAGGTAGCGCTCGCCGACCTCGGGCATCGTCGGGTTCGCGATGCCGTTGATGATCGAGCGGGCGGCCTCGGCCGACTCGCCGTTGGTGGCACCGATGTAGATGGTGCCGTCGTCCTCGATGCTGATCTGCGCACCGGTGTCGTCCTGGATCTGGTTGATGACCTTGCCCTTGGGCCCGATCACCTCGCCGATCTTGTCGACCGGGACCTTGACGGTGATGATCCGCGGCGCGTTGAGCGACATCTCCTCGGGAGTGTCGATGGCCTCGGCCATCACGTCGAGGATCGCCAGCCGGGCGTCCTTGGCCTGGGTCAGCGCACCGGCGAGAACCTCGGCGGGGATGCCGTCGAGCTTCGTGTCGAGCTGCAGGGCGGTGACGAACTCACGGGTTCCGGCGACCTTGAAGTCCATGTCACCGAACGCGTCCTCCGCGCCGAGGATGTCGGTGAGCGCGACGTACTCGGTCTTGCCGTCGACCTCACCGGAGATCAGGCCCATCGCGATCCCGGCGACGGGTGCGCGCAGCGGCACACCGGCCTGCAGCAGCGACAGCGTCGAGGCGCAGACCGAACCCATCGAGGTGGAGCCGTTGGAGCCGAGCGCCTCGGACACCTGACGGATCGCGTAGGGGAACTCCTCGCGGGTCGGCAGCACCGGCATCAGCGCACGGCCGGCGAGCGCACCGTGGCCGATCTCGCGGCGCTTCGGCGAGCCGACGCGGCCGGTCTCACCGGTGGAGTACGGCGGGAAGTTGTAGTTGTGCAGGTAGCGGCGGCTCGTCTCCGGGGAGAGGGTGTCGAGCTTCTGCTCCATGGTCAGCATGTTCAGCGTGGTGACGCCCAGGATCTGGGTCTCGCCGCGCTCGAACAGCGCCGAGCCGTGCACGCGCGGGATGACGCCGACCTCGGCGGACAGGGTCCGGATGTCGGTGAGCCCGCGGCCGTCCATGCGGACCTTGTCGCGCAGCACGCGGTCCCGGACCAGGGTCTTGGTCAGCGACCGGAACGCAGCGCCGAGCTCCTTCTCGCGGCCCTCGAAGTCGGGAGCCACCTTCTGCATCACCGAGGCCTTGACCTCGTCGAGCTTGTTCTCGCGCTCCTGCTTGCCGGAGATCGTCAGCGCCTGCGAGAGCTCGTCCTTCGCAGCGGCCTCGACCGCGGCGTAGGCGTCGTCCTGGTAGTCCAGGAACACCGGGAAGTCGGCGACCGGCTTGGCGGCCTGCTTCGCGAGCTCGGACTGCGCGTCGCACAGCTGCTTGATGAACGGCTTGGCCGCGTCGAGACCGCCGGCGACGACCTCCTCGGTCGGCGCCTGCTTGCCGGAGCGGACCAGGTCCCAGGTCTGCTCGGTGGACTCGGCCTCGACCATCATGATCGCGACGTCACCGGTCTCGGTGACCCGGCCGGCCACCACCATGTCGAAGACCGCGTCCTCGAGCTGGCTGTGCGTCGGGAAGCCGACCCACTGGCCGTCGATCAGGGCGACGCGGACGCCGCCGACCGGGCCGGAGAACGGCAGGCCGGAGAGCTGGGTGGACATCGACGCCGCGTTGATGGCGAGTACGTCGTAGGGGGTGTCCGGCTCGAGGGCCATCACGGTGATGACGACCTGGACCTCGTTGCGCAGGCCCTTCTTGAAGGTCGGGCGCAGCGGACGGTCGATCAGGCGGCAGGTGAGGATCGCGTCCTCGGACGGCCGGCCCTCACGGCGGAAGAACGAGCCGGGGATGCGGCCCGCGGCGTACATCCGCTCCTCGACGTCGATCGTCAAGGGGAAGAAGTCGAAGTGGTCCTTCGGCTGCTTGCCGGCGGTGGTGGCCGACAAGAGCATGGTCTCGTCGTCCAGGTAGGCGGTGACCGAACCAGCGGCCTGACGGGCAAGCAGGCCGGTCTCGAACTTGACGGTCCGAGTGCCGTGCTTGCCGTTGTCGATGACGGTTTCAACCGTCGAAACGATGGGTCCCTCCATGGGGTACCCCTTTCTGTCTCGCGGAGCGATCACGCGAGGGCGCCTTGATGATCGAGCGGGCCGACCCGCTGACTCTTCGTCGTAGCGCGCGGCCTCGATTGGCTCGATGGGAGGCCGGTCTTCGATCGAGGCCCGCGGGGGTACGACGTACTCCCGAAAGCCACTACCGAGGACCGGGCCAGACGTCCGCGGTCGCTCCTGTGAATGGATCTCTGTTCAGTTGTGGTCTGCTGCAGACCCTAGCGGGAGCCGGACGGGGAACCGAAGTCCCGACACCCGGTGCGCACGGGCCGTATGTGGCAGGAGCGGCCCACCCCGCGAAGGGGAGGCCGCCCCGTGCTCATGACCGGAAGCTCATCGGCGCAGGCCGAGCCGTTCCACGATCGACCGGTAACGGTTGATGTCTTCCTTCTGCATGTAGTTGAGAAGACGACGGCGCTGACCGACCAGGAGCAGCAGGCCACGACGACTGTGGTGGTCGTGCTTGTGGTCCTTCAGGTGCTCGGTCAGGTGGGAGATGCGGTGGGTGAGCAGCGCGACCTGAACCTCGGGTGAACCGGTGTCACCTTCGGTGGTGGCGTACTCAGCGATGATCTTCTTCTTGGTCTCCGCGTCGGTACCAGTGGACACGCGGGCTCCTCTCGGGTTCTGTCGTTGCGCGGCGCGCCGGGGCCTGTTCACCCGGGCACTCTCGATCCGCGGCCGTCAAACGGCAACCGCACAAGATTATCAGCGTGGTTCGGTTTCTCCGAATCGGCCGATCCCGGGCCGCGCGCCCGCCCCCGCGGCGGTCGGCCGGGCCCCGGCTCAAGCGATCCGTTGCTTGATCGCCCGGTAGACCGCGCGCACCCCGACCGCCCGTTCGAGCTCGTGGATGATCGAGGTGAAGAACTGCTTGCGGTAGCTGTCGTCGGTGACCGCGTAGACGGTGAAGTAGAGCCCCGAGAACGCGGCCAGGAACACAGCGACCTGCATCAGCTCGACGGTGAGCCCGGACAGCCCGGGAACCAGCTGGGTCGGGTTCTCCCCGATCCAGGATTTCACCACCGCTCGCTTCATCACCACGCTGCCGAACACCACGAAGAACAGGAACACCGAGAACGCGAGCAGCAGCACCTGCACGATCTGGGACACCAGCAGGACCAGGATCAGGTTCGCCTTCTGGTAGCCGGTGATCTCGATGTCCTCGGCGATCCCTTGGGCGTCGTGGTCGAGGTCGACCGCGACGTCCTCGAGCGGAGTGCCCTTGCAGCTGGCGACCAGCCGCTGGCCGTGGATCTCGTCGTCGACCTTGTCCAGCTCCTCCGGGAGCCGGACCAGCAGGAAGCCGATCGCGACCGCCGCGAACAGCAGTACCGCGCCCCAGAGGATCCCGCCCTTCAGCGACGTGGCGACCTGCCAGACCTCGGTGTTGATGAACAGGAACGTCACGAACAGAAGCAGCAGCGGCAACGCCCGGGTCACCAGCGGGAACAGCAGACCGAGGCTGCGGAAGGTGCGGGCCACCGCCCAGGTGGCGATCGGCCAGGCCCGCAACGCGATCGCGGCGTAGGCGGCGGCGACCACGGCGACGGTGGCCAGGCCCGCGGCGGTCGCGTTGGTGGCATCGTCGACCAGCCAGCCGACCAGGACACCCACCGCCGTACCGAGCACCAGCGCGGTCACCACGAACGCGACGAGTCGTCGTCCGGTCAGGGCCTGCCGGGCGGCCGCCCGCTCGCCGTCGACGAAGTACGGCAGCCCGTGCCGGATGAACCAGTGCTCGGTGGCGGCGACGACCGAGGACGGGTCGTCGCTCACTCCGGGTCCGGCACGCCGAGGGCGAGGTGGGCACGGGCGGCGTCGTCGTACATGGTCTGGACGAGGTCGTCGATCGAGTCGAACTTCACCATCCCCCGCAGCCGCGCCACGAAGGAGACCTCCACCGGGACGCCGTAAAGCTCGAGGTCGTCGCGGTCGAGCACGTAGGACTCCACCCGCCGCTCACGCACCCCCGCGAAGGTGGGGTTCGTCCCGACGCTGATCGCGGCCGGCATCGGCTCGGAGTCGTCGTCGAGGCGGCGCAGCCAGCCGGCGTAGACCCCGTCGGCCGGGGCGGACTGCATGCCGTAGGTCGGCACGTTTGCGGTCGGGAACCCGAGCTCGCGTCCCCGCTGGTCACCCTTGACGACCTCGCCGCGCACGGTGAACGGGTGCCCGAGCGCCTCCGCGGCACCGGCCACGTCGCCGGCGGCGAGGCAGTTGCGGATGTACGTCGAGGACCACACCTGCGGCCCCCCGTCGAGCGGGATGCCCTCGGTGACGAAGTCGTGGGTCGCGCCGGCCTCGCGCAGCGTGGCGACGTCCCCGGACGCGCGGCTGCCGAACCGGAAGTTCGCGCCGACCACGACGGCCTTCGCGTGCAGCGTGTCCACCAGGATGTCCTCGATGAAGCGTTCCGGGGGCCAGTCGGCGAGGTCACGGGTGAACGGGACCACCAGCACGTCGTCGACACCTGCAGCGGCGAGCTGGGCGGTGCGGGTCTCGATGGTGGTCAGTGTGGGCGGCGCGTGCTCGGGGCGCAGCACCGCGATCGGATGCGGGTCGAAGGTCACCGCGACGACGTTCTCCACGCCGACGTCCTCGGCGACCTCGCGGGCGCGGCGGATCACGTGCTGGTGGCCGAGGTGGACCCCGTCGAAGTTGCCGATGGTGACCGCGGTGCGGCCGAGGTCGTCGGGCACCTCGTCGAGCGAGCGCCAGATCCGCACGATGCCTGTGCTCCTGTCCACTGTCCGGGTCGCGACTGCGATGACGGAAAAAGACTGCCACATCGGGCTGCTCGGCGGGACCGTGGCCGTCGCGCGGTCACCAGCCGCCTGGCTGGGTGTGCGGCATCCGTGAGTCAGTCGCAACGGCATCGTTCCGGGCGAGATCCGGTGCGGTTGCGACTGACTCAGCCGGTGAACACCGCGACCGGCGCCGCGACCGGTCCGGCCTGCTCGTACAGCGCCAGCAGGTCGCG
>DATFGA010000174.1:0-2191 GCA_035249775.1 Nocardioidaceae bacterium | reverse complement strand
CACACGTGGTGGTTGTGCGTGTACTGCCCGCTCAGGAACGACGCGCGCGCCGGGCAGCACAACGGGTGCGGGGAGAACGCGTTCTCGAACTCGACGCCCTCGTCACCGATGAGCCGCTGCACGTTCGGCATGTACTGCAGGTCGTCGTAGCGCATGTCGTCGGCCATGATCAGTACGACGTTGGGGCGCGTCTGGTCGCCGATCACCGGATCCAGCCCGGTCGGAACGTCCGGGGTGCTGTCGCCTGCCGACAGCGACACCGCAACCGACCCGGACGGCGCACCCCCCGTCGTGGTGACCAGCGCGAGCAGCGCGGCCACGGCGACGAGCGCCATGATAGGCAGGCGGCGCGAGGTGGGCATCGGCGGCGACTCTCTCGGTCCGAGAAGGGCGGGCGGTCGTTGTTGTGGAGGCAGCCCTGGATGCTCCCTCGCACGGTCATGCTACGGAACCCGTGGTGAGCCGCCGCCCGGTGCCGGGTGGCTGTTGCGCCGCGCACAGTGGCACAGTTGGGTCCGTGAACACCTCGTCTACGGAGCCGTCGCAGTCGACCGATCTCAACGACCTCGTCGGGGAGTGGCTGGACTGGAGCGAGGCCAGCGAGCTCCTCAACGTCAGTGTCAGCAAGGTCCGTCAGCTGATCCGCGAGCACAGTCTCGCCGCCGTCGTACCGGTGGAGGGCAAGGGGCAGAAGGTCCCCGCCGCGCTGATCATGGACGGTGAGATCGTCAAGGGCGTCCCGGGGGTCCTCACGGTCCTGCACGACGCGAACTTCGAGGACCGCGAGGCGCTCACCTGGCTGTTCACCGCCGACGACTCGCTGCCCGGGCGACCCATCGACGCGATGCGCGAGAACCGCGGCTCCGAGGTCAAGCGGCGGGCGCAGGCGCTCGGTTTCTGAGGCTGCTGAGGACTGACGCGGGGCCGCCTCGTCGCCTACAGTCGGTGCTGTGAAGGACCACTACTCCTCTCTCGGCAAGGACTAACAGATGAGCGGTCTCGCAGCACTTCTGGCTGGACACAACCCGCCGGACATGTACCAGTGGCACAACGCCGCGCACGTCCCCGACATCGAGCACGCGGTCGAGCACGCGGGCTGGAAGTTCGTCTACCTCGACGGCTGGACCGTCGAGGACAAGGAGTCGTTCCTCAAGGCGACGGCGGCGGCGTTCGAGCTCTCCGCCGACCTCGGCCAGAGCTTCGACGCCCTCTCGGACTCCCTCGGCGACGTCGACCCCGGCGACCGGAACGGGATCGTCCTGCTCTGGGACGGCTGGGCGCCGTTCGCCCGGGCCGACGAGCAGGCGTTCTCAGTGGCGCTGAGCTGCCTGGGTGGCCGGGTCAACGCCGACCGCGGCGGTGCCTTCGCGGTGCTGCTGCGCGGGGACGGTCCGCCGATCGACATCCCCGAGCTGCCGGACGCGCACCCCTCGCACTAGACCACCCGCTGCGTCGCGGCCATCGCCAGCGACCGCAGGACACCGCGTGCCTGCGCGGTGATCGGCGCCTGCTCGAGCGCGGTCAGCGACCGGTCGGTCAGCTCCCCGATCAGCTTCTCCACCTCGACCGGGGCTCCGGAGTCCTCAATCACCCGCTGAAGCTCCCGGACCTGCTCGGGGCCGAGCGCCGTGCCCAGCCCCCGGTCGAGCAGTGCCGCCTGCTCGCTCGACGAACGCTCCAGGGCGAGCGCGACCAGCACGGTCCGCTTGCCCTCGCTCAGGTCGTCGCCGGCTGGCTTCCCGGTCACCTCCGGGTCGCCGAACACGCCGAGCAGGTCGTCGCGGAGCTGGAACGCCTCCCCGAGCGGAAGGCCGAACCCGGTCAGCGCGGCCAGGGTGTCCGCGTCCGCTCCGGCCAGGGCCGCGCCGACGTGCAGTGGTCGCTCGATGGAGTACTTCGCGGACTTGTAGCGCAGCACCCGCATCGCCACGTCGACGTCCGACTCGCCGCGAGCCTGCACCGACACGTCGAGGAACTGTCCCGCGATCACCTCGCTGCGGGTGGTGTCGAAGAAGTCGAGGGCGGCGCGTACGACGTCGTGGTCCAGCCCGCAGGTACGCAGCATCTCGTCGGCCCACGACAGCAGCAGGTCGCCGAGCAGGATCGCCGCGGCCGCGCCGTACTGCTCGGGGTCCCCGCCCCAGCCGTGCTCCCGGTGGTGCGCCTCGAAGGCGCGGTGCGTGGCCGGGCG
>DATFGA010000173.1:0-2159 GCA_035249775.1 Nocardioidaceae bacterium | reverse complement strand
TTGGTGTCGAGCACGATCATCAGGTCACCGAGGCAGAGCACGTAGAGCGCTAGCCAGCGGGCTTGCTTGTCCTTCATGGTCCTTCTCCTGGTCGGTGGGTCTGTCACCCTCTCCACGAACTGACGGGACCGGATACGACAGGGCATCGGATCTTCTTTCGGGCTGATGTCGTATCCGGCGGGATCGGTTCGTGGACCAGGTAGCCGGACCTGACAAGCGGGTCCGAACCGACAAGGATGGCGCTGATAACCGCCTTCCCTGAGGAGGAAAGTCATGCCCAAGTACATGCTCTCTGTGCTCAACGATCCCGCAGTGGACTTCGCGTCACTCCGCGAAGAGGAGCTGAAGCAGATGGGCGCCGACGTCGACGCCTTCAACGACATCGTTCGCGAGGCCGGGAAGTGGGTGTTCGCGGGAGGCCTGGAGTCGATCGAGGCCGCCACGGTCGTCGACGGGCGGGGGGAGTCGCCCGTGATCACCGACGGGCCATTCTCAGAGTCCAAGGAGTATCTCGGCGGGTTCTGGATCATCGAAGCCACCGACCTCGACGAGGCCCTGGACTGGGCAACCCGCGGCTCGAAGGCCTGCCGCGCCATTGTCGAGGTGCGGCCCTTCGACGCCGCCTGAGTCGTCGTTGACGAGCGTCGAGGAGGTCTTCCGCGCCGAGTACGGCCGGGTGGTCGCCGGGCTAGTCCGCCGGTTCGGCGACATCGACGTCGCCGAGGAGGCTCTTGCCGACGCGTTGGTCACCGCTCTCGAGCGGTGGCCGCGCGACGGCGTACCTCCCAACCCGGCGGCCTGGCTCACCCGGGTCGCCGGCAACAAAGCGATCGACCGGCTGCGGCGTGAGAAGGTCCGCGACGAGAAGTACGCCGAGGCTGCCATGCTCCAAGACGACACTGCTGCTGAACCCACCGGACCGGTGACGGACGACCGGCTCCGGCTCATCTTCACGTGCTGCCACCCAGCCCTCGCACCGGAGAACCGGATCGCGCTCACGTTACGGCTGCTCGGCGGACTCACGGTCGCGGAGATCGCCCACGCCTTCCTCGTGCCGGAGACCACGATGGCCCAGCGGATCACCCGCGCGAAGGCAAAGATCAAGCAGGCGCGGATCCCCTACCGCGTACCCATGGGCGACGAGCTCCCGAACCGGATGGCCGGGGTCCTCGCCGTCCTCTACCTGATCTTCAACGAGGGCTACCTGTCCACGACCGCCGCGTCGGTGCGCGAGGACCTCTGCACCGAGGCGATCCGGCTGACCCGGCAGCTGCGTGAGGCCAGCGCGTCTCTCGGCCCCCCGATGGATCAAACGCAGCCGGAGGTGCTCGGGCTGCTCGCGCTCATGCTCCTGCTGGACGCCCGGCGCCCGGCCCGGGTGCGCGACGGCGTACTCGTCACTCTGCCCGACCAGGACCGCTCCGCCTGGAACTCCGATCAGATCGAGGAGGGGCATGCGCTGGTCCGCCAGTGTCTCGCCCTTAACCGGCCCGGGCCCTACCAGATCCAAGCGGCGATCAACGCGGTCCACACCGACGCACCCGACCCGTCGTCGGTCGACTGGTCGCAAGTGGTGGCCCTATACGACCAGCTGGCGGCACTCACGCCGTCACCGATCGTCGCGCTGAACCGCGCGGTCGCCGTGGCCGAGCTCGACGGACCGCAGGTGGCCCTGGCCATAGTCGACGACCTGGACCTCGGCTCGTACCACGCCTTTCACGCCACCCGCGCCGAACTGCTCCGCCGGCTCGGCCGGTACGACGAAGCACGTGAGGCCTACGGTCAGGCGATCGCGCTGACCGAGAACGAGGCCGAGCGGGCCTGGCTCGCCGGCCGCCAGGCTTCGTGCGGGTAGCGCCCGGGAGGTTTGCCCGCCTCGCCCTGATCGGGTGGACCTGACCGTGGGCCTGTTGCTGGAGTCGTTGATCAAGTTAGGCTGCCCGAGCCGTCATTCCTGTCGTTCCACGGAAGTGCTGGTAGGGCGATGATGCGTTACACAACTCCGCGATTCTTGGTGATTGACGGGAGGACAAGGCGGAAGCTCAGAGCCGCATTGCGGCGATCAGCGCCAAGTAACAGCGGGCTCACGGCTTCGAGCCCCCGCGACTGCTAGGGGCCGCCTCGAGTATGAGACGGTGTGAGGAAATGGCGGCCGAGGA
>DATFGA010000172.1:0-4904 GCA_035249775.1 Nocardioidaceae bacterium | reverse complement strand
CCTGGTCTTCCTTCACCTGATCGGCTTCGCCGCCCTGTTCGGCGGGCTGTTCGTCCAGCTGCGCTCGGACGCCCGGGTGGTGAACGCGGCGATGTTCCACGGCATCCTCACCCAGGTGCTGACCGGGCTGCTGATCGTCGGCGTGCTCGAGGGGATGGACGAGGGGCCCGACAACGTCAAGGTCGGCGTCAAGCTCCTCGTCGCGGTCGTGATCGCGGTGCTGGTGGTCGCGAACCGGAAGAAGCCGGCGCTGCCGAACGGACTGTTCTTCGGCCTGCTCGGGCTGACCGCGCTGAACGTGGCCGTTGCGGTCTTCTGGAACTGATGTCCCGGCCGGCCGCTGGGGTCCTGCTGCTCCTTGTCTGCCTCGTCCTCGCGGGGTGCTCGACCGGAGGGCCGGTCACCGCGCCGGAGCCGACGCCGGAACGAGCGCCGGCTGCCGTTCTCACCGCGGCCACACCGACCGTCTCGCCGTCGCCCTCCCCTTCTGCACAGACTCCTCCGCTCGACGACTGGCGGGTCGGGGCGCGGCCGTTGCCGCTGCGGCCGGACGGCTTCGGCCGGGTGCTGCCGACCCCGGAGGAGCTCCGGGTCCGTCGGCTGCCGACGCGCGACCTGCTGCCTCCGCCCGAAGACGGCCAGTTCCGGTTCACGGTCGGGCCGGTCACCCCGGCCGTCCGGCGCCGGATGGGGCAGTCGTGGTCACCGGGCTGCCCGGTGGCGTTGCCCGAGCTCCGCTACGTCACGGTCAGCTTCTGGGGGTTCGACGAGCAGCCGCACACCGGCGAGCTGGTGCTCGACGCCGGAGCTGCCCGAAACGTGGCGGGAGTGTTCCGGAAGCTCTACCGCGCCCGGTTCCCAATCGAGGAGATGCGCCTGGTCACCACCGCGGACCTCGCTGCCCCACCGACCGGCGACGGCAACAACACCGCCGCCACGGTCTGCCGGGCCGTGCGGGGACAGAGCGAGTGGTCGGCCCACGCCTACGGTCTGGCGGTCGACGTGAACCCGTTCCAGAACCCGTACCAGCGCGACGACCTCGTCCTGCCGGAGCTGGCCAGCGCCTACCTCGACCGCGACTGGCGCCGACCGGGGATGATCCATCCCGATGGGGTCGTGGTCGATGCGTTCGAGTCGATCGGATGGACCTGGGGCGGCGACTTCCGCACGCTCACGGACTCGATGCACTTCTCGGCCACCGGCGGCTGACCGCCCGTCGGAGTCGCTGTGTCGGCGGACGGACGTAGGCTGTTCGCGAGATGAGCGCGCTGTTTCCGATCCCCCAGTCACCGGCCCCCCAGACGTCACACGAGCCCACCGAGCGCACCGGCCCCGGCCGGCGTACGCCCTCCGCGGAGGACCTGCTCGACGGACTGAACGACCCGCAACGGGCCGCGGTGATGCATGCCGGCGCCCCGTTGCTGGTCGTCGCCGGCGCGGGCTCCGGCAAGACCCGGGTGCTCACCCGACGGATCGCCTGGCTGATCTCCGAGCGCAAGGCGCACCCCGGCTCGATCCTCGCGATCACGTTCACGAACAAGGCGGCCGCCGAGATGCGGGAACGCGTCGAGGAGCTCGTCGGCCGCCGCGCCCGGATCATGTGGGTCTCCACGTTCCACTCCGCGTGCGTGCGGATCCTCCGCAAGGAGATCGACCGGTTCGGCTACAAGTCGTCGTTCTCGATCTACGACGCGGCCGACTCCAAGCGGTTGATGACCCTGGTCTGCCGTGACCTCGACCTCGACCCCAAGCGCTACCCGCCGCGGGCGGTGCTCAACTGGGTCTCCAACGCCAAGAACGAGCTCCGCGACCCCGAGGACGCCGCCAAGGACGCCGAGAACCACCTCGAGGAGACGTACGCCGAGGCGTACGCGATGTACCAGCGCAGGCTCCGTGAGGCCAACGCCCTGGACTTCGACGACCTGATCATGACCACCGTGCACCTTCTGCAGGTGTTCCCCGAGGTCCGGGAGACCTACCGGCGACGGTTCCGGCACGTGCTCGTCGACGAGTACCAGGACACCAACCACGCGCAGTACGCCCTGATCCGCGAGCTCTGCGCGGAGGACCCGTCGGCCTACGACGGCGAGGAGCGCGTCGAGCCCTCCGAGCTGATGGTGGTCGGCGACGCGGACCAGTCGATCTACGCCTTCCGCGGCGCGAACATCCGCAACATCCTGCAGTTCGAGGAGGACTTCCCCGACGCCCGGTCGATCCTGCTCGAGCAGAACTACCGGTCCACCCAGACGATCCTCAACGCCGCGAACTCGGTGATCAGTCGCAACAAGGGCCGCAAGCCGAAGAGCCTGTGGTCCGACGCCGGTGACGGCGAGCAGATCGTCGGCTACGTGGCCGACGACGAGCACGACGAGGCCCGGTTCGTGTCCGAGGAGATCGACAAGCTCACCGACGGCGGGCACGCCAAGCCCGGCGACGTCGCGGTGTTCTACCGCACCAACGCGCAGTCCCGGGTGTTCGAGGAAGTCTTCATCCGGGTCGGCATGCCCTACAAGGTCGTCGGCGGTGTCCGGTTCTACGAGCGCAAGGAGGTCCGCGACGCGCTCGCCTACCTGCGGATGCTGGCCAACCCCGCCGATGAGATCTCGCTGCGCCGGATCCTCAACGTGCCCAAGCGCGGGATCGGGGACCGGGCGGAGGCGTGCGTCCAGGCGCTGGCCCAGCGCGAGCGGATCACCTTCTGGGAGGCGCTGCGGCGGGCCGACGAGGCGCCCGGGATCGCCAGTCGCTCCCTGAACTGCATCAAACCTTTCGTGCAGATGGTCGAGGAGCTCCAGTCCATGGTCGACGCCGACGAGCGCGCCGACGTGGTCCTCGAGGAGGTCCTGTCGCGCAGCGGCTACCTCAAGGAGCTCGAGGACTCCGACGACCCGCAGGACGAGACCCGCGTGGAGAACCTCGCCGAGCTGGTCGCCGTCGCCCGGGAGTTCGCCGACGAGCCGGTGGCCGGTCCCTCCGCGGACCCGGCGGACGCCGACGCGGCCACCCCGGGTCTGGGTGACTTCCTCGAAAGGGTGGCGCTGGTCGCGGACACCGACCAGATCCCGGATGCGCCGGCCGAGGACGGGGAGGAGGGTGACCCTTCCGGAGTGGTCACCCTGATGACCCTGCACACCGCGAAGGGCCTGGAGTTCCCGGTCGTGTTCCTGACCGGCCTCGAGGACGGCGTCTTCCCGCACATGCGCTCGCTGGGGGACCAGACCGAGCTGGAGGAGGAGCGCCGGCTGGCCTACGTCGGGGTGACCCGTGCGCGCGAACGCCTCTACGTCTCCCGGGCCGTGGTCCGCTCGGCCTGGGGAGCCCCGGCGCACAACCCGGCGTCGAGGTTCATCGACGAGCTGCCGGTCGATCTCGTCGACTGGCGCCGGACCGAGGCCGCGCAGACCTCGTGGAACCGGCCGGTGATGCCGTCGCTTCCCGGTCGCAACGCCGGAGCGGGCACCCGCCGGTTCGGCACCGCGGCGATCCGGGCGGACTCCGCGGCGAAGTCGAAGAAGAGGGAGATCCCGTCGCTGTCGCCGGGCGACCGGGTGCTGCACGACAGCTTCGGGATGGGCAGCGTGGTCTCGCTCGACGGGATCGGCGACAACGCGGTCGCGTCGATCGACTTCGGCTCCGAAGGCGTCAAGCGGCTGCTGCTCAGGTACGCCCCGGTCGAGAAGCTCTGACTACGGCAGGAGGCCGTGGACCGAGAGCGCGGCGTACGGGTCGACCGGGTCGCCGGCGCCGGGCCGGACCTCGAGGTGCAGATGCGGACCCGTGGAGTTGCCGGTCGAGCCGACCGTGCCGATCACCTCGCCGCCGCTGACGCTGTCACCGGGGCTGACGCCGAACGACGTCTGGTGGCAGTACCAGATCTCGGTGCCATCCTCGAGCGTGACGATGGTGCGGTTGCCGTAGGCGCCGTCGTAGCCGGTGGAGGTCACCACGCCGTTCGCCACGGAGAGGATCGGCGTGCCCGCGGGTGCGGCGAAGTCGAGGCCGGTGTGCGTGTTGGCCCAAAGGCCGCTCGACTGGCCGAACGTGGCCGACAGGTCGTAGGCGCCCGGGCTGAGCGGCAGGTGCCAGGCGTTCGCCGCGATCTCGTCGGCGTGCTGCTCCGCGCTGGCGGCTAGCTGGGCGAGGGCGGCGTTGCGCTCCTGGGCCTGCGCCTCGGCGGCCGCCTGGAGCTCCTCCTCGGCGGCATCCTCGAGGGCCTCGCGCTGCGAGTCGCGACTGACGGCCAGCTCCCGGCTGTTCGCCGGGTCTGCGGACTCGATCTGGCTGGAGCCGGTCAGGACGCTGGCCTGGGCGGAGAGCCGCTGGATGCTGCCGGTTGCTGCGTGCGCGGGCGCCGCCTCCTGGTCGATGGCGACCGCGCCACCGGCGGCGATCATCAGCGCCGCCGCACCGATCAGGGTCGGCGCGGAGGGAAGCGCCGGGATCAGGATGCGTCGGTCGGAAGCGTGCTCGGCCCGGACCCGGGCAGCACGGGACGGCTTGGGTGCCTTGCGCTTTCCACCGGGAGTGGTGGGTTCGGTGGGGTCGACCGGAGAGGCTTCACGCTTCTCTGCCCGGTGGTTCGCCACGAATGAGGTCCTAACGTCGGCTGCATGCAACGGCCAACCATAACGGAATAGTCACGGGTAATTACTAGAGGGTTCGCTCAAACTGTGCACAAGGTCACGTTCGGGCCGGAGTATCGGCGGCAGAACTGGGTACCAACCGTGGTTTGTGTGGGGGAGTTCACCGATGCCGGGCCCGCGGGCCGGTGGGTGCCCGAACCCGGTCGGTTAGTCTGCGTCGAGACACTCTTCAGCACAAGGTGGTGGCAGTTCATGGTGGCTCCGATCCGGATCGTGGTGGCAAAGCCCGGGCTCGACGGGCACGACCGCGGCGCAAAGGTG
>DATFGA010000171.1:0-5061 GCA_035249775.1 Nocardioidaceae bacterium | reverse complement strand
GTTGCCCGCCACCACGGCGATGGCAACCCGGCGACCCCCCGCGAGAAGGACGGCCAGCCCGAGGAGCGTCTCGGCCACCTGCAGGGCCAAGAAGAACAGGCCGGCCAGGGCCCACTCGCGGTAGTGGTCCGAGAGAACCGTGGCATGCACCATCGCGCTACCGATCAGGGCAGCTGAGGCCCCTGCGCGGCCCAGACCAACGCGGTCACGAGTGGTGCTTGGGGAAGCCAGGTCTACGGACATGGCAGCCAGTCTGGGTTCCGGTTCTTGGGAATTGCTTGTGGTTGCCCCGGTTTCAGTGGTCCCCGTCGTGCCCGTGCGCAGGGGGATCGGCGACTGCGCCGTCCGGCAGGGGGATCCGCAGCACCGAGCCGTCCGGGGCGGCGTACTCGAGCCAGTGGTCCCGCTCCGGGTCGATCCCCTCGAGGTCGAACCAGACCTGGCCGTCGACGCTCGCGCCCATCGGCAGGACGCCCGGCTCCAGGTTCGAGCCTTGGATCGGGTGCTCCATGATGCCGCCGGGGCCGCCGGTGAGCAGCATCATCTGCTGCGGGCCGTAGCGGACACCGTCCGCATTCTCCTCGTTGACCACACGCACCCAGACCTGCAGCTGGTCGGTGCCCACCGTGCCCATCATCTTCGCCATCGTCGGCGGGCCCTGGGTTGCGGGCACGAAGGTGGTCGCCGCCCGAGTCACGGTGAAGGACCCGTAGGAGGTGTCGGCCGGGCTGCCGACCGCCAGCTCATCGGGCTCGGTGAGCACGTTGACCGCGAGCACGGCGGCCAGCACCGCCCCGACCGCCGCCAGGGTCAACGCCACCCACAGCAGCGGGCGGGCGAAGCCGATCGTCTGCTCCCGTGGCGGCAACAGCTCCTGAGACATGGTCACCATGATCGTTCACTTCCCTGGCAGTCGGGCGAGATCGGACTGGTCGTCAGCATGGACCCGGATCAGGCCCCAGATGCCGCCGCTCAGCATGTGGAAGAAGTTGCGGTCGCCGTACAGGTAGTCGCCTGCCTGGCCGTCGGTGCCGCAGGTGGCCGACCCGGTCAGGTCGTCGAGCGGCAGGTTGCTGCCGGCGCAGATCCCCGCGTTGAACGTGCGGCCGGTGTTGAGACCGCCCTGCGCGGTGACGATGTTGCTGTTCGGGTCGTGCGGCTCGTAGCGCCAGCTGTGACCGTTGATCCCGAAGGTGTGCGCCCGCGGGAGGTCCGAGCTGTTGAGGACCCGAACCATCACCGGGTCGTTGGCGTAGGCACGGAACACCGGGGTCGCCGGGTCACCGAACACCGTGGAGCTGAACACGTCGGCGATGTCGGCGCCGGTCGACAGTCGGTGCGCGAACGGCTCGGTGCGGTAGTTGATGCCGACCTCGCCCTCGTCCTCGAGCTCCACCGGTCCGTCCGCGGGCTCTTCCTCCTCCTCCGGCGCGGTGATCGGCTCACCGGACTTGTCGAACAGGTTCAGCCCGTCCTGGACGTCGACGATGAACTCCCGGTAGGCCCGGGTGGCGCCCGACCGGTCGACGTACTTGATCACTGCCTCCTCACCGGCGGCGAGCGGCGCGAGGTCCGTCGGGTCGTGGTACGTCGCACCCTTGGGCGACACCACCAGCCCGCCCCAGGCACCGTGGTGCCGGGTCCCGCGCAGGTTGCCGAAGTCGGTGAAGTTGATGACGCCGAGGTTGCCGTTGTCGATGTAGTAGCTGTAGGTGTACTTGCGACCCGGCGCGATCGTGCTGTCGTAGTTGTAGCCGACCGCCGCGCCGTCGCTCGTGGTGACCTCGTGGCGCACCAGGCCGGAGGCGTGCAGCGACGCCCGGTTCCCGGCCGGCCACACCGGCGCCACCGAGGAGAGCTTGCCGTTGTCGAGGTTCGTCACGGTGGACGTGCCCTCGTCCCCGACCTTCTCCACCGGGTTCGGCGGGTCGCCCTCGCCGACCGAGATGCCTTCCACGGGCAGCCGGTTGGTGAGCGTGATGGAGAGGCAGTCACCCTCGTTGGCACGGATGAACAGCGGCTTGAGGTTGGTCCCCGCCTTCGGGGCGCCGGACGGGTCGAGCTCGCTGTCGAGCACGTAGGCGACGCCGTTCGGGTCGTGGTCGCCGGCGGCGTTGTAGACGATCTTCTGCCGGACGATGCTCACGTCGTAGGACCGCTTGGGGGCCGTGTTCGGGCACGGGTCGAGCAGCGGGCCCCTGGACTTGATCAGCTCGCCCGGCTTCAGTGCCGGCCACTCGCTGCCCTTCTTGGCCGGAGCCGGGGCCGCGTTGGTGGGCAGCGGCTGCAGGTCCGGGACCCGGCTCGCCGGAACCCGGAAGATGCCCCACATGCCCATCCAGAGGTCGTTCAGCGGCATCGAGCCGTACATGTAGTCCCCAGGAGCGCCGGCACCACCGGGCACCACCATCGTGGCGCCGGCCTCGGTTCCGCCGGCCTCGCGTGCCTTCTCCACGGCGTCGCTCTTGCTGCCCCGCTTGACCACCTGGGCCCCGCTGACCTCGAAGTTGAAGAACTCCGACGTCATCGCGAACTGCGAGTCGGACAGCGCCGAGTCCGGGTCGTCCGGCTCGTGCAGCCACCGGTGGCCCGAGAGCGTGAAGTTGTGGGCCTCCTCGTGGGCGCCGCCGATGAACCGGAAGATCACCGGGTCGCCCGGGTAGGCACGGAACAGCGGCGTGGACGGGTCACCGTGGACGGCGGAGCTGAAGATGTACGCCGGCTCCTTCTTCAGTCCTGAACGGGAGGAGTTGATCCGGATCGGGAACGGCTCGTTGCGGTAGTTGATCCCCATCCCGCCCTGGTCGGTGGCGAAGTCGTCGGCGACCTCCGGGGGGTTCACCGGCCGGCCCGCCGCGTCGTACAACGGGACGAAGTCGGAGTAGTTGACGGTGAACTCACGGAAGCTGGCGGCCCAGGAGCCGGGCTTCGCCGGGTCCGCGACCTTGATGTCGGAGACCGAACCCACGCCGTAGCACGGGGTGCCGCCGGACATTGCCGGAGCGGAGGCGCTCACGTCCTTGCAGTACGCGGGTGCCAGCGGGGCGCCCGTGGTCGGGCTGGTCCACACCGAGTCCTTCGGCTCGACGTTCATCGCCGCCCACAACCCGTGCTGCTGGTGCGTGTTGGGGTTCTGGTGGTCGTGGAAGTAGACCGTGCGCAGCGGCACGTCGACGAACCACCGGTAGTTGTAGGTCTGCCCGACCATCGGTGCCTGCACGTAGTTCCAGCCGACCGAGGTGCCGTCCGTGCCGAGCTCGTCGAACCGCACCAGGTGCACGTGCAGGCTCAGCTCGGCCATCAGCGTGGGCATGTGGAAGGCGTTGTTGCCGGTGTGCTGCCCGTTGGCGAGCTGGCCGTCGTGCACGTCGATCGGGGTGGACAGGTCGTTGTCGAGGTGGGTCGCGTTGGTGGCGCGCATGTTGACGCACTCACCGATCTGGGCCCGCATGTTGTAGGGCTCGGTCTGCACGCTGCCGCTCATGATCTTGTTCCGGATCCGTGCGGCCACGTCGATCGAGGTGGACGGGTCGGCAGGGTCCGAGGGTGGCGCTTCGACGTACAGCTTGCCGCCCGGGTCGTGCCAACCCGCCTTGTTGTAGACGATCTTGGCGTCGATCACCGTGGGGTGGTACTCCCGGACCGGCGCGCCGGCGGGGCACGGGTCCATGAAGAACGAACCGGGGATGGCCCGGTTGTTCTCGTCCGTGACCATGTTGGCCCGCTCGAGGTCGGTGGTCACCGGGTCCGCGTAGTCGCGCACGGTGTCGCCGGGGCGCCGCCAGTTGAGGGCCGGGTCGCCGAACCGGTCGGCCACCACGCCGCCGGGTGCCCGGAAGGCGCGCTGGAGGTACTCGCCCTTGACCATCAGCGGGTAGCCGGGGTGCGCGGCGTCGGGCATCGGCGTCATCGCGACGTCCTGGCCCTGCTTGTCCTTCGCGATCAGGTTCAGGTCGGGGAGCGGCACCAGCGGCTCGATGGGCGTGGCGTCGGGATAGGTGCGGGGTACGCCGGCCGGCCACAGGCTCTGGTCGACGGGCCGTTGCCGGTCGAACACTCGCAGGACACCCCAGAAGCCTTGCGCGAAGTGCGGGTAGAGGTGGCAGTGAAAGATCTGGTCCCCGTTGCTCGCCCGGGTGATCGCCAGGGCTGCCAGGTCGGGGCGGCCCGCCTCCAGCCACTCGGCAGCGGTCTTCGGGCCTGCGGCCGGGTTGGCCGGGTCACCGGTGATCGCCTCACCGGCGCCACCGTCGTAGACCAGCTCCAAGGCCTGGCCTGGGCCGATCGACTGCACGTCGAGCACGGTCGAGTCCGGGTCCTCGGACTCCTGGCGCCAGCGGTTGGTGTGCTGGTGGAACGGGTGCGTCTCCTTCACGCCCGGGTGGATCAGCCGGACGCGCACCGGGTCGCCGCGGTAGGCGTGCGGGATCAGCGCATCGCTGAGCACGATGATCTCGCCCTTGCGGCCGCCGTACCGGCTCTCGTCGGTCACGCTCGCCACCGGTCCCAGGCTCGGGTCGAACACCTCGTTCTCGATGGGCCCCAGGTCCTCGGGGAGCGGGGCGGGCTCCTGCTCGGCGGGCTCTTCGGCGTGCTCGGTCTCGTCCTCGACGTGCGCGGCCTCGTCCTCGGCGCCTTCCTCGTGCTCGGGGGCAGCGTCGCCCTCGAGGCGGGTGTCGGGCTCGTCCGCGGGGGCGGGCGCAGGGTCGTGGTCGTGGATGACCTCGGGCTCGGGCTGCGGCTCGGGCTGCGGGGCACGCTGTGGCGCCGGCTCCGGCGAGGGCTCGGACGTGGGCTTGGCTTTCGGCCGCCGGTCCGGCTTGCGGGCGGCGAGGAACGTCCGTCCGCTGCGCGAAACCGGCTCGGTGCGGTCGGCCTCCGCGGCGGGCTCTGTCGCGGCCTGGCTTCCGACGTTCGCGCTTTTCCCGCCCTCGGTGCCGGTCGCAGCGTCGGTGTCGGTGTCGTCGCCGGTGGCGGTCCTTGGCTCGGTCTCGATCCCGGGCTGGACCTCGGTCTCGAGCTCGACCTCGATCCCACTCCCGCCTCCGGCGGTGTCGCCCT
>DATFGA010000170.1:0-3802 GCA_035249775.1 Nocardioidaceae bacterium | reverse complement strand
TGCCTGCTCGGCTACATCGGCAAGTGCGCGGCGCCGTGCGTGGGCCGGGTCTCGGAGGCCGAGCACCGCGAGATCGTCGACGACTTCTGCGACTTCATGGCCGGCCAGACCAGCGGGTTCGTCAAGCGCCTGGAGAAGGAGATGTACGCCGCCTCGGCGGACCAGGACTTCGAGCGCGCCGCCCGGCTCCGCGACGACATCGGTGCCCTGAACCGGGCGATGGAGAAGCAGCAGGTCGTGCTCGGCGACGGCACCGACGCGGACGTGATCGCGTTCGCCGAGGACCCGCTCGAGGTGGCGGTGCAGATCTTCTACGTGCGCGGGGGTCGGATCCGCGGGCAGCGGGGCTGGGTGGCCGACATCGTCGACGACGCGAGCACCGGCGACCTCGTCGAACGCTTCCTCCAGCAGCTGTACGACGGGGAGGTGTCCGACTCGATCCCCCGGGAGGTGCTCGTGCCGGCGCTGCCCGACGACGCCCCGGCCCTCGAGCAGTGGCTGACCGGGCTCCGCGGCGCCAAGGTGGCGATCCGGGTCCCACAGCGCGGCGACAAGAAGGCACTGCAGGAGACCGTCGCCCGCAACGCGCTCCAGGCGCTCGGCCTGCACAAGACAAAGCGGGCCAGCGACCTGACCACCCGCAACCGCGCCCTCGAGGAGATCCAGGTCGCCCTCGACCTGCCCACCGCTCCGCTGCGCATCGAGTGCTACGACGTCTCGAACCTGCAGGGCACCGAGGTGGTCGCCTCGATGGTGGTCTTCGAGGACGGGCTGGCTCGCAAGAGTGAGTACCGCCGGTTCGTGATCCGCGGCGTCGAGGGCCAGAACGACGTGGCCTCCATGCACGAGGTGATCACCCGGCGGTTCCGGCGGCTGCTCGACGACCGCGCGGAGTCGGCCGAGGTCGGCCTGGACGCGGACGCGTCGTCGGGCGCGGACGGTCCCGAGGGACCGATGCTGGTCGACCCGGAGACCGGCCGGCCGAAGAAGTTCGCCTACGTGCCCGGCCTGGTGGTCGTCGATGGTGGACCGCCGCAGGTCGCCGCCGCGCAGCGCGCCCTCGACGAGCTCGGCATCGACGACGTGCCGGTGTGCGGGCTCGCGAAGCGGCTGGAGGAGGTCTGGCTGCCGAGCCAGGAGGACCCGGTGATCCTGCCGCGCACCAGCGAGGGGCTCTACCTGCTCCAGCGGGTCCGCGACGAGGCGCACCGGTTCGCGATCACCCACCACCGCTCGCGGCGGTCGAAGACGATGGTGGAGAGCCTGCTCGACGACGTGCCGGGCCTGGGCGAGGTGCGCCGCAAGACGCTGCTGCGCCAGTTCGGGTCCCTGAAACGACTGCGGGCTGCCACCCTGGAGGAGGTGGCCGCGGTCCCCGGGATCGGGCCGCGCACCGCCGAGAGAATCGTGAGCGCCCTGGCACAGCAGGGCAGGAGCACACCGAAGACCGTCAGCGTGAACACCGCGACCGGTGAGATCGAGGAGTCGTGATGTCTGAACCGAAGGGCGAGCTGGTCGTCGTCACCGGGATGACCGGAGCCGGCCGGAGCACCGCTGCCAAGGAGCTGGAGGACCTCGGCTACTACGTGGTCGACAACCTCCCGCCGCGGCTGGTCCCGGACGTGGTCCGCCTGGTCGACGAGTCTCAGGGCGTGCTTCAGCCGATGGCCGTCGTCGTCGACGTCCGCTCCGGCTCCTTCTTCGCCTCGCTCCAGGAGGTGCTCGCCCAGGGAAAGACCGGGCGCCGTACGACGCTGCTGTTCCTGGAGGCCAACGACGACGTGCTGGTCCGCCGGCAGGAGGCCGCACGCCGGCCGCACCCGTTGCAGGAGGGCGGCCGGTTGCTCGACGGGCTGCGCCGGGAGCGGGTCGCGCTGGCCTCCCTGCGCGGTGACGCGGACGTGGTGATCGACACCTCGAACCTCAACGTGCACCAGCTGACCGACAAGGTCGCCGAGGCGTTCGGCACCGAGCACACCACCGCCCTGAAGACCACGGTGGTCAGCTTCGGGTTCAAGTACGGCATCCCGGTCGACGCCGACCTGGTCGCCGACATGAGGTTCCTGCCGAACCCCTACTGGGTCCCGGAGCTGCGGCACCTCTCCGGCCGGGACAGTCAGGTCGCCGACTACGTCCGCGAACGTCCCGAGGCGAAGGAGTTCATCGAGCAGTACACCGCGCTCGTCGAGACCGTGGCCGAGGGCTACCTCCGCGAGGGCAAGCGGTTCATGACGATCGCGATCGGCTGCACCGGCGGCAAGCACCGCAGCGTCGCGATGACCGAGGAGATCGCGGCCCGGCTGCGGGCGCAGGGGATCGACGCACGTCCGATGCACCGTGACCTCGGACGGGAGTGAGATGGAGCCGGTGCCGGGTCTTGCCGACGTCCGGGTGGTCGCGCTGGGCGGCGGACACGGACTGTCCGCGTCCCTGGCGGCGCTGCGCCACGTGGTCACCGACCTGACGGCGGTGGTCACCGTCGCCGACAACGGCGGCTCCTCGGGACGACTGCGCCGCGAGTTCGGGGTGCTCCCGCCCGGTGACCTCCGGCAGGCACTGGCCGCGCTGTGCGGCGACGACGACTGGGGCCGCACCTGGGCGCGGGTGCTGCAGCACCGGTTCGCCAGCAAGGGCGAGATGGACGAGCACGCGGTCGGCAACCTGCTGATCGTGGCGCTGTGGGAGCTGCTCGGGGAGCACGTGAACGGCCTGGACTGGGTGGGCCGGCTGCTCGGCGCGCAGGGCCGGGTGCTGCCGATGTCCGTGGCGCCGATCGACATCACCGCCACCGTCGAGGGCCTCGACGAGACGGACCCGCACCTGCTGACCACCGTCCGCGGGCAGGTCGAGGTCGCCTCGACCAGCGGCCAGGTGGTCTCGGTCGCGCTGGAGCCGCAGGAGCCGCCGGCCTGCCCGGAGGCCGTCGCCGCGGTCACCGCCGCCGACTGGATCGTGCTCGGGCCCGGCTCGTGGTTCACCAGCGTGATCCCGCACCTGTTGGTCCCTGAGCTCAGGGATGCGCTGATCAGCTCGGCGGCGCGCAAGGTGGTCACGCTGAACCTCGAGCCACAGGCGGGGGAGACCGAGGGGTTCTCGCCGGAGACCCACCTCGAGGTTCTCGCCGGTCACGCGCCCGACCTGAAGCTCGACGTGGTGCTCGCGGATCGCAACAGCGTCGTCGACGTCGAGCTGCTCCGGGCCACCGCCGCCTCGTTCGGGGCGGAGCTGGTGATCGCCGACGTCGCGGCGGCGGACGGGTCGCCACGTCACGACGCTCACAAATTGGCCAATGCATATGCGGGATTGATACGTGAGGCATAGGGTGACGCCGTCGCGTGCCGCGGTCGGCGCGGGCATTCATGACAGCAGACTCAGACCTGGGGGCCAGGACGTGGCAGGATCGGACGCATGGCGATGACGGCACAGGTCAAGGCGGAGCTGGCCAGCACCACGGTCACCAAGTCGTGCTGCCGGAAGTCCGAGGTGTCCTCGATGCTCCGGTTCGCCGGCGGCCTGCACATCGTCAGCGGCCGGATCGTGGTCGAGGCCGAGCTGGACACCGGTGCGGCCGCGCGACGGCTCCGCAAGGACATCGCCGAGATCTACGGTCACCCCTCCGACGTCGTGATGGTCTCCGGCAACGGCATCCGCAAGGGCAGCCGGTACGTCGTACGCGTGGTCCGCGACGGCGAGGCGCTGGCCCGGCAGACGGGCCTGCTCGACGGCCGTGGCCGCCCGGTCCGTGGCCTGCCGCCGCAGGTGGTCTCCGGCGCCGGCTGTGACGCGGTCGCCGCCTGGCGCG
>DATFGA010000169.1:0-3258 GCA_035249775.1 Nocardioidaceae bacterium | reverse complement strand
GCGAGCCATGGCATCGGGCGTGACGAGCAGGAGGCTGCCGAGCGTGTAGCCGACGGCGCGCTCCAGCAGCCCGATCCCGCCGATCAGCGGAGCCGGGGCGGCTTCCCAGGTCATGATCTGCCCGGTCAGACCGGAAGGGGTTGCGGTGGTGCCGAGTAGACCTCCGGCAGGCCGAACTTCGCGAACAGGTTGGTGTCGAAGAACGAGCCGACGTGCGCGACCCGACCGCCCTGCATGGTCAGGACCTGCAGCTGGAACGCGCGGTGCACGCCGTCCTCGCCGCGCATGTAGAGGCCGAATGCCGGCTGCCCGTTCGCCTGGGTCTCGACCATCAACATGTCGCCCGGCCCCTGTGCGGGGCAGTTGGTGGAGATCAGGCGGCCGATGGTCTCGGCGCCCTGGTACCAACCGGTGAACGGCGGCATCTCCCAGATCGCGTCCTTGGTGAACAGCTCCACCATCGCGGCGATGTCGTAGTTCTCGAATGCGGCGACGTACTGCTCGAGGAGCTCGCGCTGGTCCGGCGTCGTCGGCTCGACCACGTCGTCCTCGGTCGGTGCCATCTGGTCGAGCTGGGCCCGGGCTCGCTGCAAGGTGCTGTTCACCGCGACCGTGGTCGTGTTCAGCAGCTCGGCGACCTCGGCGGCGCGCCACTTGAGCACGTCGCGCAGGATGAGTACGGCGCGCTGGCGAGGCGGAAGGTGTTGCAGGGCCGCGACGAACGCGAGCCGGATGCTCTCCCGCGACGTGACGATGCTCGCGGGGTCCGTCGGGTCGCCGTTGCCGACCATCGCATCGGGGACCGGCTCGAGCCACGGCACCTCGGGCGACTGCACCAGCTCGCCGACCGGGTCGGAGCTGGGTGCACCCAGGCCGGTGGGCAGCGGACGCTTGCTGCGGCTCTCCAGCGCAGTCAGGCAGACGTTGGTGGCGATCCGGTAGAGCCAGGTCCGCATCGAGGAGCGGCCCTCGAACTTGTCCATCGCCTTCCAGGCGCGCAGGTAGGTCTCCTGCACGAGGTCCTCGGCGTCGTGGACCGACCCGAGCATCCGGTAGCAGTGGGCGAGCAGTTCCCCGCGGTACGGGTCGTTCGGACCCAGGAAGTCCTCAGTGATCTGGTCGGTCATGGCCGTCGACCTCTCGCTGGATGTTGGTAACACGCTGACTCTAGGCAACTGTCGGCTCCTCCGCATCGGGTCTTCATCGGTACAGACCGGCGCATTGCCGAAAACTCATCGGTGACCTCGTGCACGTCGCCCTCGTCCGTATGCTCGGGTCCGTGGCGACCGAGCGGCTCCTGATCATCGCGGACACGCACGTGCCCAAGCGCGGGCGCGACCTGCCGGCCGAGGTCTGGGCGGCGGTGGAGGCGGCCGATGTCGTGATCCATGCCGGGGACTGGGTCGACGAGGCCACGTTGGACGCGCTGGAGGAGCGGGCGCGGCGGCTCGTCGGGGTGTACGGCAACAACGACGGCCCCGAGCTCCGAGCACGACTGCCCGAGGTAGCACGAGTGGAGCTGGGTGGTGTGCGGTTCGCGGTGGTGCACGAGACCGGGTCGGCACAGGGACGAGAGCGCCGGTGCGCAGAGCAGTACGCCGACGCCGACGTACTCGTGTTCGGGCACAGCCACATCCCGTGGGACACCACCACGGACACCGGCCTGCGCCTGCTGAACCCCGGGTCGCCGACCGATCGGCGCAGGCAGCCGCGGTGCACGTACCTGACCGCGGTCGCGGCCGACGGGGAGCTGCGCGACGTGGTGCTCCACGAGCTGCCGTTGCGGGTCCCGGCGACGGGCAGGCGCTGATGGACCTGGCCGGCGTCGCGGACGAGCTCTACGCGCTCACGCCCGAGGAGTTCACCGGTACCCGCAACGAGCGCGCCAAGGAGGCCAAGGCCGAGGACAAGGACCTCAGCAACCGGATCAAGGCGCTCCCGAAGCCGTCGACCGCGGCGTGGGTGGTCAACATGCTGGCCCGCAACCAGGCCGACCTGCTTGAACAGGTGCTGTCTCTCGGCGAGGCGCTGCGGCAGGCGCAGGAGAAGCTCGAGGGCGACGAGCTTCGGGAGCTGGGCAAGCAACGCCGGCAGCTGACCGCGGCGGTCACCAGCCAGGCGCGGGCGATGGCCGCGGACCTCGGGGTGAAGGTGAGCACGGCGGTGGCCGACCAGGTGGAGGAGACACTGCGCGCGGCGATGACCGACCCGGGTGCCGCGAAGGCGGTTCGGACCGGGCAGCTGCTCGAGGCGCTGTCGTCCACCGGACTGGGGGAGCTGGACGTGTCGAGCGCGGTCGCCGTTCCCGAGGCGATCGGGATGACCGCCCGCCGGGTGGAGCGGAAGAAGCCGGACCTGAAGGTGGTGCCACCGAAGTCGCAGGCGTCCGCGCAGGCCGCAGCGGGGCAGGCCGCGGCGGGAGCGTCGGCAGAACCGGCCACTGAGGAAGCCCGGGAGCAGGACGCCGAGGAGGCCCGCGCGCAGGAGGCCGCGCGGGCACGGGAGGCGGCGCAGCTGGCCGCGGACGAGGCGGAGGCGGCAGCGACCAAGGCGCGGAAGAAGCTGGACAAGCACCGGAAGCGGGTCTCCAAGCTCGAGGCGCGCAGCCTGCAGATTCAGGGGGAGCTCGACGAGCTGCGGCGGAAGGCGAGCGAACTTGAGTACCAGCTCGAGGAGGTCGACGACGAGCTGTCGGAGGCGGAGGAGAAGCGGGACCGGGCCGAGCAGCGGCAGGCCGAGGCGGACGCCGCGGCTGAGGAGGCACGCGAGGCGTTGGCCGAGGTGGCCGAGCCGGCGGAGCTGACCGAGCCGGCTGGGTCCGACGAGCAGTAACTGACCCGCAACGATTGCCGCGTTCTCCTGACAGCCGCCGCCCCGGCAGTCATCGTGGACGTGTGGCTGATCCGGCATCAGACATGGACGCCACCCGAGCTCCCACCGGCTCGGCGCGGGTCACGGGGCTCGTCGCCGCAATGGTGGGAGCGGTGGTGTCCCTCTGTGGTCAGCCGGCCCAGCCCTTGGCGCGTTCCACGGCGTCGCGCCACTTCGCGTGAGCCGCGTCGGCGGTCGCGCGTTCGATGTCCGGCTCGAAGCGCCGGTCCAGCGACCACGTCTCGCGCAGGTCGTCGGTCGACTTCCACACGCCCGTGCCCAGGCCGGCGAGGAACGCCGCACCGAGCGCGGTGGTCTCGACCATGGCGGGCCGTTCGACGGGTACGCCGAGCTGGTCGGCCTGGATCTGGCACAGAAGGTTGTGCG
>DATFGA010000168.1:0-4555 GCA_035249775.1 Nocardioidaceae bacterium | reverse complement strand
TTGACCGTGTCGGGCAGGTCGTCGACGAAGGCCACCGCAGCCGCCTTCGCCGCCTCCAGCCGGTTCGGTGGCACGTCGGTCGCGGCCATCGACCCGGAGGTGTCGATCGCGACCATCACGGTCGCCCGGTCGTACGGCAATCGGAGCGTCATTTCCGGCCGGGCCGCCGCCAGCCCGAGGCAGGTCAGGGCGAGCAGCACTAGGGTGGCTGGGACGTGCCGGCGCCAGCCTGGGCGGCGGGGCACGACACGTTCGAGCATCGGCAGGCTGGCGAAGCGCACGGCGTAGCGCTGCCGACGCCGCAACACCACGACGTAGGCCGCGGCGAGCGCCGCAATCGGCAGCAGCAGAAGCAGCCAGATCGGGGTGAGAAAGGTCATCGTGTTCTCCTCTGGGTGCGGCGCGCCGGCAGACGGCGGCGCGCGCGGACAAAGCGGGCGAGTTCGGCGACCCAGTCGTTGTCGGTCCGCAGCAGGACATGCCCGGCGCGGGCGGCCCGGACCGCGGCAGTTGTGGCGGAGCGGTGGACGGCCGCTGCGCTGGCGTACGCGGTCCGTAGCCGGCGGTCGCCGGAGTTGACCTCACACTGCCGCCCGGATTCGGGATCGACGAGTACCAGCTGGCCGACCGGGGGTAGTTCCAGCTCACGCGGGTCGACCACCTCGACCACCACCACGTCGTGACGCGCAGCAAGTCGGCGCAGGGGCGCCTCCCAGTCGAAGGGACGCTCAATCGCTCCCGCGGGGTCGATGAGGTCGGAGATGATCACTCTCATGCCCGGCCTGCGGTGTCGGGCGGCCAGCGCCGTCAACGCCTCGGCCAAGGTCTGGGACACGGTCCCGTCGCGGGGTCGTGGCGCGGTCCGCAGGGCACGGTGGGCCGCGATCCGACCCGCGAGCGGCGCCGACCAGGCGACGCCATCGGTGCTGAGTACGCCGACGCCGAGCCGGTTACCCGGCCCGTCCGTCAGCAGGCCGACCGCGGCGGCCACGGTGGTGGCAAGTTCCGCTTTCTCCGCGGCGACCGTGCCGAACGCCATGCTCGGCGTCTGGTCCAGCAGTACCCAGGTGTCGAGCTCGTGCTGCGCCTGCGTCAACCACAGGTGCGGCTGCCGCGCCCGCGCGGTGATCTTCCAGTCGATGCGTCGTACGTCGTGACCGGGCTGGTAGCGCGCGAGCTCCTCGGCGTCACTGCCGGGACCGAGCCGTACGCCGCCGTACTCGCCATGCAGCAGCCCGTCCAGCCGCCGCCGGACGGTGAGGTCAAGACCCCGGAAGCTTTGCAGTGAGCCGACTGCCCGATTCGTGCCGGTTTCCACCGCTGTCCTCATGCGGCCACGCCGGCGATCTCGTCGTCCTCGGGTGCGACCCGGGGGCGTGGCACGACGTCAAGGATCGAGGAGATGATCGACCGTGGGTCGGCGCCTTCGGCGACCGCGTCGAAGGACAGCACGAGGCGGTGCGCCAAAACGTCCCCCGCGAGGTCGGCCACGTCATTCGGCAGCACATAATCGCGACCGCGGAGCATTGCGAGGGCGCGGGCCGCCGCGACGAGCCCGAGCGTCCCGCGGGCGCTGACACCGTACTCGAGCACCTCGGCAAGCTCCAGGCCGAAGCGGTGCGGGTGCCGAGTCGCCATGACCAGCTGCACGATGTAGTGAGCGATGGCCGGATGGACGAAGACCTGGTCGATCTCGGTCTGCAGCGCGACCAGCTCGTCGACCGTCAAGACCTGGTGTGCCCGCGGTGGGGCAACGCTCATCCGGTGCAGGATCGCCAGCTCGTCGAGTTCCTCAGCGTGGTCGACCTCGACCTTGATCAAGAACCGGTCGCGTTGGGCCTCCGGCAGGGCGTAGACGCCCTCGGTCTCGATCGGGTTCTGGGTTGCCAGGACCAGGAACGGCATGGGCACGGGGTAGGTCGTGCCGCCGATGCTGACCTGGCGTTCTGCCATCGCCTCGAGCAGCGCTGATTGGACCTTCGCCGGTGCCCGGTTGATCTCGTCGGCGAGCACCAGGTTGGCGAAGATCGGGCCCAGCTCGGTGTCGAAGCGCTCGGCCGAGGACCGCCAGACCTGGGTGCCGACAATGTCGGCGGGCATCAGATCGGGCGTGAACTGCAACCGTGAGAAGGCGCCGCCGAAGGTGTCGGCCAGCGTCCGCACCGCCAGCGTCTTGGCGACGCCCGGCACGCCCTCCAGCAGCACGTGGCCGCGGGCGAGCAGTCCGACGATCATCCGCTCAACCATGGGGTCCTGGCCGACGACGACCCGCTTGACCTCGAACAAGGTCTGTTCCAGGACCGCCGTCGGCACGGCCCGCACGGACTGGTCGGCCGTCACAGCTCGCCGTCCGGGGTCGTCTCGGGAGTGGTTGGGCTCTGCGGAGTTGACGGGGTGCCCGGGCTGGTCCCGCCCCTGTCCGGGCTAGCCGAGCCGCCACCACGCGGGCCGGCCGAGCCGTCGCGACCTGGGCCATCGCGGCCTGGGCAGTCGCGATCCGCGTCGGCTGCCGCTTCGGCGCCGCGGACGCGCTCGACCTCTGTCGCATAGCCCGTTTCGACAATTGCGCTGCTCCCGCCGGTCGCGTAGGCGACGCCGGCCCCGCCGCCGATTACCGCGGCGGCGAGCACGCCGGCAAGCGCCACGCGCCGACCGAGCCGCCGGTTGGTTGATGGTGTCGTCGAAGGTGTCGACACGGTGAATCTCCTTTGTGATCGAGGAAGCCCCGGGTTTCGCGGGACACCTTCACTTCACCAAACGACGCAGAAAACCTTTGAAAACAAGGGAGAAAGCCGAGCGAAAGTTCAAGCCCGGCCCTTTGATTCGCTCAACTAGCTTTGACGGGTGCGGATCTTGATCGTGGAAGACGAAGCAGGCCTGGCGAGCGCTCTGAAGGTCGGGCTGATCCGAGAGGGCTACGCGGTCGACGTGGCGGGCACGTGCAGTGACGCGGCCGAGAAGCTGGCGTACGCCGAGTACGACGTCGCGCTCCACGACATCAACCTGCCCGACGGCAACGGCTTCTCGCTGGCCCGCGGCATCCGGGACGGCAGCGTTGACTGTATGGCCGGACCGGACCTGCGCATCGTGATGCTGACCGCCCGCGGGGAGCTGAACGATAGGGTCCGCGGCCTGGACGTCGGGGCCGACGACTACCTCGTCAAGCCGTTCGCGCTGGTGGAGCTCACCGCGCGGCTTCGGGCGGTGCTACGCCGCGATACCAATGGAGCCTCCTCCGTGCTGACCGCGGGACCGGTACGGCTCGACGTGGCGCGCCAGCTGGCCTACCGCGGCGGACGCGAGCTCAAGCTGACGCGCAAGGAGTTCGGTGTGCTGCGTTATCTGCTGAGCCGGCCCGGGCATCTGGTCTCAGCCGAGGAACTGCTCGAGCACGTTTGGGACGAAAACGCCGACCCGTTCACCCAGACCGTGCGGGTGACGGTCGGAACGCTGCGCCGCAAGCTCACGATCGACTGCGAGCCGCAGTTGCTAGAGACCTTGATCGGACGCGGCTACCGGCTGCGTGACGAGGCTGCTGCGGTGGCGTCGTGATCATGATCGCCAGGTTGATCGAGAGGCTGCCGGCCTGGGCGCGGACGATCCGGGTCCGGCTCGCGCTCACGTACTCGGCCCTGCTCTTCGGCATCACCGCGCTGATCTTGGCCAGCGTCTACTTCGCGCTGTCGCAGACCATTCAGGCCGCCCCGCTGGACCCGGTGACGGTGAAGAAGTTCACCCGGAGTGCGGACGGATCGATCGTCTACCGAACGGGCGAGCAGTTCCAGGCCGCGGATCTGGCGAGCGTGCAGAAGGCGGTCAACTTCACCGCCCTGCAGACGCTGCGCGACTATTCGATCATCGCCCTGGTGATCATGTTTGGGCTCAGTCTACTGATCGGGTGGTGGGTCGCCGGGCGCGCGCTGCGACCGGTCGCGTTGATCAACGACACCACCCGAGAGATCACTGCCACCGATCTCTCACGCCGGATCGCGACCAGCGGGCCGAAGGACGAGCTCGGGACCCTCACCGACACCATCAACGGCATGCTCGGACGGCTGGACAGCGCGTTTCGCGCCGAACGCGCGCTGGTCGAGGACGTCTCACACGAGCTGCGTAACCCCGTCGCGGTGATCCAGACCAACGTCGAAGCGGTGCTCGCCAGCTCCGAGTCCACCGCGGCCGAGCGTCGGGAGGCGACCGCGGTCGTGACCCGGGCCACTGGACGCATGAGCCGGCTGCTCGACGACCTGCTCGCGACGGCACGCAAACGATCATCCGCGTACGTCGACCGCGAGGTCGACCTCGCCGGTCTCGCGCGCAGCATCTCGGCCGAGTACGCGCTGCTGGCCGCCGAACGGTCGCTTCAGCTTGACCTTCGACTGGCGAGCGGTTCGGTCGTCTACGCCGATCCGGCTCCCTCGACCGGGCCGTGTCGAACTTGCTGTCCAACGCGGTCCGCCTGGCGCCGGAGGGCACCACGATCACTGTCGCCGCCGGCAGCCGGCAGGGCTGGGCCTGGGTGGCAGTCCGCGACGAGGGTCCCGGGATCGCCGAC
>DATFGA010000167.1:0-4485 GCA_035249775.1 Nocardioidaceae bacterium | reverse complement strand
CGTGAACGTCCCGCCGGTGGCGTTCGCGATCGTCAGCCGGTCCACCTCGTCGACCGCCCGGGTGATCTTGCCGGGGTCGCCGAAGGTCCACGACTGCAGGTGCGACTCCTCGCCGAGACATCCGGACAGGCCCTGGTCCTTCGCGAGCCGGGCGCGGTTCGTCGCTTCGTCCTGGTCGTTGGTCCAGCCGTCACAGAAGTGGTCCTCGGGAAGGATCACCGTGCCGTTCGGCAGGGTGACCACCTTGCCGGCGCGGTGGTCGAGCATCGCCTGCAGCCGGTTGCGCAGCGGCTCGGCGCGGTAGTTGAAGCCGAAGGACGAGTCGGGCACTCCGGTCACCGGGTAGGTCGGCTCCTCGCCGTCCCGGTTCACGATCCCCTCGGGCTCGTCGAGGAACAGCAGCGCCAGGTCGCGGAAGTCGTCGCCGACGCCGGGTCCTTGCGCGTCGGCGAACACCGGGGCACCGATCCCGTGCCACTGGCCCGGACCGTCCTGGACCAAAAGGTTCTTCCCCGTGGTCGGCTCGTGCCAGGTGTAGTTCTCCGGAAGGATCACCAGCGCGCCGTACAGCCCGCGGCTGGTGGTGTCGGTGCTCGGCTCCACCATCCCGTAGTTGGTGCCGGAGCCGTAGTCGTTGATCGGGAACTGGCCGGTGCGCTGGGCGTACCAGGTGTAGGTGCGGCTCTCGCCGGTGGCCACCGTGGAGTCGGTGTTGTAGCCGATGTTCGCGCCGTCGCTGGCCTCCGGGCCGGTGACCTGCTTGGCCACGCCGTCGACGTGCATGCCGACCCGCTTGTCCGAGATCGAGTTGTGGAAGCTGACCTTGATGCAGTCGCCGACGTTGGCGCGCAGGACCAGGGGAGTGGCCCGGCCCGGCTCGGCGCGCAGGTCGTCGGTGTTCGGGAACGCGTCCTGGTTCGACAACGCGTAGATCATCCCGTCCGGGATGTGGTCGCCCCAGCCGTTGATGGGCAGGTCGAGCGACATCGCCTCGACGTCGTAGCTGACCGTGCGGGTGGCGTTCGCGCACACACCGGTGTACTCCGCGCCGGTCGCCGCGGGCGCCACCGTGACCAGTGGCGCCGCGGCGACCGCGAAGAACCCGATGACCGAGCCACCTGCGACGAGGAGTCGGCCCGGCCGACGTCGCCGGACGGGGGCGGCGGCGACCGTGCGGCGCGTCCTCCCCGTGAGACAGGTGGCTGCGGCCATCGGGAGACACCACGCGAGCAGGATCAGTGCGTCGCGTGAGACATGGAGGGGCAACGGAAGTCCGGAGTGCGCACTGCCGCCGACCAGGCCGACGACCAACGGGTACGTCGCAGCGAGGACCCATGCCGTGGTCATCGCCGGGAGCACCGCGCGGTGCACGAGCCGTGTCGCCGGATCGGCACCGGCCGGCTCGCGGACCAGTGCCTGCACGACGAGGACGGCTCCGACCACGGCCGGGAGCAGCAGGCTCCCGTCGCGCAGCACCTGGACGAACCAGGGCATCGCGTCGTGGCCGGCCCCACCGGTGGACCGGTGCAGCAGCTGGAGCAGCAGCACTCCGCCGAAGGTCATCGCCCCGGCAATGGCCGCAGCTCTCCTCGAGTACTCGTTCATGGTTCCCCAACCCCTCGTCCCACCGTCGTGCGTGCAGGCCGACGGCTTCGATCCGGACACGGTGGTACTAGGACCTTGGGGATACCTAGGGGCGTCCTTTAGGGACCCCACGTCCAAGGTTCTCCCAAGTTCCCGATGTGAACCTCATTCCGGTCGCGACGGACGGCAGCGACCCGGTCAGGCCCTCGGGGCCGAAGAAACCTATTTCGCAGCAAGGAAGTGTCGAGCCATGACATTCAGTCGTCGAGATGTCTTGAAGATCGGGGCCGTGGGGGCGGCCGCCGTAGCCCTACCACTGGAGCGCATCGCCCACACCAGGGGTGGTGTCGAGCGGATGCGCACGCGGGACATGCCCCGTCCGTTCTCCCTGCCGTTCGTGCGGCCTCCCGAGCTGGCCCCGTCCGGCTCCATCGATGTCGACTGCTACGACGGGCTGAAGCGCCCGTACACCCGCTACGACATCGCGCAGACGTTCACGGTCGCCGAGATCATCCCCGGCTACAAGACGCCGGTCTTCGGCTACAACGGGCTGGTGCCTGGGCCGACCATCCGCGCCCGCCACGACGAGGCCATCGCGGTGAACCAGCTCAACCTGCTGCACCGTCCGCCGGCGTCGCCCTACCAGAACTCGCGGATGCCGTCGGCGTACACCAGCGACCCGATGAAGCGGTCGACCTCGACCCACCTGCACGGGTCGGCCTCGCTGCCGCAGTTCGACGGCTATGCCTCCGACGTCACCATGCCCGGACAGATGAAGCAGTACTTCTACCCGAACTGCCAGGAGGCACGGACCCTCTGGTACCACGACCACGGCGTGCACCACACGTCGCAGAACGCCTACAACGGCCTGGCGGGGATGTACATCCTGCACGACGAGCACGAGCGTGCGCTCGGACTTCCCCAGGGCGGCCCGTACGACGTGCCCGTGGTGGTCAAGGACGCCGCCTTCGACACCCGCGGTGGCCTCATCTACGACGACAACAGCGAGTCCGGCGTGTTCGGCAACGCGATCCTGGTCAACGGCGTGCCGTGGCCGGAGATGACGGTCGAGCGGCGCAAGTACCGGTTCCGCTTCCTGAACGCGTCGATCTCCCGGTCCTTCAAGTGGTACCTCACCGACGGCCGGTCCCGGATCCCGATGACCATGATCGGCACCGACGGCGGCCTGATGCCGCAGCCGCAGGTGGTCTCCGAGTTCCTGCACGGTATGGCCGAGCGCTACGAGGTGGTCATCGACTTCGCGCAGTACCCGGACAACACGCGGCTCACGCTGATGAACGACTCGCCGCCCAACAACCGCGACGACGACTACACCGACCGCGCGATGCGGTTCAAGGTCCTCGGCGACGCCAAGAGCACGGCGAACAACGAGATCCACCCGGAGTGGGGCGCGATCCTCCCGCCCGCCGAGTGCATGACCTGGACCGAGGCGGATCTGCTGGCCCAGGGCGTCCCCGTCCGCGAGTTCGACTTCGAGCGGAGCAACGGCAAGTGGACGATCAACGGCACGACCTGGGAGGACGTCGTCAACAGCAACTACGACTTCTGCCTGGCCGAGCCGGAGGCAGACGCGATCGAGATCTGGGACCTGAAAAACTTCTCCGGCGGCTGGTTCCACCCGGTGCACATCCACCTGGTGGACTTCCAGATCCTCTCCCGCAACGGCAGCGCTGCGAACGTCCGGTCCTACGAGAAGGGCCCCAAGGACGTCGCCTACGTCGGCGAGGAGGAGACGGTCCGGGTCGCGATGCGGTTCTCGGGACCGCCGGCGGGTGACGGCTGGCCGGCTCCGAAGGGCCGCTACATGATGCACTGCCACAACCTGGTCCACGAGGACCACGACATGATGATGCAGTTCAGCGTCGGTGACCCGGACCACGACCCGGCGTTCGACCCGATCGGCGCGGCGCGTCCGGTCTCGCTCTGAGTGCTGGGCTGACCGATGCGCACCCGGGCCCTTGACGACACGGCGGCGGCCGCCACGACAGCCGCCGCCGGGTCGGAGCGGGCCGCCGCGGGTGGGCCGCGCGGTCGTCGTACCGCCGTGCTGGTGTTGCTGACCCTGGTGTTCCTGCTGGCCGTCCGCGGCTGGGTGGCGGAGCCGTTGCGGATCCCCAGCGAGAGCATGTCGCCGACGCTGCGGCCGGGGCAGCACGTGCTGGCGGAGAAGGTGAGCCGACACGTCCGGTCCTGGCAGCGCGGCGACATCGTGGGCTTCGAGAGTCCGGCCGACGGTGCGCTGCTGGTCAAGCGGATCGTGGGGCTGGCCGGCGACCGGGTCGCGATCCGCGACGGCCGGCTGCTGGTGAACGGGACCCGCGTGCACGAGCCGTACGCCGATCCCGACGACATCGACAGCGAGTTCTACGGCCCGGTCCGGGTCCCGGTGGGTGAGGTGCTCGTGCTCGGCGACAACCGCGCCGAGTCGGTGGACTCCCGGGACTTCGGGACGGTGCCGACCACCGACCTAGGGAGCCGGGTGGTGGCGGTGTTCTGGCCGCTGCCGGACCTGGAGCTCATCAACAACGAGAGGGATCCATCGTGAACAGGTGGTACGCGAGGTTGCTCGCGGCGCTGCTCGGAGTCGGCCTCATGGTCGCCGTGCCGGTCGCGGCCTCCGCGCACACCGACCTGGCCGGCAGCGCACCGGCCGAGGACACCGTCGTCGACCGCGCGGTCACCAGTGTCCGCCTCACCTTCGCGAGCGCGCTGAACCCTGACCTGGTGAACGCCGTCGTGGCCGGTGACGAGGGCAACCGTGCCGTCGGCGACCCGACCGTGCGCGGGCGAGTGCTCACCGTGCCGGTGCAGCCGCTGGACCGGGCGGGTAGGTACGAGGTGTCCTACCGGGTCGTGTCCTCCGACGGTCATCCGGTGACC
>DATFGA010000166.1:0-22543 GCA_035249775.1 Nocardioidaceae bacterium | reverse complement strand
CAGGCCCAGCCGAAGCAGGCCAAGCAGCCCAAGACCTCACCGGCGCCGAAGAGCGCACCGGCCAGCTCGCAGGCGAAGCGTGCCGACGCCGCCCCGGCGCAGCCGGCGACCAAGACCAGCAACCCGGTGCCCAAGGAGCCCGAGCAGGCTCAGCAGTCCGAGGTCAGTGACGAGCCGGAGCTCACCGTGCTGCGCGGGGCACCGGCCCGCACCGCCAGCAACATGGACGCCAGCCTGAGCGTGCCCACCGCCACCAGCGTCCGCTCGGTGCCGGTGAAGCTGCTGATCGACAACCGCACCGTGATCAACAACCACCTCGCCCGCGCCCGCGGCGGCAAGGTGTCGTTCACCCACATCATCGGCTACGCGCTGGTCAAGGCGCTCAAGCAGATGCCGGAGATGAACAATGGCTTCGACGTCATCGACGGGAAGCCGAACCTGATCCAGCCCAAGCACATCAACCTCGGGCTGGCCATCGACATGCAGAAGCCGGACGGCACGCGTCAGCTCCTGGTCCCGTCGATCAAGGCCGCGGAGACGATGGACTTCGCCGCGTTCTGGACCGCCTACGAGGAGGTCGTCCGCAAGGCACGCAACAACAAGCTGACGGTGGCCGACTTCCAGGGCACGACGATCAGCCTGACCAACCCGGGCACGATCGGCACCAACCACTCCGTCCCCCGGCTGATGAAGGGTCAGGGCGCGATCCTCGGCGTCGGCGCGATGGAGTACCCGCCGGAGTACCAGGGTGCCTCGGACGAGACGCTGACCCGCAACGCGGTCAGCAAGGTGATGACGCTGACGTCGACGTACGACCACCGTGTGATCCAGGGTGCGCAGTCCGGTGACTTCCTGCGCCGGATCCACGCGCTGCTGCTCGGCGAGGACGGGTTCTACGACGAGATCTTCCGGGCGCTGCGGATCCCCTACGAGCCGATCCGCTGGAGCAAGGACATCTCGGCGTCGCACGACGACGAGATCAGCAAGCAGGCGCGGATCCTCGAGCTGATCCACGCCTACCGGGTGCGCGGCCACATCATGGCCGACACCGACCCGCTGGAGTACCAGCAGCGCAGCCACCCCGACCTCGAGGTGGAGAGCCACGGGCTGACCCTGTGGGATCTTGACCGTGAGTTCGCGACCGGGTCTTTCGGCGGAACCGGCCGACGGTTCATGAAGCTGCGCGACATTCTCGGCATCCTGCGCGACTCCTACTGCCGCACCGTCGGCATCGAGTACATGCACATCCAGGACCCCGAGCAGCGCCGGTGGATCCAGGAGCGCGTCGAGCAGCCGCACGTGAAGCCGCCCCGCGAGGAGCAGCTGCGGATCCTGCTCAAGCTGAACCAGGCCGAGGCGTTCGAGACCTTCCTGCAGACCAAGTTCGTCGGGCAGAAGCGGTTCAGCCTCGAAGGCGGCGAGACCACGATCCCGTTGATCGACGAGATCTGCGAGGCGGCGGCCGAGGCCGAGCTCGACGAGGTCGCGATGGGCATGGCGCACCGCGGCCGGCTCAACGTGCTGGCCAACATCGTCGGCAAGAGCTACAGCCAGATCTTCCGTGAGTTCGAGGGCAACATCGACCCGCGCACGGTGCAGGGCTCCGGCGACGTGAAGTACCACCTCGGCGCAGAGGGCGAGTTCACCGCGGGATCGGGCGCGAAGATCAACGTCTCGGTCGCCGCGAACCCCTCGCACCTTGAGGCCGTGAACCCGGTGCTCGAGGGCATCGCGCGCGCCAAGCAGGACGTGCTGAACAAGGGCGCCGCGTTCCCGGTGCTGCCGCTGCTGGTGCACGGCGACGCCGCGTTCGCCGGCCAGGGCGTGGTCGCCGAGACGCTGAACCTGTCGCAGCTGCGGGGCTACCGCACCGGCGGCACCGTGCACGTCGTGGTCAACAACCAGGTCGGCTTCACCACCTCACCGGCCGCGTCCCGTTCGTCGCTGTACTGCACGGATGTGGCGCGGATGGTGCAGGCGCCGATCTTCCACGTCAACGGCGACGACCCCGAGGCGTGCATCCGGGTCGCCCGGCTCGCGTTCGAGTACCGCCAGGCGTTCAACAAGGACGTCGTGATCGACCTGGTCTGCTACCGGCGCCGTGGCCACAACGAGGGGGACGACCCGTCGTACACCCAGCCGCTGATGTACGACCTGATCGAGCAGAAGCGCTCGGTTCGCAAGCTATACACCGAGTCGCTGATCGGTCGCGGAGACATCACGGTCGAGGAGGCCGAGCAGGTGCTGCGTGACTACCAGCAGCAGCTCGAGCGGGTCTTCACCGAGGTGCGCGAGGCCACCAGCACGCCGTCGTCGTGGACCACGGTCCCCGACTACCCGGAGAAGCACGGCCACAAGTCGAGCACCGCGATCAGCAAGGAGACCCTCAAGCGCATCGCGGACGCCCACGTGAACGCACCGGCCGGCTTCGTCGTACACCCCAAGGTGCTGCCGCAGCTGCAGCGTCGGGCCGCCGCCATCACCGACGGGCCGATCGACTGGGGCACCGGCGAGATCCTGGCGTTCGGCTCGCTGCTGATGGACGGCCGACCGGTGCGGCTGGCCGGCCAGGACTCGCGGCGCGGCACGTTCGTCTCCCGGTTCGCGACGATCATCGACCGCAACAACGCAGACGAGTGGACGCCACTGGCCAACCTGTCCGAGGACCAGGGGCAGTTCTACGTCTACGACTCGCTGCTGAGCGAGTACGCCGCGATGGGCTTCGAGTACGGCTACTCGGTGGCCCGGCCGGACGCGCTCGTGCTGTGGGAGGCGCAGTTCGGTGACTTCGTCAACGGCGCGCAGACCGTGATCGACGAGTTCGTGTCCGCCGGCGAGGCGAAGTGGGGCCAGCAGTCCGGCGTCGTGCTGCTGCTGCCGCACGGCTACGAGGGACAGGGCCCGGACCACTCCTCCGCCCGGATCGAGCGGTTCCTGACCATGGCGGCCGACGAGGCGTTCGTGGTGGCCCAGCCGTCGACGCCGGCGAGCTACTTCCACCTGCTGCGTCAGCACTCGCTGGGCGAGGAGCACCGACCACTGATCGTGTTCACGCCGAAGTCGATGCTCAAGCGCAAGGAGGCCGCGTCGCAGCCGGTCGACTTCACCGAGGGCACGTTCCGTCCGGTGATCGGCGACGACCAGGTCAGTCCCGACCGGGTCGAGAAGGTGCTGATGTGCAGCGGCCGGATCACCTGGGACCTGATGGTCGAGCGGAAGAAGCGCGAGGGCGAGGACCTGCGGACCGCGATCGTGCGGCTCGATCAGCTCTACCCGCGACCGGTCGAGGAGCTCAAGGCAGAGCTGGCGAAGTACCCGAACCTCAAGGAGATCCGCTGGGTGCAGGACGAGCCGGCCAACATGGGGCCGTGGCCGCACATGGCGCTCAACCTGACCCCGGAGCTCGGTGGGATCCCGTTCTACCGGGTGTCGCGGCCGGAGTCGTCCTCGCCGTCGGTCGGGCAGCACTCCCGGCACGTCGAGGAGCAGAAGGGCATCCTCCAGCAGGCGTTCAGCTGAGCGATGTACTTCACCGACCGAGGCATCGAGGAGCTCGAGAAGCGGCGCGGGGACGAGGAGGTCACCCTGGCCTGGGTGGCCGACCGGCTCCAGGAGTTCACCGACCTCAACCCCGAGTTCGAGACCGCCGTGGAGCGGCTGGCCACCTGGCTCGCCCGCCTCGACGACCCCGACGACTGACCCGTTGAGACGCGCCCTTTTCCCCGTTGAGACGTGCCTTTTTCGCCGTTGAGGCGTGGACTTTTTCCGGAAGGGGTTGGTGGCTCGGTGCGTGATCAGCGACCGGTTCGCCGGCTGGTGCCCGAGTGGTACGACGGACAGGGCCATTGGCCTGCGACGATCCCGGCGGTCCGATCCATCCTGAAGGACGGGCTCGACCTGCCCGAGGGCGTCACGCTGCTGATCGGCGAGAACGGCTCCGGCAAGTCGACCATCGTCGAGGCGGTCGCGATGGCGTTCGGCTTGTCACCGGAGGGCGGGTCCCGGCATGCGATGCACTCCACTCGCGAGAGCGAGTCGGAGCTGTGGCGATGGATCCGCCTGGAACGCTCGGCCGGCTCGTCACGCTGGGGGTTCTTCCTGCGCGCCGAGACGATGCACGGCTTCTACACCTATCTCGAGGAGAACCCCGGACGCGACGATCCGCGCTTTCACGAGCTCAGCCACGGCGAGTCGTTCCTGGAGATCCTGCGGACCCGGTTCGACTCCCCCGGCCTCTACTGCCTCGACGAGCCCGAGGCGGCATTGTCGTTCTCCGCGCAGATCGCGCTGGTCGGCACGCTGCACGAGCTCGCGCAGGGCGGCGCCCAGATCGTGTGCGCCACCCATTCACCTTTGCTGGCTGCGCTTCCGGGTGCACACATCCTCGAGGTCGGCGAGTGGGGACTGCGCGAGTCGACGTACGACGAGCTGGCGATCGTCGCGCACTGGAAGAGCTACCTCGCCGAGCCGATGCGATACCTGCGCCACGTTCTCTGAGCGCTGCCACCCGGAGCGCGAATTTTCCACGTCTCGACCGCGAATCTTGCGCGTCTCAACGGGAAAAAGGGCGCGTCTCAACGGAAGGGTCAGGGGCCGGGGCGGACGGTGAGGTCGGTGACCTCGGCATCGCGCGGCAGGTCGAGCGCGGTGAGAATGGTGGTCGCCACGGACTCGGGGTCGATCCATTCCGAGGCGTCGTACTCCTTGCCCTCCTGCTCGTGCACCTTCTCCTGCATCGGGGTGGCGACCCGGCCGGGATAGACACTCGTCACACGCACGCCGTTCGCGGCTTCCTCCGCTCGCAGCGCATCCGCCAGCGCCCTCAGCGCGTGCTTGCTCGCCGCGTAGGCGGCCCACCCCGGGTTCGCCCGGAGCCCGGATCCGGAGTTCACGAACACCACGTGACCGCGGGCCGCGCGCAGCTCGGGAAGTACCGCCCGGGTCAGCTCGGCCGGCGCCAGCAGGTTCACGTCCATGGTGTGGCTCCACACGTCGGCCTGCATCTCGCCCACGGCTCCGAGCTCGACGACGCCGGCGAGGTGGACCAGCGAGTCCAGCCGCTCCGGGTAACCCTGCTTCTGGATGGCCTCACCGACCCCCGCCGGATCGGCCAGATCCGCGACCACGGCCCGCGAACCCGGGAACTGCTCCGTCAGCTCGGCACCGCGCTTCTCGCTGCGGGCCAGCAGGACCAGCTCGTCGCCGCGATCGGCGAGCCGGCGGGCCAGGGCGGCCCCGATTCCGGAACCGGCTCCGGTCAGCAGGTGCGTGGCCATCGCGATCCCTTACCGGGTGAAGACGATCTTGCCGAACACGTCCCCGCCGGCCATCGCCGCGAACCCGTCCCGCGCGTCGGTCATCGGCAGCACCTGGTCGATCACCGGACGGGCCCCACTGACGTCGAGCAGGGTCGTCAGCGACGCCAGCTCGGACCGGGTGCCCATCGTCGAGCCGATCACCCGCAGCTGCAGGAAGAAGATCCGGGTCAGCTCTGCCTGGTCGGGGTTGTTGCCGCTGGTCGCGCCGGAGATCACGACCGTGCCGCCGGGCCGCAGCGACTTGATCGAGTGTGACCAGGTCGCCTTGCCGACGGTCTCCATCACCGCGTCGACCCGCTGCGGGAGCCGGGCGTTGCTCTCGAACACCTCGTGCGCGCCGAGCTCGAGCGCCCGCTTCCGCTTGGTCTCGTCGCGGCTGGTTGCGAACACCCGCAGGCCTCCGGCTCGGGCCAGGGTGATCAGCGCGGTGGCGACGCCTCCTCCGGCGCCCTGCACCAGCACGCTGTCCCCGGCGCGGAGCCCGCCCTGGGTGTAGAGCATCCGGTAGGCGGTGAGCCATGCCGTCGGCAGGCAGGCCGCCTCCTCGAACGACAGCGACGCCGGCTTCGGCAGCACGTTTCCGCGCGGCACCACGACCTTGTCGGCGAACGTTCCCTGGTGCTTCTCGCTGAGCAGCGACCGCTTCGGGTCGAGGGTCTCGTCCCCGGACCACGACGGGTCGCTGACCACGGCGTGCACGACGACCTCGTTGCCGTCCTCGTCGTACCCGGCCGCGTCGCAGCCGAGGATCATCGGCAGCGACTCGTCGCGCAGACCAACCCCGCGCAGCGACCACAGGTCGTGGTGGTTCAACGACGCGGCCTTCACCGTCACCGTCGTCCAGCCCTCGGGCGCCGTCGGGTCGGGCCGCTCGCCGACCACGAGTCCGGACAGGGGGTCGTCGTTGGAGAAGCTCTCCGCATAGACAGCAAACATGTCCTCGACCCTACTGACTCACCGCGTCGCGGATCGAGCGGGTCTCAGCGTCGGGCCACCCGGTCCCGGCGCGCGGCATCGGCGACCGCCGTGGCGACGGCCGTGGCCACCCGCTTGTCGAACGGCGACGGGATGATGCAGTCCTCGGTCAGGTCGTCCCGGACCAGTGCGGCGAGCGCGTCGGCCGCGGCGAGCTTCATGCCCTCGGTGATGCTGGTCGCGCGCACGTCGAACGCGCCGCGGAAGATGCCGGGGAATGCGAGCACGTTGTTGATCTGGTTCGGGTAGTCCGACCGGCCCGTCGCCACCACCCGCGCGTGGCGGTTGGCGATGTCGGGGTGCACCTCCGGGTTCGGGTTGGCCAGGCCGAAGATGATCGAGTCCGGAGCCATCCGCGCCACCGCCTCCTCGGGCACACTGCCGCCGGAGACACCGATGAACACGTCCGCGCCGTCGAGGGCGTCGACCAGCCGGCCCTCGCGTCCGGTGGTGTCGGCGGTGTCCTGGGCCAGCGACAGCTTCACCGGGGTGAGGTCGCCGCGGGCGGAGTTCAGCACGCCCTGCCGGTCGACGACCGCGAGGTCGCGCACACCGGCGGCGAGCAGGATCCGGGAGACGGCGACGCCCGCGGCACCGGCACCGGAGATCACCACGCGGGCCTCGCCGATCTCGCGGCCGGTCAGCTTCAGCGCGTTCTCCAGGGCGGCGAGTACGACGACCGCTGTCCCGTGCTGGTCGTCGTGGAACACCGGGATGCTCAGCCGGTCCTTGAGCCTCTGCTCGATCTCGAAGCACCGCGGCGCGGAGATGTCCTCGAGGTTGATCCCGCCGAAGCTCGGCGCGAGCCGGGCAACGGTCTCCACGATCTCGTCGGTGTCCTTGGTGTCCAGGCAGATCGGGATCGCGTCAACCCCGCCGAACTGCTTGAACAGGACGGCCTTGCCCTCCATCACCGGCATCGCCGCCGACGGTCCGATGTCGCCGAGGCCGAGCACCGCCGACCCGTCGGTGACGACCGCGACCGTGTTCGACACCCAGGTGTAGTCGTCGGCCAGCGAGGGGTCCTCGGCGATCGCCTCGCACACCCGAGCCACGCCGGGGGTGTAGGCCATCGACAGCTCGTCGGGTCCGGTGAGCTCGACGGTCGAGGCGATCTCCATCTTTCCGCCGGCGTGCAGCTCGAAGACGGGGTCGTGGGCGCGCGGGTTCTCAGGATCGGGCATTGGTGCTGATGCAACCATGACTGGAGCCTTCGTGTCTCGGGGAAACGACGTGACAGCTCAACGGTCAGCGCGGGGGTGAGGCGGCGGAGCTGCTCGGAAACGGGGGTCTCCCTGGACCACAGTCTCGCACAGGACGGCGCCGCACCGCCCGAGGCTAACCAGAATGTGGTCGACGCGACAGGCCGCGCGACCACGGCCAGACCCGGCCGAGAACGACGGCGACCACGTCCGCGTCGGGAACCGCCCCGACCGACCACGAGTCCACGCCCTCGCGCGGGTTGTCGCGTTCCACCCACCATCCGGCGGGCTCGCGACGGGTGGCCCGCTTCACTGCGACGACCCCGTCGGGCAGGCGTACGACGACCAGCCGACCGGTCCGCGGAACGGCCCCATGTCGCACGAGCAGGACGTCACCGTCGCGCAACGTCGGCTGCATCGACCGGCCCCGCACCACGGCGAACCCCACCCGTAGCACGGCCACCGCCCTCCTCCGTCCGAAGTCCCGACGCGGAGTAGTGTCGCAGGTGCTGACCCAGATGTGACCAAGAGAAAGGACCCATGGATGTTCTCGCGACTGTTCGCACCGACCCTCGAAGTCCACGCTCACTGCGACCTGCCCTGCGGCGTCTACGACCCCGCCCAGGCACGCATCGAGGCGGAGTCGATCAAGGGCATCATCGGCAAGTGCGCCGACAACGACGACCCCGACTTCCGCACCCGCGCCATCATCATCAAGGAAGAGCGCTCGCAGCTGGTCAAGCACCACCTCTGGGTGCTCTGGACCGACTACTTCAAGCCGCCGCACTTCGAGAAGTACCCGCAGCTGCACCAGCTGTTCAACGAGGCCACCAAGCTGGCCGGTGCCACCGGTACGAAGGGCACGATGGACGCGCAGGCCGCGGACGACCTGCTCGCGAAGATCGACGAGATCGCCGAGATCTTCTGGGAGACCAAGAAGGCCTGAGCCGCCGAGCGCAGCTCACCAACGACTGAGCCGGGGTCGGGCAGGAAATCCTGCCCGGCCCCGTCTACGCTGTGTGGGATCTCGCAGGTCCCCGCACCAACCCGAAGTCGCCCGAAGAGGTAGCCCGTGGCAGAAACCCGACCCGACGTCGAGCTGAGGATCCCGGCCGACAGCGCCTTCCTCTCGGTGCTGCGCACCGCAACGGCCGGTCTGGCAGCGCGTCTCGACTTCACCCTCGACGACATCGAGGACCTGCGGATCGCGGTGGACGAGGCCTGCGCGATGGTGCTCCCCCAGGCGGTGACCGGCAGCGACCTGAACTGCGCCTTCTACCTCGGCGGGGACACCCTGCGGGTGGCCGTGGCCGCCGAGTGCGACTCGCCGCGCCCGCCGAGCCAGGACGGTTTCGCGTGGACCGTGCTCTCGGCGCTGACCAGCTCGCTGGACGCCCAGGTCGAGGGCGACACGCTGATCGTCACCCTGTCGCGCACGAGCGGCGAGCCGACCTAGCCATGCCCGAGGACCAGGCCAGCAGACATGCGGACCTGACCGAGATCCGTGCGCGGAGCACCGCCCTCTTCACCGAGCTGACCGGGGCCGGCGTGCCGGCGTCGCGGCGTGGCCAGATCCGCGACGACCTCGTTCGCCTGCACCTGCCGCTCGTCGAGCACCTGACCCGCCGTTTCCGCAACCGCGGGGAGCCGTACGACGACCTGGTCCAGGTCGGCACGATCGGCCTGATCAAGGCGATCGACCGGTTCGACCTGGACCGCGGCGTGGAGTTCTCGACGTACGCCACCCCCACCATCGTCGGCGAGATCAAACGCCACTTCCGTGACAAGGGCTGGGCGATCCGGGTGCCGCGGCGGCTGCAGGAGCTGCGGATCTCGATCTCGGCCGCGTCCGCCGACCTGACCCACTCGCTGGGCCGGTCCCCGACGATCGCTGAGCTCGCCGGCCGGATCGGGGTGACCCAGGAGGAGATCCTCGAGGGCCTCGAGTCCGCGAACGCCTACGCCACCCTGTCGCTGGACGCGGCGACGGACTCCGCGGAGGACAGCGCGCTGAGCATGCTGGACACGCTCGGCGAGGACGACGAGGCGCTGGAGAGCGTCGAGAACCGGGAGTCGATCAAACCGCTGCTCGAGCAGCTGCACCCTCGGGAGAAGCACATCCTGACGCTGCGGTTCTTCCGCGGCATGACCCAGTCGCATATCGCCACCGAGATCGGCGTCTCCCAGATGCACGTCTCCCGGCTGCTGAACAAGACGCTCCAGCAGCTGCGCGAGGCGCTGGCCGACGACCCGTCGCTGGACAGGGTCGACGGCCCCTCCCCCGCCTAGCTCACGGCTGGTCGGCGAGCGCGTCGAGCGAGGCGGGATGGAACAGGCCGGCCAGGACGAGCACCGCGACCAGTCCCAGTGCGACCGCGATCAGCGTGGTCGAGCCGCCGACGAAGCTCCAGGCCACGGCCAGCTGGAGCAATTGCGCGACCACGATCGGAGACCGGGCCCAGGACCTGAGCCGAGTCACCGCCCAGGCGCAGAAGGCGAGCCCGGCGCCGTACAGGACGAAGAACAGCGTGGTGGTCACCCCCATCACCACCCGGTCGCCGGACAGCGCGAAGATCTCGACGAGGCCCTGCACCACCAGCACGATCGCCTCGACGACCGCCAGCGAGGCGGCGACCAACAGCGGCGCCGGCGCCGTGCGCGGGCTCGGGGAGACCGGCGGGAGCGGGTCGGGGGTGTCCGTCACGGGAGCAGAGCCTACCCACCGGGGCCACGGGTCTGGACCGGCCTGCGCGGTCCCTGGAGTTGGCGTCCGGCGGGCGTTACAGTCGGGCCCTGTGACCAAAGTGACCTCGCGAAAGGGTTGCTTGCGGTCACATCTCTTGCAACGATCGTCAGCGTCACCGGCCACTGGGTCCTCGAACCCGACAGAAGTGACCACTCCCGACCTCGCCCTCGTCACTACGAGCGGGTCGATCCTCGTGAATGTGTTCACAACAATGGGGCACAGGCACGGCGCAAACCACGGCCGACCGGCTTACCCGCCGGCCGGTCACAGCACAAGATAAGGAGTACGTCGCCATGGATTGGCGCCACCGCTCTGCGTGCCTCGACGAGGACCCAGAGCTGTTCTTCCCGATCGGCAACACCGGTCCGGCCATCCTCCAGATCGAGGAGGCCAAGCAGGTGTGCCGACGCTGCGACGTGCGCGAGCAGTGCCTCGCCTGGGCGCTCGAGGCGGGACAGGACCACGGTGTCTGGGGTGGCATGAGCGAGGACGAGCGTCGTGCGCTGAAGCGCCGCAACGCCCGCGCCAAGGTGCGCACCGCCTGATCAGTGGACCGGTAGGTCGAGGCCCACGCGCGTCCCACCGGCCGGCCCCGGCCCCATCTCCAGCATCCCGTCCAGCTCCGACTCGACCAGGGTGCGCACGATCGACAGCCCGAGGCTGGTCGAGGTTTCCGGGTCGAACCCCGCGGGCAGTCCCGCACCGTCGTCCTCGACCGTGACGTGGAGCCGGCCCACCAGCCGCTGAGCGCTCACCGTCATCTTTCCCCCGCCGTCGCCGAATCCGTGCTCGACGGCGTTCTGCAACAGCTCGGTCAGCACCATCGCCAGCGGCGTTGCTGTCTCGGCGGGCAACGTGCCGAACGACCCGCTGCGCGACGAGGTGATCGCGCCCCCACGTGAGCTGACCTCCGCCACCATCAGCCGCAGCCGGTCCGCCACGTCGTCGAAGTCGACGTTGTCGTCGAAGGCCTGGCTCAGCGTCTCGTGCACGATCGCGATCGAGCCCACCCGGCGTACCGCCTCCTCCAGCGCGAGCCTGCCCTCCTCGCTGCCGATTCGCCGGGCCTGCAGCCGCAGCAGCGCGGCCACCGTCTGCAGGTTGTTCTTCACCCGGTGGTGGATCTCCCGGATCGTCGCGTCCTTGGTGACCAGCTCCCGGTCGCGGTTGCGCAGGTCGGTGACGTCGCGCAGCAGCACCAGCGCGCCGATGTGCTCACCGGTGGGACGCAGCGGGATGGAGCGCAGGATCAGCACCGCGTCGTCGTTGCCGGTCTCGGTGTCCTTCGCCAGCCGGCCACCGAGCACCGCGCTCAACGTCTCCTCGTCGGGACGCCGCTTGGCCGGCACCAGCCCGCGGGTCACCTCGGCAAGGTGCAGCCCGGTGAGGTCACCGGTCAGGCCGAGCCGGCGGTACACCGACAACGCGTTCGGGCTGGCGTAGGAGACCCGTCCGGCCGCGTCGATCCGCACGAAGCCGTCCCCGACCCGCGGCGAGTCGGCATGGTCCGAGCGCTGCCCCGGGAACGGGAAGAACCCGTTGCTGATCATCTGGGTCAGGTCGGTGGCGGTCTGCAGGTAGGACAGCTCGAGGCGGCTGGGGGTGCGTACGCCGAGCAGGTTGGTGTTGCGGGCGATGATCCCGAGGATGCGCTCGCCGCGGCGGACCGGGATCGCCTCCACCCGCACCGGGATGTCGTCGCGCCACTCCGGGTCGCCCTCGCGCGCCACCCGCTGCCGCTCCAGGGCGGAGTCCAGCAACGGCCGCCGACCGGTGGGGATGAACGCGCCCACCAGGTCATCGACGTAGGCGGTCGGGCCGGTGGTGGGCCGCATCTGCGCCCCGGCCCAGAAGCCGATCCCTTCCCGGTCCGGCAGCCACAGCACCAGGTCGGCGAAGGACAGGTCGGCGATGATCTGCCAGTCCGCGAGCAACAGGTGCAGCCACGCCAGGTCCTCGTCGTCGAGGTCGGTGTGGGCACGCACCAGGTCGTTGAGCGAAGGCACGTGCGACAGCCTAGTGACCGGTGAACCCGCGTCCGGGCCGGCTCGTCGCGGGTGACAGGATGGCCGCATGGCGGAGAGGTTCTGGGAGCAGGTGAAGGCCAACGGCCTCAAGGTCCCGGAGGACCGCCCCCTCGCGGAGCTGACCAGCGAGCTGACCAGCATGCTGGGCGACCCAGATCCGCACCGGCGCGACGGGATCGCCTACCCGACGCTGGCGGCGTGGGTCTCCGAGGGCGTCTACGACGACCTGCTGCAGGGTCTCGGCGACGGGATGGCCACCGGGCTGGACGTCGGTCTCGGTGAGGACGGCACCGACTCGGTGTTCCGGCGCAGCTTCTCCTGCCTGGTCCTGACCGAGTGCATCGTGCGGGACAACCAGATGCACCTGGTGCCCGGCGACACCATCCTGCGCTGGGGGGACCGGATCGCCGGCTGGCTGGTGCGCGAGCGTGACCTGCGCGGCTTCGTTCCAGGGTCCGGCTGGGCGCACGCCCTCGCCCACGGAGCGGACGCGATCGGCGCCCTCGCCTGCGCGGAGACGATGGGCCGCCTCGAGCTGACCGTGCTGCTCGACGTGCTCGCCGACCGGCTGCTCGAGCCGACCCACTACCACCTTGTCCACGGGGAGCCCGACCGGTTGGCCCTGGCCACGATGCAGGTGCTGCGCCGCAACCTGGTCGGTCTCGACGTCCTCGAACCCTGGGTCGCCCGGCTGGCGCATCGCGCGGCCACCTCCGGCGGTGACAGCGCCACCGACCCGTTCCTGGTCACCGGCAACGTGCAGGCCTACCTGCGCGCTCTCTACCTCCAGCTCGCGCTGGCACCGAACCCGCCGGCCTGCCGCGCGGACCTGCTGCTCAGCCTGATCGACGGCCTGAAGCTGTCGAATCCCGGCTACCTGGTCTGAACAGGCGGGGCGACACGCGGCGTCCCGCGCAAACTTCTGGGTACGGCCTCCGTGTGACTACCGTCACTTCTGCATCTATCTCGGAGGTGATTCCCTTGCCGGACTCAACGCGCGGGTCGCACAGCACCCGCCCGGTCTGGTTGCTCGTCGCACTGCTGCTGGCCGTCGCGATCGTCGTGCCACTGCTCGTACCGCTCTACGACCGCGCAACTCCCACGTTCCTGGGCTTCCCGTTCTTCTACTGGTTCCAGTTCATGCTCATCCCGATCGCGTCGCTGCTCACCTACTCGGCGTTCAAGCTGTCGCAGGCGGCAACCCGCCGTGACCGGGCTGCCCGTGGCCAGAAGCCGCCGGCCGGCGAGAGGGGCGGCGTGTCATGACCGACGTCGACCCGATCGCACTGGCGGTCTTCCTGTTCTTCTTCCTGCTGGTCACGGTGCTGGGCTTCCTCGCCGCCAAGTGGCGCCGCGGTGACACCCTGGACAGCCTCGACGAGTGGGGTCTCGGCGGGCGGGGCTTCGGCACCTTCATCGCCTGGTTCCTCATCGGGGGCGACATCTACACCGCCTACACGTTCATCGCGGTGCCGGCGCTGCTGTACGCCGGCAGCGTGGTCGGCTTCTTCGCGGTGCCCTACACGATCGTGCTCTACCCGATCATCTTCATCTTCCTGCCGCGGCTGTGGTCGGTCTCGCACCGGCACGGCTACGTCACGCCGGCCGACTTCATCCGCGGCCGGTTCGACTCGCGGCCGCTCGCGCTCGCGGTGGCGGTCACCGGGATCCTCGCGACGATGCCCTACATCGCCTTGCAGCTGGTCGGCATCCAGGTGGTGCTCGAGGTGATGGGCATCGGCGGGGCCGAGGACGCATCCTGGTTCGTCAGGGACATCCCGCTGTTCCTCGCGTTCGCGATCCTGGCTGCCTACACCTACGCATCGGGCCTGCGGGCTCCGGCGCTGATCGCGTTCGTGAAGGACACGCTGATCTACCTGGTGATCATCGTCGCGGTGTTCTACCTGCCGACCCAGCTCGGCGGCTGGGACTCGATCTTCGCCGCGGCGTCGGACTCCTTCGACGCGTTCAACACCGAGAACGCCGACGCGATCGCGGCCGGCGAGGTCTCCGGCAAGGGAGCGATCCCACCGGGTGCCGCGCACTGGGCCTACGCCTCCCTGGCGCTCGGCTCCGCGCTGGCACTTTTCATGTACCCGCACTCGTTGACCGGGGTGCTGGCGACCAAGAACAGGTCGGTGATCCGGCGCAATGCCGCACTGCTGCCGGCGTACTCGTTCCTGCTCGGGCTGCTCGCGTTGCTCGGTTTCGCGGCGATCGCGGCCGGGATCACGGTCGACAACCCGCAGCAGGCGGTGCCGGCACTGTTCGAGTCGCAGTTCCCCGGCTGGTTCGCCGGTATCGCGTTCGCGGCGATCGCCATCGGCGCCCTGGTGCCGGCGGCGATCATGTCGATCGCGGCCGCCAACCTGTGGACCCGCAACGTCTACAAGGCGTTCCTCAAGCCGGACGCCACCCCTGCCCAGGAGGCCAAGCAGAGCAAGCTGATGTCACTGCTGGTGAAGTTCGGTGCGCTGTTCTTCGTGCTCGGGCTTCCGCTGGAGCTGGCGATCAACCTGCAGCTGCTCGGCGGTGTCTGGATCCTGCAGACCTTCCCGGCAATCGTGTTCGGGCTCTACACCCGTTGGTTCCACCGGCACGCGCTGTTCGCCGGCTGGGCGGTCGGGATGATCTACGGGACCTGGACGGCCTACAACGTCCCGGCCGTCGGAGACCCGGACAGCCACTTCGGCAGCCCGGTGGCGACGGTCCCGTTCCTGGACATCGACATCTACATCGCGTTGACCGCCTTCCTGTTCAACGTCCTGGTCGCGCTGGCCGGCACCCTGCTGCTCAACGCGCTGAACGTCTCCGGCGGTGACGACCTCACCTCGCCGGACGACTACAAGGCCGACGCCGGCGACGTCGGGGTCAAGGACCTGCCGCTGGACGAGATGGCCCCCGGGGAGGTGGCGAAGGGCACTCCGTAGCAGGGTGCTACCTGTGGGTAACCTACGGTCATGACGGATCTCTCCGAGGACACCCCGACCACCGCCGGCGAGCAGGCCGGCACCGACGGCCACGGCGGCGAGCACGCCGTGGCCGTCGCCGCGGCGCACGGCGTGGACACGATGTTCACCCTGTCCGGCGCGCACGTGTTCCCGATGTACGACGGCGCGGTGAAGGCGGAGCCGCCGATGCGCCTGCTCGACGTCCGGCACGAGCAGACCGCGGTGTTCGCGGCCGAGGCGATGGGCAAGCTGACCCGGGTGCCGGGTCTCGCGGTCCTCACCGCCGGGCCGGGCGTCACCAACGGCGTCAGCGCGATCACCCAGGCCCGGTTCAGCGGCTCGCCGCTGGTCGTGGTCGGTGGTCGCGCCCCGGCCGGTCGCTGGGGAACCGGGAGCCTCCAGGAGTTCGACCACCCGCCGCTGCTGGCGCCGGTGACCAAGCTGGCCCGCACCGTCCACCACGTCGCCGACATCGCCTCCTCGGTGGACGAGGCGTTCACCGTGGCCGGCTCCTCGCACCGCGGCCCGACGTTCCTCGACGTCCCGATGGACCAGTTCTTCGACCGGGCCTCGGTGGAGCGACCGACCGTCGGCGCGCGGCGGACGGTCGAGCCCGACCCGGACGCGCTCACCGAGATCGGCGCGCTGCTGGCCGAGGCCCAGCGACCCGTGCTGATCCTGGGCACCGACGTCTGGGCCGACGGCGCCGAGGACGCGGCGCTGCGGTTCGTGGAGGCGGTCGGCATCCCGACCGTCACCAACGGGATGGGCCGCGGCGTGGTCCCCGGCGGGCACCCGTTGCTGGTCACGAAGGCCCGGGGCACCGCCCTGGGCACCTGCGACCTGGCGATCGTGGTCGGCACGCCGCTCGACTTCCGGCTCGGCTACGGCGTGTTCGGGGGCAAGGATGGTGCGCCGCCGGCGAAGGTGGTGCACCTGGCCGACTCCGAGGGACAGGTGTCCGGGCACGCCGAGCTGGCCGCTTCGGCGTACGGCGACCTCACGCTGGTGATCGAGGGGCTGCACGCGGCGCTCGAGCAGCAGCTGCGCAAGCCGGACTGGTCGGCGTGGGTCACGGAGCTGCAGACGACGGTGGCCGCGGCCGCCGAGCGCGACCGGCTGCTGCTCTCGGCGGAGGCCGACCCGATCCACCCCGCGCGGATCTACGGCGAGCTGCTGCCGCGGCTGGCCGAGGACGCGGTGGTGATCGGTGACGGCGGTGACTTCGTCAGCTTCGCCGGCAAGTACGTCGAGCCGAAGCGGCCCGGCGGCTGGCTCGACCCGGGGCCGTTCGGCTGTCTCGGCGCGGGTCTCGGCTCGGCGATCGCGGCGCGGCTGGCCCGCCCCTCCGCGCAGGTGGTGCTGCTGCTCGGCGACGGTGCGGCCGGGATGTCGCTGATGGACGTGGACACGCTGGTCCGGCACAACCTGCCGGTGGTGATGGTCTGCGGCAACAACTCCGCGTGGGGGCTGGAGAAGCAGCCGATGCAGATGCTCTACGGCTACGACGTGGTGGCCGACCTCGCGCCCCAGACCCGCTACGACCAGGTGGTGACCGCGCTCGGCGGCGGTGGCGAGACTGTCACCGACCCAACCCGGATCGGTGACGCGCTGGAACGGGCGTTCGCCGCGAACGTGCCCTACCTGGTCAACGTGATCACCGACGTGAACGCGGCCTACCCGCGCAACACCTTCGGCGTGTGATGGCGCTGACGGTACGCCGGCCGAGGGAGGCCGAGCTCGACACGGTCGGCCGGATCACCGTGGAGGCCTACCGCGACGACGGCCTGATCGACGCCGGCGACGACTACCTGACCGAGCTCGCCGACGCCGCCCGACGGCACCGCGAGGCGGAGGTCTGGGTCGCCGTCGACGGCGAGGAGGTGCTCGGCTCGGTCACGTTCTGCCGGCCGGGCACGCCGTTCGCCGAGCTGGCCCGCGACAACGAGGGCGAGTTCCGGATGCTGGCCGTTGCCCGTGCCGCGCGGCGCCGCGGTGTGGCCGAGGCCCTGGTCGCCCGCTGCGTCGACCGGTCGCGCGAGCTCGGCCACGACGCGGTGGTGATCTGCAGCATGCGGGAGATGGGCACCGCGCACCGGCTCTACGAACGGCTCGGCTTCCGACGGCTGCCCGAGCGGGACTGGTCACCGGTGCCCGGGATCGAGCTGCTCGGGTTCATCCTGCCGCTGCGCTGACGTCAGCCGCCGGCCCGGGCTAGGAACCGGTCACCGTCCACGACCACCCGGGTCACCTCACCGTGCCCGATCACCTTGCCGTCGTCGGTGTGCTCGGCCACCACCTCGAAGCGGACGAGCCGCCCGTCGACGTACACCACGTCCGCCCGGACCGACACCGTCCGGCCGACGGGGCTGGCGACCAGGTGCTCGAGGCTCACGCGGGTGCCGACGCTGGTCTGCCCCGGCGAGAGCGAGCCCTCGACAGCGCGGCAGGTCGCCGCCTCGCACCACGCCAGCAGCCGCGGCGTGCCGAGCACCGGCAGGTCACCGGAGCCCACCGTCGCAGCGGTGTCCTGGTCGGTGACGGTGAACTCGAGCGTCGCGCTCTGCCCCTTCTCCATGGCGGCCATCCAACCACGGGCGGCACCGTACCCGGGTCCTCGATTGGCCCCACCGGAGGGAACCTGAGAGAATGGAGGTGCCCCGAGCCGAACCGGCCGGGGCAGTTCATTGATCGGCGTTGAGGAGGACACCATGGGTAAGACCGGCCGCAAGCGCCGCGCCCGCAAGAAGAAGGCAGCCAACCACGGTAAGCGCCCCAACGCCTGACCCAGGCGTTTCTTGCGCGCATCGCGCAGATGAGGAAGACCCCGGCCGTCTCACGGCACGGGGTCTTTCACGTTCTCAGTCGGTCTCGGTGACGATCCGGGTCTCGGTGATCTCGACCTGGACCTGCCGGATCCGCAGCAGCACCTTGTCCCGCAGGCTCTCCGGTGCGTGCTCGGCGCAGGAGCGGGCCACCAGCGACTTCACGGTGCGTTCGAGGTCGTACTTCTCCAGGCACGGCCAGCACTCGTCGAGGTGCTGCTCGATCTCGCTCTTGTCCGCGGTGTGGATCTCGTTGTCGATGAACTCGAACATCCGCTCGAGGACCTCGGAGCAGTCCTTGTCGTGCGGCTTGCCGCAGCTCATGACTTCCCTCCCTTGCCGTCCGGACCGGTCGACGCCGGGGTCAGCCCCCGGTCGCGCACGTAGTCCTCGAGCATCTCGCGCAACTGCCGCCGGCCACGGTGCAGCCGCGACATCACGGTCCCGATCGGTGTGTCCATGATTTCAGCGATCTCTTTGTACGGAAAGCCCTCGACGTCGGCGAGGTACACGGCGAGCCGGAAGTCCTCCGGCAGCTGTTGAAGGGCGTCCTTGACGTCGCTGTCCGGAAGCCGCTCGAGCGCCTCCGTCTCGGCCGACTTCAACCCCGACGAGGTGTGGGACTCCGCCCGGTGCAGCTGCCAGTCCTCGATCTCCTCCGTCATCGACTGCTGCGGCTGCCGCTGCTTCTTGCGATAGGAGTTGATGAAGGTGTTGGTCAGGATCCGGTAGAGCCACGCCTTGAGGTTCGTGCCCTGCTTGAACTGGTGGAAGGCCGCGAACGCCTTGGCGAAGGTCTCCTGGACCAGGTCCTCGGCGTCCTGCGGGTTACGGGTCATGCGCATCGCCGCGGAGTAGAGCTGGTCGAGGTAGGGCATCGCGTCGCGTTCGAAGCGCGCCGACCGCTGCTCATCAGTCTCCGGGGCCTCGGCGGCCTCCGGATCCGGGGTGGGGGCTGAGTCAGTCATTGCTGCCCAGCCTACCGGGGTGCCCGGCGGCGTCGCGAAGTACGACGGGTCGGGGCACCGGACCGAGTCATCGGGACGGCACGGGATCGTTTCGAGCACGCGCTCTCCTCCTCAGTGCTACTCCAGGGGTCTCGTGAGCGACAACACCTCACAGGTCGGTTCGATTCCCGACCACGTCCCGGACGATCCACTCGAGCGTCGCCTCCACGATGATCCCGAGCGCGTCCTCCTGGGTGATCTCGCCGCGCTTGGGCACCTTGAAACCGTGGTCGGCGCCGGGGACCACGGCGAGGTCGTGGCCGTCGGGGAACTCCTCGGGCCGGCCGAACGTGTCCTGCTCGCCCTGGATCACCAGGGTGGCCAGACCGGCCCCCTCGAGCTCCTCGAGCCGCGACTTCTCCGGCTTGCCGGGCGGGTGCAGGGGAAAGGCGAGGGCGAGAAACCCGGACGCGCCGAGCTCCTTCGCGCAGCGGGCGGCCGATCGCGCCCCGGCGCTGCGGCCACCGACGACCAGCGGGGTGCGCACGCGGAGCTGGTTGGCGGCGGCCATCAGGCAGGCGTCGAGGATCTTGGGTGCGGGAGCGAGCCGCTTCCCGGCGACCTTCCACGGCTGCTCGAGCCGGACCACGGTGATGCCCTGCCGGGGCAGCGCCTTGGCCAGCGCCTCCAGGTCCCGTGACTCGATCCCGCCGCCGGCGCCGTGGTTGAGCAGCAAGGTGGCCACCGGGTGCTTGGAGCGATCCACGACCAGGCGCGCCTCGCCGTGTGGTGTCTCGACCGTCCGGACCGTGCTCACGCCGGGTCCGGCGGTTCGGTGGCGAGCGGCTCGACGAGGTTGGGGCCGTTGTTCCGCACGTTGTTGACCTCGGTGGAGACCGGGTGCGCCTGCAGCCGACCGGGCGCCGCCGGCACCAGCAGGGACAGGAGGTCCTCCGGGTCGGAGACGGTCGGGTCGAGCCATGCGCCGTACCGCTCCGGCTCGACCAGCAACGGCATCCGGTCGTGGATGTGGCCGAGGTCGTCCTCGGCCGAGGTGGTCAGCACGGTGCACGTCCACCGGAACCGGTGCGGGTCGTCGTCGTCGCGGGTGGGGTCGCGCCAGATCTCGTAGAGGCCGGCCATCGCCATCACCCCGCCGTCGGCCGGGTGGATGAAGAAGGGCTGCTTGAGCGGCTTGCCGGCCTTGGTCTTCTGCGCGGTGGTGTACCACTCGTAGTAGCCGTCAGCCGGAAGCAGGCAGCGCCGTACGGCGAACGCCTTCTTGTAGGCGGGCTTCTCGGCGACCGTCTCCATCCGCGCGTTGATCATCCGGTTCCCGATGGAGGGGTCCTTGGCCCATGACGGCACCAGTCCCCAGTTCAGGACCCGCAGCTGCCGCTGCGGAGGGCGCTCCTTCTCCTTCGAGGGCGGACGCTCGACCACGGCGTACACCTCTTTGGTGGGTGCCACGTTGTAGTCCGGCGCGAGCGTCTCCTTGACCTCGTTGCTGTCGATCTCGAACTCCTCGACGAGGTCCTCGGGGCGACGGCTGGAGGCGTAGCGACCACACATAAGGGCCAGGCTAGTGCCGGTGCGGGAGTTAGTGCAGTTCGTGCCCGCTGATCCCCACGGCACCCCCGTGGTCGGTGGGAATCAGCGGGCAAGCTCGTCGAGCAGCCGGGTGGCCGAGTCGGCCGAGGCCGGCAGCCCCTCGATCCACACCCGCACCTCGGTCGCACCGAGCTCCAGGTCGCGGATCACCTCGCGAAGCATCGCGACGGACATGCCGAGGTCGATTTGGCGGGGCGCGATGGTCACCGCCCGGTTCAGGCCGAGGCGGCCGATCGTCTCGCCGCCGGAGAACACCGACCGGATCGCCTCGGTGAGCTGGACCAGGCGCAGCGCGCGGGTGAAGTGCTGGTCGGTGGGGTCGGTGACGCTCGTGAAGCACATCTCCACCAGGACCAGGGCGTGGCTGGCCTGGACCGAGATCCCGCTCTGCTCCGCCTCACGGTAGAGCTCGTCGAGCCGGGTGCGCACGTGCGCCAGGCTGGCCAGCCCGGTGAGCGGGTCCTCGCAGGACAGCTGGTGCAGGTACTCCAGCGTCGCCTCGCTCCACGCCACCGACAGCGCCTCGGCGGACCGGAAGTCCGGGGTGGTCCCGTTCACCAGCGCGAAAGTCGCGCGCAGCCCGTGCAGTGCCTCTCCCAGGGCGGCACCGTCTCGGGCTACGTCGCGACCGACCACGGTGCACGCCGCGATGGTGTCGGCATCAGACGCCAGGGCCTCCCCCACCGCCTCGAAGCGCATCGGCAGTGCTCGCCGGATCGCCTCGGGCAGCTCCCGCCCTGGTGCCTGTTCTTCCACCGTGGACCGGCGCCGGATGAACGGCGTGAAGATCGCCATCACCGGTCACCTCCGTCCACGATGGATGTCACCACCCCCGGTGCAGCAGCGGCGACTTACGGGGGTGAGACGAGCTCGGAACCGGTCCATGACGCGATTCCGGACATTTTTTGGCCGGCACCTCGTTTTCCCCGGGCCAGGCTCCGCCGCGGGGCATCAAATTTGCGAAAACGCGACAACCGGATGGCTCGCCGCGGCTACCTTGTGATAGGTGCCAGCGTGACAGGTCGTCACGGTTGGTCCGGAAATGCGTGCACTCCTCCATGACCGAGCTGCTGAGCGACATCGAGACGCCTAGCGACGCCGAGCTGATCTCGTGCGTACGCGGGGGAGACGTCGCTGCCTACGGCGAGCTGTTCTCGCGCCACATCGAGGCCGCCAACCGGCTGGCCCGCCAGCTCGCCCGCGGCCCGGACGCCGACGACCTGGTCTCCGAGGCCTTCGCGAAGGTGCTCCAGGTGCTGCAGGGCGGCGGCGGACCCGACGTGGCCTTCCGCGCGTATCTGCTGACCTCGGTCCGCCGGCTGCACGTGGACCGGATCCGCGCCGGCCAGAAGCTGCAGACCTCCGACGACATGACCCAGTTCGACCCCGGTATCCCGTTCCAGGACACCGCCGTCGCCGACTTCGAGAACGGCGCCGCCGCCAAGGCGTTCGCGTCGCTTCCCGAGCGCTGGCAGCTGGTGCTCTGGCACCTCGAGGTCGAGGGCCAGAAGCCGTCCGACATCGCACCCCTGCTCGGGATGAGCGCGAACTCGGTCTCCGCGCTGGCCTACCGTGCGCGTGAGGGGCTGCGTCAGGCGTTCCTCACCATGCACCTCGCGGACATCTCCGCGGAACGGTGCCGGTGGGTCAACGAACGGCTCGGCGCCTACGTCCGCAAGGGCCTCTCCCGCCGGGACACCACCAAGGTCGAGGAGCACCTCGACGAGTGTCGCCGGTGCACTGCGATGTACCTCGAGCTGACCGAGGTGAACTCCAACCTCGCCGGCATCATCGCTCCCCTCCTCCTGGGCGCGGCCGCGGCCGGCTACCTGGGATCGACCGGTACGGCCACCGCCGGCGGGGTGCTCACCCTGGTCGGCCGGGCCCGCGACGTCGTGGTCGGCAACGCGACCGCCGCGACCGCCGGAGCCGTGGCAGCCA
>DATFGA010000165.1:0-11632 GCA_035249775.1 Nocardioidaceae bacterium | reverse complement strand
TGGACGGGTACTGGGCCGCGGCCGCCGCCGGTCACGTGGAGAAGGGCGAGTCCGTGTTCGAGGCGGCCGCCCGGGAAGCGGTCGAGGAGGTCGGAGTAAGCGACGTCGACCTCACTCCTCTGTGCGCGATGCACCGCACCGGCAGCGGCCTGCCGATCGACGAGCGGGTGGACTACTTCTTCGCCGCGACATCCTGGTCGGGAGACCCCCGGATCATCGAGCCTGACAAGTGCGCCGATCTGCGTTGGTGCGCTCTCCACGACCTGCCGACGCCCGTCGTACCCCATGAGCTCACGGTGCTCGAGGCGATCCGCGCGGGCGACGTACCCCCGATCCTGGCCCACGGTTTCTGACCCGCATACCGCCCCGTCGTGTCGGGTACGCCCCGGATGACCCGGTTCGGAAGGAGCGACCCATGACTGCGACTGCCCAGATGCTCGACACCTACCCGCGCGAGCTCGGTCACGTCGACCGCGCGAAGCTGCAGCGGTGCATCGAGGCGTGCGTGGAGTGCGCCCAGGTGTGTACGGCGTGCGCGGACGCCTGCCTGAGCGAGGAGAAGGTCGCCGACCTGACCAAGTGCATCCGCACCAACCTGGACTGCGCCGACATGTGTGACACGACCTCGCGGGTGCTGTCGCGGCACACCGGCTACGACGCGCACATCACCCGGGCCGTTCTCGAGGCGTGTGCCCAGGTGTGCAAGTCCTGCGGCGACATCTGCAGCGAGCACTCCTCGATGCACGAGCACTGCCGGGTGTGCGCGGAGTCGTGCCGCACCTGCGAGCAGGCCTGCCGCGACCTGATCAGCGCGCTCGGCTGAGGTGGACGGCCAGGCTGTTGCCACCTGGATCCAGGCGGTCGGAAGTGCCGGCTCGCTGCTGGCCTTCGCGGCCTGGGTCGGCATCGCGATCATCAACCGCAAGGACGACCACGAGCTCCGCTTCGAACGGCAGGCGCAGACCGTCGCGGCCTGGGTCGACAAGGGCGCCGAGCACGAAATCGACGACGACTACGTCGTGTGCATCACCAACGGGGGCGACTCACCCGTCTACGACTGCCGGGTGACCCTGCAGGGGCTGGTCGCCCAGCACAAGGCCGGCGAGGTCTCGCTGCACCTGGTCCCCCCGCACGCCACCAAGGTTGAGCCGACTCCGACCGCGTTGGGCGACCTCACGTGGGAGGACATCTACGACACCGGGATCGCGCCGGAGCTGACCTTCCGCGACTCGTCCGGCCGCCGGTGGAAGCGCGACGGCGACGGCATCCTCACCGAGCTCTCCCGCTGACTCCCTCCCCGTTGAGACGCGCCCTTTTCGCCGGTGAGACGTGAGGTTTTCGCGGGTCAGGCCGGCGCGCAGCCGCCGGTGGCCGCCGGCAGTGGGTCCGGCACGCCGACGGTGGGCAGCCCGAGGAGTACGCCGGGCGCGGGCGGTTGTGTCCGCGACTCCCAGGCGTCGCCGGACCGGGTCCTGCGCACCGAGCGGACCGGCGCGTCCGAGACCAGGTGATGTGGCGCGGCGTAGGTGATGTCGACCTCGACCATGTCACCGGGGCGTACGTCGACCGGGCGACCCGTGCCGGAAGGCTCGACAGGCTCGACCTGCGAGAAGTCGGCCGCGAAGTGCACGAGCCGGTTGTCGGGGGCGCGGCCGGTGAGCCGGTGGGTCGCCGCGTCCTTGCGGCCCTCGCCCTCGGCGACCATCAGCTCCACGGTCCGCCCGACCAGGCGCTTGTTCTCCGCCCAGGCGATGTTGTTGACCAGGGCGACCAGCCGCTCGTAGCGGTCCTGGACGATCTCCTTCGGCACCTGCTCGTCGAGCACCGCGGCCGGCGTACCGGGTCGCTTGGAGTACTGGAAGGTGAACGCCCCTGAGAAGCGTGCCTGCTCCACGACCTTCATCGTCTCGACGAAGTCCTCCTCGGTCTCGCCGGGGAAGCCGACGATGATGTCGGTCGTGATCGCGGCGTCCGGCATCGCGGCGCGGACCCGGTCGATGATGCCGAGGAACTTCTCCTGCCGGTAGGACCGGCGCATGTCCTTGAGCACCTTGTCCGAACCCGACTGCAGCGGCATGTGCAGCTGCGGCATCACGTTCGGGGTCTCGGCCATCGCCGCGATCACGTCGTCGGTGAAGTCCTTGGGGTGCGGGCTGGTGAACCGGACCCGTTCCAGGCCCTCGATCTCGCCGCAGGCCCGCAGGAGCTTCCCGAACGCGAGCCGGTCCCCGAACTCGACACCGTAGGAGTTCACGTTCTGCCCGAGCAGGGTCACCTCGCTCACGCCTTCGTCGACCAGAGCCTGGATCTCCGCGAGGATCTCGCCGGGCCGGCGGTCCTTCTCCTTGCCGCGCAGCGCGGGCACGATGCAGAACGTGCAGGTGTTGTTGCAGCCCACGGAGATGGACACCCACGCGGCGTACGCCGACTCACGCTTGGTGGGCAGCGTCGAGGGGAACACCTCGAGCGACTCGAGGATCTCGACCTGCGCCTCCTCCTGCACCCGCGCGCGCTCGAGCAGCACCGGCAGCGAGCCGATGTTGTGGGTGCCGAAGACCACGTCGACCCAGGGGGCCTTCCGGGTGATCTCGCCGCGGTCCTTCTGCGCGAGGCAGCCGCCGACCGCGATCTGCATCCCCGGGTGCTTGGCCTTGACCGAGGCCAGGTGGCCGAGGTTCCCGTAGAGCTTGTTGTCGGCGTTCTCACGCACCGCACAGGTGTTGAACACCACGACGTCGGCCCGCGCTTCCTCGTCCGCCGCGATGTAGCCGGCGGCCTCGAGCAGCCCGGTGAGCCGCTCCGAGTCGTGCACGTTCATCTGGCACCCGTAGGTGCGGACCTGGTACGTGCGCGGGGCTGTGTGTTGCGTCGTCGTCATAGCCCCACCAGGGTACGGCGGACGTGGCGACCGTCGATAATCGGCGGACGGCGACTACTCCGGGTTCCTCTCCGCTGCCTTGCGCATCCTGGCGCTCTTGCTGGCGACCGCCTTGGCCGTCGACTCCTCCAGGATGCCCTCGGTGCCGGGCTGGTTCAGGTCGCTCTCGGCGGTGTCGGGATTGTTGCCGGGCGCTGCGCCGGATGTGCCGGCGGGGGTGGCCACGCCCTCGCCCTCGCCGCTGGCCAGCTGCTCCGCGGTCCGCGGCGTGGACTTCTTCGCCGGCTTTGCGGTCTTCTTGGTCGGCAGCTTGTCCCCCGGAGCGGTCTTCTTGGCGGGGCCTCCGCTCGCCGCCTTGGTGGCCGGTTTGGCGGCAGTCTTCCGGGGATCCTCCGCGACCGCCGCCTCGACCACCTCGGCGACGTCCTTGGGGCTGGGGATCGGCGTCGGCCTGGCTGCGGTCTTCTTGCCTGTCGCCTTCTTCACCGCGCTCTTCTTGGCCGTCGCCTTCTTCGCGGCCTGCTCGGCCGGCTTGCGGACCGGGTCACCGTGCTGCTTGGTGGACTCCTCGGCGCGCTCGGCGAGCGGTCCTGTCGTGTGCGCAGGCTCGTTCACGTCGGTGACCGGCCGCAGCGGGGTGGCCGTCTCCGCCTCGGCCGTGTCCGACTCCGGGTTCCGGGCGCGCGCCTTGCCGACCACCGCACCGGCCGTCTCGGTCGCCTTGGTCACCGCGGAGCGACCCACCTGCTCGACCACCATCTTGCCGAAAGCAGCGGTCCCCTTGGTCTGCTCGACGACTTTACCGGCGGTCTCCAGCGGGTTCTTCAGCGTGTTGATCGCCGTGTCCGCGAGCCTGCCGATCGGGTTCTTGGGAGCCACGTTCATGCCTTTCTTCGGAGACGTTCCTCGTGCCCGTCTTAACCGTATTGAAACGCCGTACGCGGTGGTTCGTATAGGCACCGGGGTGTGAACTCGCTAACGTGACGCCATGACTGCCGCCGCGCGAGAATCATCGACCGCGAGCTCGACCGGTCCTCTGGTCGTCCTCGACCATGTGAACAAGTGGTTCGGTGACCTGCACGTCCTCCAGGACATCAACATGTCCATCACCCGTGGCGAAGTGGTCGTCGTCATCGGCCCGTCCGGTTCGGGAAAGTCCACTCTGTGCCGGGCGATCAACCGTCTGGAGACGATCAACGACGGCAGCATCATGCTCGACGGGCAGCCGCTGCCGCAGGAGGGCAAGCAGCTGGCCAACCTCCGGGCGGAGGTCGGCATGGTGTTCCAGTCGTTCAACCTGTTCGCCCACAAGACGATCCTCGAGAACGTCACGCTCGGACCGATCAAGGTCCGAAAGCTGAGCAAGAAGGACGCCGACGAGCTCGCCCAGCGGCTGCTCGACCGGGTCGGCGTCGCCCACCAGGCCAACAAGTACCCCGCGCAGCTCTCCGGCGGTCAGCAGCAGCGGGTGGCGATCGCCCGGGCGCTGGCGATGGAGCCGAAGGTGATGCTCTTCGACGAGCCGACCTCGGCGCTGGACCCGGAGATGATCAAAGAGGTCCTCGACGTCATGGTCGACCTCGCGAAGGGCGGCATGACGATGATCGTCGTCACCCACGAGATGGGGTTCGCCCGCACCGCGGCGGACCGGGTCGTGTTCATGTCCGACGGGCAGATCGTCGAGGAGAACACCCCGGACCAGTTCTTCACCAACCCACGATCGGACCGTGCCAAGGACTTCCTCGGCAAGATCCTGAAGCACTGACCGATCCCCAGACTGGGCCGGCCGCTGGCTGCCGGTCAGAAATGAAGGAGACAACATGCGGTTCAGGAAAACCAAAGCACTGATCGCCGCGGTCGGCCTGTCGCTGTCACTCGCGGCGTGCGGTGGCGGCGAGGGTGTTGACGTGGAGGTCGAGGACAACCCGGAGTTCGAGTCCGGCACCACGATGGCGAAGCTCAGCGAGGCTGGAGAGGTCACCATCGGCGTCAAGTACGACCAGCCCGGGATCGGCTACCTCGAGCCGGGAGCGGACGACCCGAGCGGTCTGGACATCGAGATGGGCAAGATCATCGCAGCCGAGCTCGGCATCGCGCCTGAGGACATCAACTGGGAGGAGACGGTTTCCGACAACCGGGAGCCGTTCCTGCAGAACGGAACCGTTGACATGGTGATCGCCTCCTACTCGATCACCGACGAGCGGCGCGGAGTCGTCGGCCAGGCCGGTCCCTACTACGTGACCGGACAGCAGCTGCTCGTCCGCGAAGAGGACAAGGACAAGATCACCGGACCGGACGACCTCGAAGGCGTCAAGGTCTGCTCGGTGACCGGGTCGACCTCCATCGAGACGGTGACCGAGGAGTACGGCGCCCAGCCGGTGCCGTTCGACACCTACTCCGACTGCGTGACCCAGCTGCAGAACGGTTCAGTCGACGCGGTGACCACCGACGGCGCGATCCTGCTCGGCTACGCGGCGCAGGCGCCGGACGAGCTCGAGGTCGTCGGCGAGCCTTTCAGCGAGGAGCGTTACGGCGTCGGCTACAAGAAGGGTGACACTGCGATGTGCGAGTTCATCACAGAGACCCTTCAAACCGCGATGGACGACGGCACGTGGGCCGAGGCCTTCGAGGCCACGCTTGGTCAGTCCGGAGTGGAAACGCCGGAGCCGCCGACAATGGACGAGTGCCAGTAGCACGCCCAGCGCCCGGCTGGCTCCCTGGAGCCCGCCGGGCGCAACGGCCCGTCATCTAGCGAGATAGCGAACGCGTGTGACTTCTGAGTACTACTCCGCGCTGGTCAGCCGCCTCATCGAGGGCTTTTCGCTGACCCTGCAGCTGCTCGGTTGGTCGGCCCTGATCGCGACCATCCTGGGCACCGTGCTCGCGTCAATGCGGGTCTCGCCGATCGCGCCGTTGCGGGCGTTCGGCACGTCCTACGTCAACGTCTTCCGCAACACCCCCTTAGTGGTGCTGTTCATCCTTGCCGTGGTCGGTCTCCCGGCGCTTGACCTGCTACGGGACAGCTTCTTCTGGAGAGCGGTGACCGCTCTGTCGCTCTACACGGCCGCTTTTATCTGCGAGGGCCTACGGTCGGGCATCAACACCGTCGATACCGGTCAAGCCGAGGCTGCCCGCTCGATCGGTATGGGTTTCGGGCAGTCATTGCGCCTGGTAGTGCTGCCGCAGGCCTTCCGAGCGGTGATCCCGCCCCTGGCGAGCGTCTACATCGCCCTTGCCAAGAACACGTCTGTCGCGGCGGCGTTCGGCATAACGGAGGCTACGTACAAGCTGAGCGACTTGATTGAGGACTTTCCCGGATCGCTGTACGTCAGCTTCATGGGGATCGCGTTCGGTTACATCCTGATCGTCGCGGTCATATCGGGGACAGCAACCATGTTGGAGCGTCGAGTGAGGGTGTCGCGATGAGCTCTGTCCTGTTCGACGTTCCCGGGCCGAGAGCCAGAGCGCGGCACCGGATGTATACCGCCATCGCGGTGCTGGCGCTGGGCGCACTCACTGCCTGGGCTCTCTGGAAGCTCTGGGAGAAGGAGCAGATCACCCCGGACAAGTGGGAGGCATTCACCGAACCGCAGATCCTCTCCGCGCTCGCCGAGGGCTTGGTCGAAACGCTCTCTGCGGCCGCCCTCGCGATCACATTGGCGATGGCCTTCGGTGCCGTGTTTGCCTCCGGCCGGCTCTCGGACCATGCCCTTCTCCGGTGGCCGAGCATCGTCATCATCGAGTTTTTCCGCGCGGTCCCGCTGCTGCTGCTGATCCTCTTCATGTTCCTCAGCCCCGTCGGTAGCGCGCTCGGGGGCTTCTGGGCGCTGGTCCTGGCGCTGATGCTCTACAACGGCTCAGTGCTCGCCGAGATATTCCGCGCTGGGATTCAGTCCGTGCCGCGCGGCCAGAGCGAAGCCGGGTACTCCATCGGTCTGCGCAAGTCCCAGGTGATGAGGCTTGTGCTCGCACCCCAGGCGTTGCGCTCGATGCTGCCGGCGATCATCAGCCAGTGCGTCGTCGCCCTCAAGGACACCGCGCTCGGCTACATCATCGGCGAAGCGGGAATCGTGGACGTCGCTGCTCGTATCTACATCGCCCCGCAGTACCGCAACCCGTTCGCTACCGCACTCGTTCTGATGGCGATCTTCATCGTGATCAACTACAGCCTGTCGCGGTTGGCGGTCTACCTGGAGTCTCGCTTGCGCCGCGAGGGCAAGCAGGTGGTCCACGCCAGGCCGGCTATGGACCAGACAGGCGGCTCGATCTGACCGGGCACAGGCCGGAGAGTGGCTGTTGGTTATCCCAGGCGGTGTCAAGGAAACGACCGGGCGGCGGAGCCCTCGAGCTGAGCGCTAGGACGTAGACACCGCGAGGGTTCCCGGCTTCTCAGTGACCCAGAGCCGGATCACGCCCTCGACCACCACCGTGCCGTCGTCCCGGACGCCGCGCACGCGCACCGGCAGGTCAGGGTCGTCGTCGCCGGTCCAGGCGTCGGGATCGGTCTCCGCGATGCAGGTGATGTCGCTGGTGGCCTTCGCGGTGTAGCTGACCTCCATGCCCTTGGGGATCCAACGCTTGCCCGCCGGGACGGTGGCCTCGGCCAGCGCACCCATTGCTGCTTCGAGGCCGTTGCAGATCGCGATCACGTGCACGGTGCCGATGTGGTTCTGCACCCGCCGACGCTTCCGGATCACCAGCTCGGCGTAGTTGGGGCGCAGCTCGACGAACCGCGGCCGGACGGTGGCGAAGTACGGCGCCTTCAACGCGAAGACGCGGGAGAACAGCAACCTGCCCTGAGGCAGCCGGGTGACACGCTCGTAAAGATCCAGGATGTTCGCCATGGCCCCATGTTACCCCCCGGTAACCCCGTCGAGGCGGCGCATCTGCCGGATAGGACTCGGCGTCGGCGGGAGTTAGGGGGTGCACGCAGCGGGTACGGGTTGCACATGAGCAACTCATCGAACGAGAACACCGAGAGCCCACCGGACGGCCGCGCCGCCGGCGGCATCAGCGACGAGCAGCTTCCCGAGGACCTGCAGCCGACCGACGACAATCCGTTGGCACAGGACCCGAGCGAGGAGGAGGTCGAGCGGGACAAGGAGGACGCCTCCGGTCCGGCGCTCGGCAACCCCGAGGGCGACGACGACGGACAGCCCGAAGGTGAGCCGCCCGGGGCGGTGCCGCGCGCACCTCATGGCTGATCGCGGCTAGCCGCCCGAGCCCGCCCCCCGCTGCCGGATCGGGCCGGTCCTGTGTGGTCCCCGATCGCCCGGTCCGCCGTACGACGATCAGTCCGGTGGCGACTGGGTCAACGAGCGACCTCGGTCGCCCGGGACTCGCGGACGACCGTCACCTTGATCTGCCCGGGGTAGGTGAGCTCCTCCTCGAACTGCTTGGCGATGTCACGAGCCAGCACCTGGGCCGCGATGTCGTCGACCACGTCGGGCAGCACCATCACGCGTACGTCGCGGCCGGCCTGCATCGCGAACACCTTCTCCACGCCGTTCTTGCTCTTCGCGATCTCCTCGAGCCGGTGCAGCCGCTCGACGTACGCCTCCAGCGACTCCCGCCGGGCACCCGGACGCCCGCCGCTGATCGCGTCAGCGGCCTGGGTGAGGATCGCCTCGACGGTACGCGGCTCGACCTCGTTGTGGTGGGCCTCGATGGCGTGCACGACGTCCTCGGACTCGCCGTACTTGCGGGCCAGCTCCGCGCCGACGATCGCGTGCGACCCCTCCGCCTCATGCGTCAGCGCCTTGCCGATGTCGTGCAGGAACGCGCCACGCACGCAGGCGGCCCGGTCGAGGCCGAGCTCATCGGCGAGCAGGCCGGCAGCGTGGCCGGACTCGACGAGGTGCTTGAGCACGTTCTGCCCGTACGACGTCCGGTAGCGCAGCTTGCCCAGCGTCGCGACAAGTTCTGGGTGCAGGTCGGTGATGCCCATCTCGAAGGCCGCGTCCTCACCGGCGCGGACGCAGAGCCGGTCCACCTCGTGGCAGGAGCGTTCGTGCACCTCCTCGATCCGACTCGGGTGGATCCGGCCGTCCGCGACCAGCTCCTCGAGGCTGAGCCGGCCCATCTCGCGACGGACCGGGTCGAAGCAGCTGAGCAGGACCGCCTCCGGCGTGTCGTCGATGATCAGGTTGACGCCGGTGATCTGCTCGAACGCCCGGATGTTGCGTCCCTCGCGGCCGATGATCCGGCCCTTCATGTCGTCGCTGGGCAGGTGCACGATCGAGACCACCGACTCGGTGGTCTGCTCCGCGGCCAGCCGCTGGATCACCGTGCTCAGGATCCGCTTCGCGCGGACGTCGGCCTCTTCCTGCGCGGTGCGCTCGATCTCCCGGGCGGTGATCGCGGCGGAGCGTTTCGCGTCGTTCTCGATGCTCTCGACCAGCTGCCGGCGGGCGTCCTCGGCGGTGAGGCCCGCCACCCGTTCCAGGGTGAGCCGACGGTCCGCCTCGATGTCGAGCAGCTCGGCGCGGCGGGTCTCGACGGCGGCCTCGGCCTCGGCCAGTTCGTGCGCCCTCGTTTCGAGGTGACGGTGCTCCGCGTCGAGCCGCTCCTCGCGCTCCGAGAGTCGGTGCTCGCGCCGCTCGATGTCGGCCCGCTGGTCCTGCAGGTCCTGGTGCAGGTCGTCCTCGCGCTTGTTCGCGCGGTGCCGGCCGAGCAGGACCACGCCGAGCGTCACCACGGCAAGGGCCACGACGATCCCGAAGATCACAAGCAGGAGCTCCACGATGCCGCCACCGGCGATCATCGGGTTCGCATCAACTGCCTGGCTCACCGGGAATCCGAATCGGTCCATACCAGGCTCCTGTCGCTATGAGCGCGGAACGGATCGATGCCGGGCTCGAGGCGGAAGCAGGTACGCCGAACCAGGCGACGCTCCGCCGCTCCTCAACATCTAGCCGTTGTACGCGCAATCCCGGCTTGCGCCGGGTTCAAATGTCTTCATCAAGTCCGGTCGCCCGGACGGTCTCTTCTTTTGAGGCTAGGTCGCGGAGTGCGGCCGGTCAAGGAACCGGTGATCTCCCTAGTCGAAGTGCTCCACCACGTCGTCGGCGTCGTGTCCGGCCGCCTCGAGCTCTTCGCGCACGACCCGGATAGCCACGCCGGGCGGGTAGCCCTTGCGGGCCAGCATGCCGGTCAGTCGCCGGATCGCGGTGTTCCGGTCCACTCGCTGCACCGAGCGCAGCTTGCGGCGCACCAGCATCCGCGCCGACTCGACCTCGGCGTCCGGATCGACCTCCTCGAGCGCATCCCGGGCGACCTGGTCGTCGATGCCCTTCCTGCGCAGCTCCTGGGCGAGGGCGCGGCGGGCCAGGCCCTTGCCGGACTGGCGGGACTGGACCCACGATCGGGCGAACGCCTTGTCGTCGATCAGGCCGACCTCCTCGAACCGGGTCAGCAGCCGCTCGGCGATCTCCTCGGGGACGGCCTTCTTGGCCAGCTTGGCGGCCAGTTCCGATCGGCTCCGGGCCTGGCCGGTCAGTTGGTCGAGCAAGATCTTGCGGGCGACCACCTCGGCGTCGGCGTCTGGGCCGAGCGCCTGCGGGTCCTCCGGCGGTGGTGGCGTTGCCGCACCGTGCGAGCCGAGCCAGGCCGCGACGCCCTCATGCACGTCACCCGAGTGCGGATCCTCCGAACGCACAGCACCGCCCGCCTGGTCCCCTGGGAGGGAAGGACCAGACGGACGGTTGCCTGCGTGATCGGCCATGCGGCCGGTCAGAAGTCGATGTTGGTGGGCTCAGCTGGCGGCTCATCGGCGTCGACCTGCGGCCCCACGCCCAGCTTCTCGAGGATCCGCTTCTCCAGCTCGTTGGCGAGGTCGGGGTTGTCCCGCAGGAAGTTGCGCGAGTTCTCCTTGCCCTGACCGAGCTGGTCGCCCTCGTAGGTGTACCAAGCGCCGGCCTTGCGGACCAGTCCGGCCTCGACACCGACGTCGATCAGGCCGCCCTCGCGGCTGATCCCCTGGCCGTACATGATGTCGAACTCGGCCTGCTTGAACGGCGGGGCGACCTTGTTCTTGACCACCTTGATCCGCGTCCGGTTGCCGACCATCTCCTGGCCGTCCTTCAGCGTCTCGATCCGCCGGACGTCCAGACGGACCGAGGAATAGAACTTCAGCGCCCGGCCACCGGTCGTGGTCTCCGGGCTGCCGAACATCACGCCTATCTTTTCCCGCAGCTGGTTGATGAAGATCATCGTCGTCCCGGCACCGTTCAGCGCACCGGTCATCTTCCGCAGCGCCTGGCTCATCAACCGCGCCTGCAGACCGACGTGGTTGTCTCCCATCTCGCCCTCGATCTCGGCGCGGGGCACGAGCGCGGCGACGGAGTCGATCACGATCAGGTCGAGCGCGCCGGAGCGGACCAGCATGTCCGCGATCTCCAGCGCCTGCTCCCCCGAGTCCGGCTGGGAGACCAGCAGCGCGTCGGTGTCGACACCGAGGGCCTTGGCGTACTCCGGGTCCAGCGCGTGCTCGGCGTCGATGAACGCGACGATGCCGCCGGCCTTCTGCGCGTTGGCCACCGCGTGCAGCGCCACGGTCGTCTTTCCGGACGACTCCGGTCCGTAGATCTCGACCACCCGGCCGCGCGGCAGGCGGCCGATGCCGAGGGCCACGTCGAGCGCGATCGCCCCGGTCGGGATCACCTCGAGGGCCGCCCGCGTCTCCTCACCGAGGCGCATGACCGTGCCCTTGCCGAACTGTCGTTCGATGTTCGCGAGCGCCGCGTCGAGCGCCTT
>DATFGA010000164.1:0-4153 GCA_035249775.1 Nocardioidaceae bacterium | reverse complement strand
CCATCGGGATCGAGACGATCTGGTCGCAGGTCTCGGCCACCAGCCGGGACAGCCCCTTGCCCTCGGAGCCGACCACGACGACCAGCGGCCCGTCGGCCAGGTCGAGCGAGGGCAGCGACACGTCACCGTCGGCGGCGAGGCCGATCACCATGCAGCCCGCGTCCTGGTAGGCCTTGAGCTGCCGGGTGAGGTTCACCGCCTGCGCGACGGGGACCCGCGCGGCGGCACCGGCCGAGGTCTTCCACGCCGACGCGGTCATCCCCGCAGCGCGCCGCTCGGGGATCAGCACTCCGTGCGCACCGAAACCCGCGGCGGAGCGGACCACGGCGCCAAGGTTGCGCGGGTCGGTCACCGAGTCGAGCGCGACGATCAGCGCCGGCTCCTTCATCTCGGCGGCCCGGTCGAGGAGGTCGTCGGGGTGTGCGTACTCGTAGGCGGGCACCTTCGCGGCCAGGCCCTGGTGCACCGCGCCGTGGGTCAGCCGGTCCAGCTCGTTGCGGGGCACCTCAAGCACGGACAGGCCGCGGTCGGCCGCGAGCCGGAACGCCTCCCGGAGCCGGCCGTCCCGCTCAGCCCCCTCGGCGACATAGACCGTCGCCACCGGCATCTCCGCGCGCAGCGCCTCGACGACGGAGTTGCGCCCGGCGATCCACTCGGTGTCGCCCGCCTTCTGCGCACGCTTGGGTCGGGCGCCCTGCGCCTTCTCTGCCCGCTTGCGTGCCTTGTAGGCGACGTGGCCCTCACGGTCCTTGGCCTTCGGGGTCGGCCCCTTGCCCTCCAGCCCGCGACGAACCCGGCCACCCGACCCGGCGGTCGGGTTGCCCTTGCCGGTCTTCTTGATCGCGCCGCGTCGTGCGGAGTTGCCTGCCATGAATGTCCTTAGGTTGTTGCCGACTTGTCAGACGCGTGGGCGGCCATAGCCACCTAGGAGTCTGACAACTAGGTCTCTAGATGGACCACTTCGGTCCGTCCGGGGTGTCCTCGAGCTCGATACCGGCCTCCTTGAGGCGGTCCCGGATCGCGTCGGCGGCCGCGAAGTCCTTCGCCGCCCGCGCGGCGGTCCGCTGCTCGAGCAGCCCGGCGACCAGCGCCGAGACCGCCGCGGACAGCTTGGCGTCCGACCCCGACGACGCGGCGGCCCAGTGCGCGTCCAGCGGGTCGATCCCGAGTACGTCGAGCATGCCGCGGACCGAGCTCGCGATGGCCGCGACCTCGTCGTGGGCCCCGTCGGTGATCGCCTTGTTGCCTTCACGGACCGCGTCGTAGAGCACACCGACCGCGGTCGACGTACCGAGGTCGTCGTCCATCGCCGCGGCGAAGGCCGCCGGCCACGGACCGACCGGCACCGACCCGACCACCGCCGATGCGCGGGACAGGAACCCCTCGATCCGCGAGAAGCCGGCCGCCGCCTCGGACAGCGCCTCGTAGGAGAACTCCACGTGCGAGCGGTAGTGCGCGGCGATCATGTAGAACCGCAGCTCGATCGCGCGCACCTTCTCCAGCACCGACGGGATCAGCAGCGAGTTGCCCAGCGACTTGCTCATCTTCTCGCCGGCGGTGGTGATCCACGCGTTGTGCAGCCAGTAGCTCGCGAACCCGCACCCGGCTGCGCGCGACTGCGCCTGCTCGTTCTCGTGGTGCGGGAACCGCAGGTCCACCCCGCCGCCGTGGATGTCGAACGCCGACCCGAGGTACTTCAACGCCATCGCCGAGCACTCGATGTGCCATCCCGGACGACCCGGCCCCCACGGCGAGGGCCACGCTGCCGTCGCCGGCTCGGTCTCCTTCTTGAAGCCCTTCCACAGCGCGAAGTCCCGAGGGTCCCGCTTGCCGCGCGGGTCCGCGTCCTCGGCCGCCTCCATCTCGTCGACCTTCTGCCCGGACAGCTCGCCGTACGCCGGCCACGACTTCACGTCGAAGTAGACGTCACCGGAACCGTCCGACGCGGCGTAGGCATGCCCCCGCGCGACCAGCCGGGAGATCAGCTCGATCATCTCCGGGATGTGCCCGGTCGCGGCCGGCTCGTAGGTCGCCGGAAGCACGTTCAGCGCGTCGTAGGCCCGGTCGAGCTCGCGCTTCATCACGTAGGCGAGGTTGTACCAGGGCCTGCCCTGCTCGGCGGACTTGATCAGGATCTTGTCGTCGATGTCGGTGATGTTGCGGATGAAGGTCACGTCGTACCCGCTCGCGGTCATCCACCGCCGCAGCACGTCGAAGTTCACCCCGGACCGGACGTGACCCACGTGTGGCTCGGACTGCACGGTCAGCCCGCACAGGTAGATCCCCGCCTTCCCCTCCTCGAGGGGGACGAAGTCGCGGACCTCGCGGGTGGCGGAGTCGTAGAGCCGCAGCGTCGTCGGGTTCTGGGTCACCCCGCAATCCTAACGATCAGGGGCTGTACGACGAACCGGGCAATACGGCAGAGTGCTCGCACACGCATCGGGGCGTGTAGAAACGGGGAACATCCATGTCATCTCGGACCGCCCGTCGCGGAGCCTGCCTGGTTTCCGCGACGTCGCTGCTTCTCGCCGTCACCGGGGCGCTCGCCCCGGTCGCCGTGGCGAAGGACACGCCACCCGCACCTCGGCAGGTGAGCTTCACCGCGTGGGACTTCGGCGACGACGGCGGCGGCGGTGACCCCGGCGGCACCCATGCCGGTACGACGGTCGCGGCCGATGTGCTCACGATGGCGGAGCCGACCGGGACCCGGACCTACGACGACCCGCACGACGACGACACCGCAACCACGACCTACGACGAGGCCACCTGGACCTCGCCGAGGGTCCGGCCCGGCTTCGCGCTGACCGAGCTGATCGGCTCCTGGAACGCCGACGCCCCGGACGGCACCTGGGTGGAGGTCGCGGTCCAGGGGCTCGCCGACGACGGCAGCACCTCGAAGTGGTACGTGCTCGGTCGCTGGTCGGAGGACGACTCCTCGTTCCACCCCACCTCCCTGTCCGGGCAGGGCGACGAGCTCGCGACGGTGGCGATCGACACCCTGGTCACCCGGACCGGCCGGGCACTGGTCTCCTTCCAGCTCCGGGTCTCCCTGCTCCGCGAGGCCGGCAGCACCGCGTCGCCGAGTGTGAGCATGCTCGGGGCGATGGCCTCGAGGATCCCGGACCTGAAGAAGGTCCCGGCCTCGCCGACCACGATGACCGAGACCGTGGCGCTCGACGTGCCGGCGTACTCCCAGGAAGTGCACCTCGGCGACTACCCGCAGTGGGACGGCGGTGGGGAGGCCTGGTGCTCGCCGACGTCCACGGCGATGGTGCTCGGCTACTGGGGCGCGGGTCCCTCGGAGGCCGACTACGCATGGGTGCTCGCCGATGACCCCGGGCATCAGGACCCGTGGGTCGACCACGCCGCGCGCTTCACCTACGACTACAACTACGACGGCGCCGGCAACTGGCCGTTCAACACCGCCTACGCCGCCCGGTTCGGGCTCGAGTCGTTCGTCACCCGGCTCCGGTCGCTGACCGAGGCCGAGCAGTTCATCAAGGCCGGCATCCCGCTGGTGGTCTCGGTGTCCTTCAAGGAGAGCAAGCTCGACGGCGCCGGCTACGGCACCAACGGGCACCTGATGACGATCGTCGGCTTCGAGGCCGACGGCGACGTGATCGTCAACGACCCCGCCTCGCACCTGATCCCGAGCAACGACGAGGTCCGGGTGGTCTACGACCGCGAACAGCTGGAGAATGCCTGGATCGGCCACACCGGAGGGATCAGCTACGTGATCCATCCGGAGGACGTCGCCCTTCCGGCGGCCCCGGCGCAGGCCAACTGGTGAACGGCCGATGGTTGTGGCGTTTGAGCACTGGAGTGACGAATGAGAGTTAGAGTTTGCGCGTGCGTCTGACTCTTCCCCGTACCCTGCTCGCCGCCGCGCTGACCGCCGTCCTGGCCGGGCCGCTGCTCACCGTCCCGGCCGAGGCCGCGCCTGCCCGCCGGATCAGCTACACGGAGTGGTCCACGCGGGCTGACTTCCGGGCCGGTGAGATGGCCGGTGTCCGGATTGTTCGCGGGAAGCTGCAGATGGGCACGCCGCTCGGCACCGAGTTCTACCCGGACCCGCACGGCGGACCGACCAAGCCCTACGACTACGGCCTCTGGACCTCGCCGTGGACCAGCCCCGGCTACGGACTCACCGAGC
>DATFGA010000163.1:0-8855 GCA_035249775.1 Nocardioidaceae bacterium | reverse complement strand
GGCCAGTACCGCCCGACCGTCCTCGACCGAGCACGTCGCGCCCGCCCACCGGCCCGTGCGGTAGCTCGCGTAGGCGCCGAGCAGGGTCAGGCCCAGCGGCACCGCGCCGATCGTGGCGCCGGCGAGCTGCAGGTGCGACCCGTGCGCGAGCAGCCAGGCGTCCGCGCCGACCCGGAGCGCGTCGGTGGTCTCACCGTGGCTGCCGGCTTCGGAGGCGAACCAGCCGGCGAGGCCGAGCGCCATGCAGATCCCGAGCATGGTCGCAGCGGCGGCCGCGCCGGCCGACGCAGCGCTGACCGTGAGCGATCGCCGGCGGGTGCGCGGAGTCAGGAGATCAGTCATCTCCCCGCTATCTTGGCCCAGGTCCCGCGGCGGCCCGTGTTCCCACGCCGCCAAGATCACGTTCCGGATCCTTGGGGCTCGGCGAAACGGTCACGTACCGTCGTGAGGTGGTCACAGCAGCAGGCAAGGAAGGCGCAAGCATGGGACGGGAGGAGAAGTTCGACTCCTTCTACCACGCGACCCGTCGCGCGCTGGTGACCCAGACGTTCGCGCTGACCGGTGACCTGCCGGCCGCCCAGGCGGCGGTCCGCGACGCCTACATCGCCGCCTGGCACCACTGGCGCAAGGTCGCCGCCGCCCCGGACCCGGAGCAGTGGGTCCGGCCCCTTGCCTGGCGCCTCGCCCAGCGCCGGCACACCGCCCGCATCTGGCACCGCACCAAGGGGTTGGACCCGGCGCAGGCCGCGGTCCTCGATGCAATCGCCAAGCTGCCGGTTGGCCAGCGCCGCACGGTGCTGCTCACCCAGCTCGCCGGTGTGCCGCTCCCCGACGCGGCCCGTGAGCTGGCCGTCCCCGAGGAGACGGCCGAGCAGCACCTGCAGTCAGCGACCGCCAACCTCGCGGTGACCCTCGACGTCGACTCCACCAGCATCCGGAGCCACTTGCTGTCGCTGGCCCGGCCGGCCGGCGAGGCGACCCTGCCGCGTGCGTCGATCATCCGGCGGGCCGGCCGGAAGCGCCGACGGGCCCACACCGCGATCGCGGCGGCCGCGGCCACCGTCGTGGCCATCGCTTCCGGCGCGTTCGCCTACGAGCCGACCGACGTGCAGGCCTCACAGGCGCATCTGGTCAAGCCGCCCGCGACGGTGGTGTCCGAGCCCGCAGCCGAGACGGACGCGGAGCTGCCGTCGGCCGAACAGCTGCTCGACGAGCACCAGATCGCACGCCTCGGCCTGGACCAGGAGTGGGACGTCGTCCGCACCCACGACAACACCAGTGGCGACGGCATCAACACCGTGTGCCAGCAGACCCGGTTCGCCGACCCGGACGGGATCTCCGCCCTGGTCCGGCACTTCGAGGCCGCCGGCACCCCCCGGCGCTCGGCGGTGCAGACGATCGAGATCTCCGAGTCGGCCGCGCAGGCGGAGAAGGCGTTCCAGACCACCGTCGGCTGGTACGCCGGCTGCCACGTCGCGCGACTCCAGCTGCTGCGCGCCTACGAGGTGAACGGCATCGGCGACCAGGCCCATGTGCTGATCATCCGCGTCTGGGAGAAGCCGGTCACGACGTACTCGGTGGCGGTCTCCCGGATCGGGCGGGTTGTCACCTCGACGGTCGGAAGCACCGTCGGCGGTCCCCCGCCGCCGCCGAAGCAGATCGCACAGTCGCTGGCCGACGCGGTCGCGATGCTGTGCGCCCGCAGCGGCGCCGAGGACTGTTCGCGGCAGCCCACGTTCACGCCGGTCCCGCCACCGCCGTCCGGTGAGGAACCCGGCATCCTCGCGGTCGCGGACCTCCCGCCCGTCGGCCGACTCGACGACCCGTGGGTGGGCACCCAGGCGAAGCGCGCGAAGGACAACCCGGCGGCGACCACGTGCGACCGGGCGAACTTCGTCCGGCAGGGCGCGGACCGTGCGCGGACGCGGACCTTCCTCATCCCCGGAGCCAAGCTGCCGGACCGGTTCGGGCTGTCCGAGACCTACGGGGTCTTCGACTCACCACGCGCCGCAGCCCGGTTCATGGAGGACATCCGTCAGCGGCTGCAGAGCTGTGAGGACCGCAAGCTCGCGACCGACGTCCGGCCCCAGCGCACGATGGTGGACCGAGACGCGCAGATGGACCTGTCCACCTGGGACCTGGAGACCGAGGTCTCGGAGAACGAGTCGGTGCTCTTCCGACTCGGCTTCGTCCGGGTCGGCAACAAGGTCGCTCAGGTCAACTTCTCGCCCACACCGCGAGAGGACATGTCCGCGAACGACTTCCGTGATCTCGTCGTGCGCGCCGGTGAGCGACTGCGCGAGCTCGGATAGCGGTCGGCGCGGCAGTAAGGTTCGGCGGGTGACCACTGACACCGATCCGACCGGCCGCGACACCGCGCTCGACCGGGACCGCGACAACCCGCTCCGTGCCCGCCGTGAGCTGTTCCAGCTTCCCGACGGCATCATCTACCTGGACGGGAACTCGCTGGGCGCGCTGCCCCGGTCGGTGCCAGAGCGCCTCTCCCGGACCGTCACCGAGGAGTGGGGGCGCGACCTGATCGGTTCGTGGAACACCGCCGGCTGGATCGACCTGCCCGGCCGGGTCGGCGCGAAGATCGCGCCGCTGATCGGAGTCGGCGACCGCGACGTGTGGGTCAGCGACAGCACCAGCGTCAGCCTGTTCAAGACGATGGTCGCGGCCTGTCGGCTGCGCCCGGAGCGCACCGCGATCGTGGTCGAGAAGGGAACCTTCCCCACCGACGGCTACATCGCGGCGAGCGTGGCCCGGGTTCTCGGGCTGGAGCTGCGCTGGTGCGACTCGAACGACCCGCTCGCCTCGATCGACGAGGACGTCGCGCTGGTCTCGTTGACGCACGTCGACTTCCGCACCGGCGCGATGTTCGACATGGGCGCGGTCACCGAGGCTGCCCATGCCGCCGGTGCCTTGATCCTGTGGGACCTGTGCCACTCCACCGGCGCGGTCCCCGTCGACCTCACCGGGCACCGCGTCGACTTCGCGGTCGGCTGCACCTACAAGTACCTCAACGGCGGGCCGGGGTCACCGGCGTTCATGTACGCCGCGCCCGCGCACCAGGGCGACCTTGACCAGCCGTTGTCCGGCTGGATGGGTCATGCCCGGCCCTTCGACATGGAGCTCGGCTACGAGCCGGTGGACGGGATCGGCAGGTTGGCCTCAGGCACGCCCCCGGTCCTCGCGCTCGCTGCCCTGGATGCGGCCCTCGACGTCTTCGAGGGGGTGGACCACGCCAGTCTGCGGGCCGCGTCGCTGTCGTTGACCGACTACTTCATCGAGCTGGTCGACACCCGCCTGGCTGGTTCCCTCGAGGTGATCACCCCGCGCAGCCACGACCGGCGCGGCAGCCAGGTCTCGTTGCGGCACGAGCACGCCTACGGCATCGTCCAGGCCCTGATCGCCCGCGGCGTCATCGGCGACTTCCGGACCCCCGACGTGGCCAGGTTCGGCTTCGCTCCGCTCTACGTCACGCACGCCGACGTGTACGACGCGGTCGACCACCTCGTCGCGGTGATGGAGCAGAAGGAGTACGCGCGGCCGGAGTACTCGACCCGCAACCCCGTCACCTGATTCTCATCCGCGGGTGATGCAACCCGTCCCGGCGCTCAGGCGTAGACAGGTCACACGATCGCACCACGAACGGGGGCCAGGATGGATGCGGAGGAGTTCGACGACTTCTACGCCGTGTCGTTCCAGCGGCTGGTCGGGCAGGTCTATGCGATGACCGGCGACCGGGACGAGGCGCAGGAGTGTGTCCAGGAGGCGTTCGTGCGCGCCTGGTCGCACCGCCGCCAGCTGGAGAAGGCGCACGCGCCGGAGGCGTGGGTCCGCACCACCGCCTACCGGCTCGCGGTGAGCCGGTGGCGACGGATGGTGCGCGGCCGGCGGGCTCCCGACCGGGCGGTCCAGCATCCGCCTACGCCCGCCGAGCCCAGCTCGGACCACGTCGCCCTGGTCGCTGCCCTGAAGCAGCTTCCCGAGGCACAACGCCAGGCGATCGTCCTGCACCACATGTGCGACCTGCCGGTGACCTCGGTGGCCGAGGAGGTCGGCGTACCGGAGGGCACCATCAAGGCCCGGCTCTCCCGGGGCCGGGCGGCACTCCTCACCCTGCTCGGCGACGAGCCAACCAACGGACTGACGGAAGGGGCGGGCCATGTCTGACCCGTTCGAGGAGCTGAAGAACCTGGGCAGTGAGGGGCCCGTCGTGCGACCACTCCCGGCAGCCGAGGTACGCCGTCGCGGCGAACGTCTCCAGCACCGCCGCAACGCACTCAGCGCGGCCGGGGCCGCCCTCGCCGTCGCAGTGGTCGCCTCCGGTGGACTGTTCGTGAGCCAGAACCTGACCGGCGGCTCACCCGCGCCCGGCCCCGCCACGCAGGCACCGTCACCGACGCACAGCTGGGTCACCGAGATCCCCGAGGAGATGTCGATCACCGATGGCATGTCCGAGCCGGGAGGTGACAACGGATCCCGGGAGGTCACCACGAAGGCACAGGCGCCGTGGATGCTCGACCCGTGCCGGGACGAGGGCGCCGCTGACGACCCGGTCCGCACCGACTTCCTCAGCGTGGGACAACCGCTTCCCGCCGGGTTGGAGGGCCGCCAGCTCGGCGTCTACCCCGACGCCGGGGCCGCACAGGCGGCGATGGACGGGTTCCGCGACGAGATCGGCGAGTGCCAGGTCTACGTCGCCGAAGACGGGATCAGCGAGGCCCGGACCCTGCCCATCGGCGGTGCCGTCGCGGGAGTCGACGAGAGCCTGGTGGTGGTCGACCACGCCTACACCAACGGCCTGAAGATGACCCTCGCGACCCACTTCATGGTGGTCCGGGTCGGCAATGCGGTGTTCCTGATGCTGCTCGACGGCGAGTTCGGCGCGGCGCCGGACAACTCAGCGCGGGTGGACCGGGAGCAGCGCGCTGTCGCCGCCGGCATCATCGACCGGATGTGCGTCTTTGCAGCCGACCCCTGTGCCGGAGAGGGCTCGACCGACGAGGCGTCGGAGCCCGTCCTCAGCGAGGACGACCTCGTCACCGCGGACCGGCTGCCGCCCGTGGAGAGCGAGTTCGTGGGTGCTTGGGAGGCCGTGGAGCCGCAGCCGGTACCGACGCTGAGCTGCCAGGCCGAGTGGCTGGATGTGCTTGGGGCCGACGAGATGGTCTACCGGGAGTTCCGGGCCGGCAGCACCGTCGCGCAGGAGCAGGACTACCCGACCGCGATGGTGAACACCGCCGTGCTGGCCTTCGAAGACGAGGAGTCGGCCGCGACGGCGTACCAGACGGTCCTCGGCTGGGTGGAGAGCTGCAAGAGCCGCGTCGACGACAGCCGCCCGCTCGCGTTCAACGGGGAGAAGCCGGTCCTGCCGGAGGTCGAGGGCGGCGAGGGGATGTGGCGCAACGTCCACTTCCTCGCCCCTGAGGTCTGCCAGGAGTGCGACGCGGTCTGGTTCGACCGCCAGGGCGCTGCCTTGGTCGGGGAGCGGGTGGTCCTGGTCTCGTTCGCCCGGCTCGGCGGTCCGCTGGAGCCGGAAGGGCTCGAGGACGCGATGAAGGAAACGTTCCAGGTCGTGGTCGACGCCGGACGCGCCTAGACGAGAAGCGGGACGTCATCCGGTCTGGATGACGCCCCGCTAGCTCGTCCGCGGGGTCAGAGGTTCTGCAGGATGTCCCGCATCAGCTGCGCGGTCTCGGAGGGGGTCTTGCCGACCTTCACGCCGACGGCCTCGAGCGCTTCCTTCTTGGCCTGGGCCGTGCCGGAGGAGCCGGAGACGATCGCGCCGGCGTGGCCCATCGTCTTGCCCTCCGGAGCGGTGAACCCTGCGACGTAGCCGACCACCGGCTTGGTCACGTTGTCCTTGATGTACGCCGCGGCGCGCTCCTCGGCGTCCCCGCCGATCTCACCGATCATCACGATCGCGTCGGTCTCCGGGTCGTCCTGGAACGCCTGGAGGCAGTCGATGTGCGTGGTGCCGATGATCGGGTCACCGCCGATCCCGACGGCCGAGGAGAAGCCGAAGTCCCGCAGCTCGTACATCATCTGGTAGGTGAGGGTGCCCGACTTCGACACCAGGCCGACCCGGCCGCCCTTGGTGATGTCGGCCGGGATGATGCCGGCGTTGGACTTCCCGGGGCTGATCAGGCCCGGGCAGTTGGGGCCGATCACCCGGGTGGTGCCCTTCGCCTGTGCGTAGGAGAAGAGCTCCGCGGTGTCGTGCACCGGCACCCCCTCGGTGATCACCACGACCAGCGGCATCCCGGCGTCGACCGCCTCGATGACCGCTCCCTTGGTGCCCGCCGGCGGGACGAAGACGACCGACACGTCGGCACCTGTTGCGTCCATCGCCTCCTGGACGCTGCCGAAGACGGGGACGGAGCCACCATCGAAGTCGACGCTCTGGCCGGCCTTCTTCGGGTTCACACCGCCCACGATGTTGGTCCCGGAGGTGAGCATCCGCTGCGTGTGCTTCTTGCCCTCCGAGCCGGTCATCCCCTGGACGATGACCTTGCTGCTCTCATTGAGAAAAATTGCCATGGGTCTGAAGAATCCTCTGCTCCGTTGTTACTGGGCGGCGAGCTCGGCGGCACGGTCCGCGCCACCGTCCATCGTCTCGGCCAGGGTCACCAGCGGGTGGTTGGCATCGTTGAGAATGCGCCTGCCCTCCTCGACGTTGTTGCCGTCGAGTCGTACGACGAGCGGCTTGTTCGCCTCATCGCCGAGCAGCTCGAGCGCGTGCACGATGCCGTTGGCCACCGCGTCACAGGCGGTGATGCCGCCGAACACGTTCACGAACACGCTCTTCACCTGCGCGTCGCCGAGGATGATGTGCAGGCCGTTGGCCATCACCTCGGCGGAGGCGCCGCCGCCGATGTCGAGGAAGTTGGCGGGCTTGACGCCGCTGTGCGCCTCGCCGGCGTAGGCGACCACGTCGAGGGTGGACATGACCAGGCCCGCCCCGTTGCCGATGATGCCGACCGAGCCGTCGAGCTTGACGTAGTTGAGGCCCTTCTCCTTGGCCTGCTGCTCGAGCGGGTCAGCAGCGGCCTTGTCCTCGAACTTCGCGTGGTCCTCGTGCCGGAACTCGGCGTTCTCGTCGAGGGTGACCTTGCCGTCGAGGGCCTCGAGGTGACCATCGCCGAGCCGGACCAGCGGGTTGACCTCGACCAGCGAGGCGTCTTCCTTGATGAAGACGTCCCACAGCTTCTTGACGATGTCCTTGGCCTCGTCGGCGACCTCGGCCGGGAAGCGGGTGGCGGACACGATCTCGGCGGCCTTGGCGTCGTCTACGCCGGTCAGCGGGTCGATGGCGACCTTCGCGACGGCGTCGGGATTGGTGCGGGCGACCTCCTCGATCTCCACACCGCCCTCGATGCTCGCGATGCAGAGGTAGTTGCGGTTGGCCCGGTCCACGAGGAAGGAGAAGTAGTACTCCTCCGCGATGTCGGCGGTCGGCGCGAGCAGGACCCGGTGGACCGTGTGGCCCTTGATGTCCATGCCGAGGATGTCGTTCGCTCGTGCCACGGCCTCGTCGGGGTTCTCGGCGAGCTTCACGCCGCCGGCCTTGCCGCGGCCACCGATCTTGACCTGCGCCTTGACGACGACCCGACCGCCCAGCGCCTCGGCAGCGGCGGAGGCGTCCTCGGCCTTCTCGACGACGGTGCCGAGCGTGACCGGCACATCATGCTTCGCGAAGAGCTCCTTCGCTTGGTACTCCATCAGGTCCACAGGTTTTGCCCGTCCTATCCGGTTCTCCCGGCCCTCGACCGTGCGGGGCCGTTTGCACGCCCGACACTAGACCCGCGACGCCTGTCCGGACCACGTAGGGTCGGTCACATGCCCAGCACCGTCTCGGAACGCCGTGTCCCATCGGTCGGGCTCAGCCTGGCCGTTCGTGAGCACTCCGCCGACGCCGGCAGTCCCCACGTCGTCCTGGTGCACGGATACCCCGACCAGCAGGACATGTGGGACCGGGTGGTGGGGCACCTGGAGGACTCAGGGATCCACGTCGTCACCTACGACGTGCGCGGGGCGGGCGCATCCGACGTACCGCTGAGCCGGGACGGCTATCGCACCGAGCTGCTGGTGGAGGACCTGATCGCCGTGGTCGGCGCCACGGTCCCCGACGGCGAGCCGTTCCACCTGGTCGGGCACGACTGGGGGTCGGTGCAGCTGTGGGACGTGGTCGCAGCCGAGCGGGTCGATGCCCGGCTCCAGGGACGGGTCGCCTCGTTCACCTCGATCAGCGGACCTTCGCTTGACCACGTCGCACACCTGTCCAGACACCACGGCGGACGGCGGTTGCGGATGCTCAACCAGGCGGTGCACTCCTGGTACGTCTACGCCTTTCACGTGCCGGTGCTGCCCGAGATCGTGATGCGTAGGCTCGGGCGGCGCGTCGGGCAGAACGCGGTCAACGGGCTGAACCTCTACCGCGCGAACATGCTGCGCCGGATGAGTCGGCCTGGTCAGCTGCGAACCGATGTCCCGGTGCAGGTGATCGTGCCGACGGGTGACAAGTTCGTGACCGACGTGATGGTGGACGACCTCGACCAGGCCTGCAGCGACCTGACGGTGGTCCGGATCGACGCCGGGCACTGGGTCACCCGGTCACATCCGGCCAAGGTCGCCGAGCTCATCGCCGGCTACGTTCACGCGCACCCGCGCTGAGGCCGCCACGACCCCATGAAGAAAGGAGCATCTGCGGCTCTCCAGGCCGAAAAACGCTCCTCTCTAGCGTGTGCGCTGAGCACCAAAGTCAGTCAGCAGGTACTGAACCGGCAAGCGCCGGCCGGAGCTCAGTCGGCGGCGCGCATCGACCGAGCACCGACCCAGACACCGAA
>DATFGA010000162.1:0-10567 GCA_035249775.1 Nocardioidaceae bacterium | reverse complement strand
CACGATCACGCCGACGACCCCGAGCGGTTCGTGGAAGGTGAGGTTGACCCCACCGGCCACCGGGATCTGCCGCCCGAACAGGCGCTCCGGCGCCGCGGAGTAGTAGTTGAGGACGTCGCGGACGTTGCCCGCCTCCCAGGTCGCGTTGCTCCAGGTGTGTCCGGCGTTGCGGACCTCGAGCTCGGCGAGCTCGTCGATGTGGTCGTCGACAACCGCCGCGAACCGGCGCAGCAGGGTGGCCCGCGCGCCCGGTGCCAGGTCGCGCCACGCGGGGAAGGCCTCCTGGGCACGCTCGATCAACGCGTCGGTCTGCTCGACCGTGGCCAGCGCGACCTCGGTCACCGGCTCCGCGGTGGACGGGTTGATCACGGTGTAGGTGCTCATCGAGGAATCCTCACATCCTTTCGAAGCCGCGGCGCAGCTCCCAGTCGGTGACCGCCGCGTCGAACGCGGCCAGCTCCACGTCGGCCATGTTGGTGTAGTGGGAGACGACCTCGTCGCCGAGGGCCTTGCGGGCGATGGCCGAGCTCGCGAACGCGTCCCGGGCATCCCGGAGCGTGTGCGGCACCCGCGGCTTGTCCGACACGTAGGCGTTGCCGATCAGCTCGGGCTCGAGCTCGAGCTCCTGCTCGATGCCGTGCAGGCCGCCGGCGAGCATCGCGGCGAGCGCGAGGTACGGGTTGACGTCGCCGCCGGGGATCCGGTTCTCCATCCGGGCACCGGCTCCCTTGCCGACGAGGCGGACCGCGCAGGTGCGGTTGTCGGTGCCCCATCCGATGGTGGTCGGTGCGAAGGAGCCGTCGGCGAACCGCTTGTAGGAGTTGATGTTCGGTGCGTAGAGCAGCGTGAAGTCGGCCATCGTGGCCAGCACGCCGGCCACGAACTGGTCGTAGAGCGGGGTCCTGCTGCCGTCCCGGTCGTCCCAGAACACGATGCTGTCGTCGGCGCCGCGCAGGGACAGGTGGATGTGACAGGAGCTGCCCTCACGCTCGTTGAACTTGGCCATGAACGTCAGTGACTTGCCGTGCTGGGACGCGATCTCCTTGGCCGCCGTCTTGTAGACCGCGTGGTTGTCGGCCGTGGTCAGCGCGTCGTCGTAGAGGAACCCGATCTCGTGCTGCCCCAGGTTGCACTCTCCCTTGGCGCCCTCCACGGTCATCCCCGCCGCATACATGGTGTTCCGGATGTCCCGCAGCAGTGGTTCGACCCGCGACGTGCCGAGGATCGAGTAGTCGACGTTGTACTGGTTCGCCGGGGTGAGGTCCCGGTAGCCGGCGCTCCAGGCCTCCTCGAAGGAGTCGTCGAAAACGATGAACTCCAGCTCGGTGCCGGCCAGCGCGACGTAGCCCATCTCGGCGGCCTGCTCGAGCTGGTGGCGCAGGATCTGGCGGGGCGAGGGCTCGACCGGGCGGTGGTCCATCCACATCAGGTCGCACTGGACCATCGCCGTCGCGGGCAGGTGGGGGAGGAGCCGGATCGTGTCGAAGTCCGGAGCGAACTCCATGTCCCCGTAGCCCTTGTCCCACGAGGTCATCGCGTAGCCGGCGACGGTGTTCATGTCGACGTCGACGCCGAGCAGGTAGTTGCAGCCCTCGGTGCCGTGCTCCACCGCGACGTCGACGAAGTACTGCGCGTGCAGGCGCTTGCCCTGCAACCGTCCCTGCATGTCGGTGAAGGCGACGATCACGGTGTCGATGTCACCGTCGCGGATCTTCTGCTTGAGCCCGTCGAGGGTGAGCAGGCGCTCGTTCCGTGTTCCAGCGCTCATCGCGGTCCTTTCATCAGTCCGGCCTAGCCCAGCAGCCCGCGGAGCAGGGCGGCCGTGTCGTCGCAGTGGCTCTCCATCACCCGGCGAGCCTTCGTAGCGTCACCTGCGGCGATCGCGTCCACGATGCTGCGGTGCTGCTTGTTCGAGTGCTCGATGTTGACCTCGAGCACCGGTATCGCGTTGAGCATGTCGTGCAGGTCCGCCTGGACCGCGGTCACCGCCTGGAGCACCTGGGCGGACTCGGTGACCATGGCGATCGCCAGGTGGAACCGGGAGTCGGCCTGTCGGTGGGTGGCCGGGTCGGTGGCGTTGGCGACGGCGTCGTGGGCCTCGTCGAGCAGCCGGCGCTGGGCCTCGCTCAGGCTGCGCCCGGCAGCGATGTGGCATCCGCCGGGTTCGACCACGCGGCGGAAGACCAGGGTGTCGAGCAGCTGCATCCGGCGCGGACCCAGGTCCGGTGGAGTGCCGTGCGCCGGCGCGGAGGGGCGGTGGCTGACGACCGTCCCGCCGCCTCGCCCCCGCCTGGTCTCGACCAGGTGAGCGGCGCGCAGCGCGGCGATCGCCTCGCGCAGGGTCGCGCGGGAGACGTCCAGCCGTTCGGCCAGCTCGCGCTCCGGGGGGAGGCTGCTGCCGTGTGCGTAGACACCGAGCCGGATCGCCGTGCCGAGCTGTTCCACGCATGCCTCGAAGGCGTGATGGCCCCGCACCGGACGCAGAACAGCCTCGGTCAACTCATCCTTCACGAGGGCCGTCACGCGGGACAGTCTGGGTACGGAGGTTGGCGACTGTCAATGGTCGGACTTCAAACCTTTTTGCTTTATAAGGTCTAGACGCTATCTTCGGCCCCGCGCTAGCATCGGCCAACCTTGCCGCCCTACACGGGAGTTCCCATGGCCGATCTGTCCCATCTGTCAGCGGACGAGCGCAGGCTCGCAGAGCTGGGCTACAAGCAGGAGCTGAACCGGTCCTGGTCCGGGTTCTCCAACTTCGCGATCTCGTTCTCGATCATCTCGATCCTCGCCGGCTGCTTCACCACCTTCGGGCAGGCGTGGAACAACGGTGGTCCGGTCGCGATCTCGTGGGGCTGGCCGATCATCTCCGTGTTCATCCTGATCGTCGGGTTCACGATGTCCGAGCTGGTCTCGGCGTACCCGACCTCGGGCGGCATCTACTGGTGGGCCGCCAAGATGGGCGGCGCCCGGGCCGGCTTCTTCACCGGCTGGCTGAACCTGATCGGCCTGCTGGCGGTGACCGCGTCGGTGGCCTACGGCTGCGCGACCTTCTTCGACCTCACCCTGAGCACCTGGAGCTCGGGCTGGGCCGAGGGCTACTCACTGACCCGGGTCTACCTGCTGTTCGTCGCGATCCTCGCCATCGCCGCGGTGCTCAACATCTTCAGCGGCCACCTCATGGCGATCCTGAACAACATCTCGGTCTGGTGGCACGTCGCCGGCGCGGCGATCGTCGTCGCGATCCTGTGGCTCATCCCCGACCAGCACCAGAGCATGAGCTTCGTGTTCACCGAGCGGATCAACAACTCCGGGTACGACGACGCGAAGTACTGGTTCCTCGTGCTGCCGCTCGGGTTCCTGCTCACGCAGTACACGATCACCGGCTTCGACGCCTCGGCGCACCTGTCGGAGGAGACCGAGGCGGCATCCGAGGGTGCCGCCAAGGGAATCTGGCGCTCGATCTTCTACTCCGCCGTCGGCGGCTGGATCATCCTGCTCAGCTTCCTGTTCGCGGTCCAGGACCCGGCCGGTGTCACCGAGGGCGGCGGTGCGGTCGACGTGATCTTCGGCCAGGCGCTGCCCCAGGGCTGGCACGTGACGATCCTGCTGATCTCGGCGGCGGGCCAGTTCTTCTGCACGGTGGCCTGCCTGACCAGCGCGTCCCGGATGACCTTCGCGTTCAGCCGTGACGGCGCCATCCCCGGCTCGCGCCTGTGGTCGAAGGTCTCCAGGAGCAAGGTGCCGGCGAACGCGGTGATGTTCGTCGCGGTGATCGGCGCGATCATCACGCTGCCGGCGCTGCTCGGTGTGGGCGGCATCCCGGTGGCCTTCTACGCGGTCACCTCCGTCGCGGTGATCGGTCTCTACCTCTCGTTCGCGATCCCGATCTGGCTGCGCTGGAAGCAGGGTGACTCCTTCGAGCCGGGCTCGTGGACGCTGGGCAAGAAGTACAAGTGGATGAACCTGGTGGCGGTCGCCGAGATCCTGATCATCTCGGTCTACTTCATCATGCCGTTCACGCCGGGCGCGATCCCCGGGCACGAGGACTTCGCGTGGAAGAACGTCAACTACGCACCGGTGCTCACCGTCGGCTCGCTGATCGTGCTCGCGATCTGGTGGCAGCTCTCGGCCCGGCACTGGTTCAAGGGCCCGAAGCACACCATCGACACGGCGGTCGTCGAGGCGTTCGACGACTGAGCGGGCCGCCCCGGCAGAACGGCTCCGCGTAAGGTCGGGGCGCGTGAAGGTGTTGACCGTCGACGACGCCGTGTTCGGGTCCCTGCCGGACCTGGCCGCGACCAGCGACGTACCCTCACACGCCCGGATCGAGCAGTGGCTGACGCGGATGATCACCGGCGGACGGCTCACGGTCGGCGACAAGCTGCCGCCCGAGGCGGACCTGGCCGCGTCGATGGGGGTCAGCCGGATGACACTTCGCCAGGCGCTCGGTGCGCTCGAGGCGCAGGGGCTGCTGGAGAGAAGACGTGGCCGGTCCGGCGGCACGTTCGTGACCCGGCGGCGCATCGAGGTCGACCTGACGGGGCTGCCCGGCTTCACCGAGCAGATGCGGCGGGCGCACGTGCGGGCGGGTGCGCGGGTGGTCCGTTCGCAGCTGGTCACGCCCTCACGCGAAGTCGTCACGGCGTTGCACCTGCCACGCGGGGCGCAGGCCTACGAGGTGGTGCGGGTGCGCTCCGCCAACCGCGAGCCGCTCGCCCTCGAGGAGACCTACCTGCCGGCCCGCGACTTCCCGGGGCTCCTCGACCACCGGCTGACCGGGTCGCTGTACACGCTGATGCGTCGCGACTACGGCCTGGTCCCGTGCACCGCGCAGGAGTTTCTCGAGCCGGTGGTTGCGACGAAGGACGAGGCAGCGCTGCTCGACATCGCTGCCGGGTCGGCACTGATGCTGGTCACCCGGACCGCCTGCACGGACACGGGAAAGCCGATCGAGCACGCCCTGGACCGGTACCGCGCGGACCGGACCAGGATCGGGCTCACCACCGGGATCACCCAGCGACGGGGCTGAGCCCGTCTTTGCGTCTAGACCTTTTAGGCGACGGTTGGTTAGGGTGCCGAAGAGGCGGGAGGTGAGGCATGGTGCACACCCTGGACCTGGCGCTGCTCGAGGAGCGGCTCGACCAGGTGCCCGTGCTCGCGGGCCGGCCGCGGAGCATCGAGCGGCTCTCCGGCGGCCTGACCAACGTCAACCTGAAGATCACCACACCCGACGGCGCGTTCGTTGCTCGCTGCTTCCACGGTGACGCCGCGCTGCTCGGGATCGACCGGGACGCCGAGCACCTGAACACCAGGGCGGCGGCCGCGTCGGGCGTCGGAGCGCCGGTCGTCGACTTCCGCTCCGACCTCGAGCTGATGGTGATCGGCTTCATCGACGGGGTCACCTACGACAACAGCAGCTTCGCCGGACCGGGTGTGATCGAACGGGTCGCGCACGCCTGCCGGGCCCTCCACTCCGGTCCGCGGTTCGTCAACGACTTCGACATGTTCGCGCGGCAGCGTGGCTACCTGGAGATCGTCCGCGCGCACGGCTTCACGCTGCCCGCGGGCTACGAGTCGTACGACGAACCGTTCCACCTGGTGCGGGAAGCGCTGGCCGCCCGTGTCGAACCCACGGTCCCCTGCAACAACGACCTGCTGGCCGGCAACTTCGTCGACGACGGTCGGAAGCTGTGGCTGATCGACTACGAGTACTCCGGCAACAACGACACCTGCTTCGAGCTCGGCAACATCAGCACCGAGTGCGACCTCGACGGTGACCAGCTCGAGGAGCTGGTCACCGGCTACTACGGCCGGCCGTTGCGGAACAAGATCGCCCGCACCCGGCTCCAGGCGCTGGTGTCGCAGTACGGCTGGTCGCTGTGGGGAGCGATCCAGGCAGCCACCAGCCCGTTGGACTTCGACTTCACCGGCTGGTGCACCGAGCGTTACGAGAAGGCGGTCCTCGGGTTCACCAGCGTCGACTTCCCCCGACTCCTCGACGAGGTGCAGCGTGTCGACTGAGCTGCCCGACCGGGCCCGCGTGGTGATCATCGGCGGTGGCGTGATCGGCGCGAGCGTGGCCTACCACCTAACCCGGCTCGGCTGGACCGACGTGCTCGTGGTCGAGCAGGGCACGCTGTCGTGCGGCACCACCTGGCACGCGGCCGGGCTGGTCGGGCAGCTGCGAGCAACCGAGAGCGGCACCCGGCTGGTGCAGTACTCGACGGAGCTCTACGCCCGACTCGAGCACGAGACCGGACTGAGCGCGGGCTTCAAGCGGTGCGGCGGTGTCACGGTGGCCCGCACCGAGGACCGGATGACCCAGCTGCGTCGGACGGCAGCGACCGCTGAGGCGTTCGACCTCGAGTGCGAGCTGCTCACACCGGCCCAGGCGCGGGACCGGTACCCGGTGATGCAGGTGGAGGACCTGGTCGGAGCGATCTGGCTGCCCGGCGACGGGAAGGCGAACCCGACCGACCTGACCATGGCGCTGGCGAAGGGTGCCAGGTCCGGTGGTGCGACCGTCGTGGAACGAGTCCGCGTGCTCGACGTACTCACCGAGAACGGTGCGGTCACCGGAGTGCGCACCGACAAGGGCGATGTCGAGGCCGAGGTCGTGGTCAACTGTGCCGGGCAGTGGGCCAAGCAGATCGCGGAGCTGGTCGGGGTCACGGTGCCGTTGCACTCGGCCGAGCACTTCTACGTGGTCACCGACCAGATCGACGGCGTGCACCCGGAGCTGCCGATCCTCCGCGACCCCGACGGCTACACCTACTTCAAGGAGGAGGTCGGCGGCCTGGTCGTCGGCGGGTTCGAGCCGGAGGCCAAGCCGTGGGTCTCCCCGGACGAGATCCCCTACCCGTTCGAGTTCTCCCTGCTCGAGGAGGACTGGGAGCACTTCTCGGTGCTGATGGACAACGCGCTCCTGCGGATCCCGGCCCTGCACGAGACCGGGATCCGGAAGTTCTACAACGGCCCGGAGAGCTTCACGCCGGACAACCAGTTCGTGCTCGGCGAGGCGCCGACGGTGCGCGGCTTCTTCGTCGGCGCAGGCTTCAACTCGGTGGGGATCGCCACCGCGGGAGGAGCGGGCCGGGCACTGGCCGAGTGGATCGTCGAGGGACGGCCCACCGCGGACCTGGTCGCGGTCGACATCCGGCGCTTCGCGCGGTTCAACGGCAACAACCGGTGGTTGCGCGACCGGGTCGCGGAGATCCTCGGACTCCACTACGCGGTGCCGTGGCCGAACCGGGAGCTGGAGACCGCTCGCCCGTTCCGCCGCTCGCCGGTCCACCACCTGCTCGAGCGGGCCAACGCAAGCTTCGGGAGCCGGATGGGCTGGGAGCGCGCGAACTACTTCGCTCCCGCGGGCGAGGACCCGGCGATCGATTACACGTGGGGCAAGCCGAGCTGGTTGCCCTGGTCGGCCACCGAGCAGGCCGCCACCCGTGCCGCCGTGGGACTGTTCGACCAGACGTCGTTCTCCAAGTACCTCGTGCTGGGTCGCGACGCCGAGTCCTCGCTGCAGTGGATCTGCACCAACGACGTCGCGGTCCCGGTGGGTCGTTCGGTCTACACCGGGCTGCTCAACGACCGCGGCACCTACGAGTCCGACCTGACCGTCACCCGCACCGGGCCCGAGGAGTTCCTCCTGGTCAGCAGTGCCGCGACCACCGAGCGCGACATCGACTGGATCACCCGCAACATCCCCGACGGCGCCGACACGAAGGTCGTGGACGTGAGCTCGTCGTACGCCGTCCTCGGGGTGATGGGGCCACGCTCCCGCGAGCTGCTGACCCGGCTGTCCGACGACCGCTTCGACGACGACGCGTTCCCGTTCGGGACCAGCCGGCTCGTGCGGCTGGGCTACTCCACCGTGCGCGCGACCAGGATCACCTACGTCGGCGAGCTCGGGTGGGAGCTGTACGTGCCGGTGGAGTTCGCGGTCGGCGTCTACGAGGAGCTGATGCGTGAGGGGGAGCCACTCGGTCTGGTCCAGGCGGGCTACTACGCGATCGAGTCGATGCGGCTCGAGAAGGGCTACCGCGCCTTCGGTCGCGAGCTGACGCCGGACTACGGCCCGGTCGAGGCCGGCCTGACCTTCGCCTGCAAGCTGAAGACCGATATCGCCTTCCTCGGCCGGGAGGCCCTCGAGAAGGCCAAGGGAGCCGGGCCGCGTCGCCGCCTGGTCTCGTTCGCCGTGTCCGATCCGGCCGCGATGCTGTGGGGTGGAGAGCTGGTGCTGCGCGACGGCCGGCCGGTGGGACAGGTCACCAGCGCCGCCTGGGGAGAGGCGGTGGGCGCCTGCGTCGGTCTGGCCTACGTCCAGGACCCTGCCTCCGAGGCCGTGTCCCGGGACTGGGTCGGCTCGGGTGACTACGAGGTGAACGTGGGCGGCGAGATCTTCCCGGTGGCGGTCAGCCTGCGACCGGTGTTCGACCCGGACAACACCCGCGTGCGCCCACGCGGGTGATCCCGCTCACGGCGGCTGCGCTACTCGCGCGGCACGATCGTGATTCCGCCGGACTTCTCGAGGACGGCGTACTTCACCTGGTCCATGCTCTCCAGGCCGTGTGCCTGGCGGGCCGAGGTGAGGATCTCCTCCTCGTTGATATGAGCCTTGGCCATCCGGTCCTTCAGGACCTTGCCGTCGTCGACCAGGATCACGGCGACGCTCTCCATCAGCTTGTCGAGACGTGGGAAGCGGTAGCCGAGGTAGTCGGCAAGGCGGTCCAGGACGATCAGCGTGGTGATCACGATGGCGGCCATTGTCATCGAGAAGTCTTCGCCCAGCAGTGCCTGCTGGGTCGCCTCGCCGACGACGAGAAGCAGGATGAAGTCAAAGGTGGTGGCTTGGGACAGCGATCGCTTTCCGGTGAGCCGGAAGAGCAGCATCAGCACCACCCACATGGCCAGGGCTCTGAGCACGGCGTCCATGGGTCATCTCCTCTCGGTCACGGGTAGGTGAGCTGCCACAGGTCGACACCGGCGCCCTCGCCGGCGCGGATGATGCCGTCGCGCAGCCCGATGCCGCCGCCGCGGTACAGGATCTCGATCACGGGTGCCGTCTCACCGAGCACGTCGAACTCGTAGATCAACCCGGCGCGGCTGCTGCTCTCCGTGCTCGGTGCCGGGCTGATCCCCTCGATCCGCCAGCCGTCGGCCAGCTCTCGGGAGATGAACACCGTGACCTTCTGGTTCTGCACCGTGGAGTCGTCCACGGCGATGGTCATCGTGGTGCTGCCAACGTGGCGGATGAACCGGTCGTACTCCACGCTGATGGTGTCGTCGGGTGCTGTGGCCGTGGTCTCGCTGACCGGTCCGATGCTGAACAGGCCGGCCAGTGCCGCGATCAGGAACGCCGCCATGAGGACCCAGCCGACGCGCTCGACGGCCCACTCCTTGCGTTGGAACCCGATGTCATCCATGTCGCGGACGCTCAGTGAGCTCGCCATCTGCCCTCCGTCTCACGTGGTCGGCCGCGTCCGTTTTCCGGACGCACCGGGCACGTACCCGGGTGAAGCGCTTCTACACCGAGCCGCCCTGCTGCGGCCAGGACCAGCCGTCGCTGTTGACGAGTCCACGCAGGCTCGTACGCCGGTCGCTCTCGCGCTTGACCGCGTCCTCGAACAGGTCCGCGGCGACCACCGGGATGCCGGCGTCGACCAGTGGAGTGAGCGTCGGCACGCGCGGTGCCGCAACGTCCGGGATGGCTGCCGTCACCGAGGCGGTGGTGAGGAACCGTTCGATCACGTTCCGGAGCGGGTGCGTCGTACTCTCGTCGGGCCGCGCCTGCCCCGCGACGCCCTCGCTGAGCATCAGCAGCGCGTCGTCGAGAGCGGCGATCGCGCTCGGCGCGGACATGTGCCGCTGCGGGGTGTGGAAGTAGTGCAGGGCGGGATAGGCCAGATGCTGCTCGGCCGTCTTGGCCACCTCGCTGGTGATGTTGACCAGCTGCTGGGTGAACGCCACGCTGAACCGGTCTCCGGTCCAGCCGCGCTGGATGATGTCGGCCGCGGACCCGCCCAGCGCGTAGACGTGGATCGCCAGGGACCGGCGGGCCACGACGGCGGACACCACCGAGATCAGGTAGGTGATCGCCAGGGTGACCAGCGACAGCCCGCTGAAGCTGGCGGCCGCGGTGACCAGCCGCCAGCCCGAGGTGTCGGCCACGAAGTCACCGACACCGAGGGTGAAGATCGTGAAGCCGGTGAAGTAGGCGACATCGGCCGGGCTCGCCGGGGCGCGGGTCTGCGAGTGGACGACCTCTCCGGACCCCAGGAACACGAGCGTCCAACCGGCCCACAGCACCAGCACCCAGGTCAGCACCGTCGTGATGAGGAGAGAGGTTCCGATCCCGGTGAGCAGGAACGACGGTTTGTCCTGGGTGTGGAAGCGCAGCAGCAGCCGCCAGATCGCCCCCAGCAGGCGGCGTGTGAACGGGCCGGCGCCGACGGCAACGAGCAGGGTGGTGGCGAACGCGTCGACGAAGACCAGGACCACCAGGGTGAGCCCGGCCAGGACGGCGAGGACGTCGAGCATGCGTACGGCGTACCCGGCCACCGCG
>DATFGA010000161.1:0-2327 GCA_035249775.1 Nocardioidaceae bacterium | reverse complement strand
GGTCGCCTGGGCCCGACGGGTTCTCGAGAGCCGCAACGGAGGGGCGGTCCGGCTGGACGGCGAGATGGTCGACGCCCCGGTGATCGCACGGGCAGAGGCAATCGTGTCCCGAGCCGAGGAGGCCGGATGAACGAGTCCGTGGAGCAGGTCGTGCGCACGGAGGTGGTCGGCCGCGAGCAGGCCGAGGCCCTCGCCAACCTGCTCGGCACCGACATCCCCGAGCGTGCGCTGCCGCCGCTGTGGCACTGGACCTACCTGCTCGAGCGTCGCCCCCACGCCGACCTCGGTCCCGACGGCCATCCCACCTTCGGCATCCCGGCGCCACCGGGTCCCGGTCGCAAGCGCATGTTCGCCGGCGGCACGGTCACGACGTACGGCGAGCTGCTCTTCGGGCAACCCGCCACCCGGACCACCCGGGTCACCGACACCAGGGAGAAGCAGGGCCGGACAGGCCCGCTCACCTTCGTCTCGGTCCGCAACGAGTACACCCAGGACGGCCGGACCCTGATCGTGGACGAGAACGACATCGTCTACCGCAGCGCTGACTCCACCGTGCTGCCGGCCAGCCCCGATGCGGGCACCGGCCCGCCGCTGGGCAGGGAGCCGCGGCTGACGCTGACCGTCGACGAGGCGCTGTTGTTCCGGTTCTCGGCGTTGACCTACAACGCCCACCGGATCCACTACGACCACAACTGGGTGCGCGAAGAGGGCTACGCCGACCTTGTCGTGCACGGTCCGCTCCAGGCCCTGATGATGGGCGAGCTGGTCCGCAGGTCAGGCCCCGGTCTGGTCGGACGGACGTTCCGCTACCGTCTGGTGAGTCCGATGATCGGGCCGCAGACGTTCACGGTTGCGGCCGCCGAGGCGGGCATCGACGCCGGTGCGGAGGTCTACGCCGAACAGGGCCCCGTCACAGCATCGAGCACGACCACGCCGATCGAGCCCGAGGCCGCCTGACCGGCGTCCCTCGCACACACACGAAGGGGACGCGCGATGCGACTCGGTCGACGAGAGCCGGACGACGTCTGGCGCGACGGCCCGGTCTTCATCGACAGCGACCGGCCCCTGGCCCGCTACGTTGGCCGCCCGGTCGCGGAGTTCCTGCGGGTGGAGGCCGCCGGCGGTGTCCTGCTCCTGCTGGCCGCGGTTGTCGCCATGGTCTGGGCGAACTCGGCCTGGGCCGACTCCTACGACGCCCTGTGGCACACCCGGCTCGAGATCACGGTCGGCTCCTTCGAGATGGCCGAGGACCTGCAGCACTGGGTCAACGACGCGCTGATGGTGATCTTCTTCTTCGTGGTCGGCCTCGAGATCAAGTACGAGTTCGTCGCCGGCTACCTGCGCGACCGCAAGGCGGCCTCCGTGCCGATCATCGCCGCCTTCGGCGGGATGGCGGTGCCGGCGCTGCTCTACTACCTGATCGCGGGGCAGGGCGAAGGTGCCTCCGGCTGGGGGATCCCGATGGCCACCGACATCGCGTTCGCCGTGGGTGTGCTCGGCCTGCTGGGCCGCCGTATCCCGGCACCGGCCAGGATCTTCCTGCTCACGTTGGCGATCGTCGACGACATCGGCGCGATCGCGGTGATCGCGATCTTCTACACCGCTGACCTGTCCTTCGTCTGGCTCGCCCTCGCCGGGTTGGCGTTCGTGACGGTGATGGTGCTGCGTCGGCTCCGCGTGTGGTCGATGCCGGTCTATGTCGTGGTCGGCGTGTTCGCCTGGTTCGCCACCTACCAGTCCGGGGTGCACGCCACGATTGCCGGAGTCGTCCTCGGGATGCTGGCGCCGGCCCGGCCGCTGCTGCGGGAGAGCATCGCTCGCCGCTACGCGAGCCGCGCCCTCGCCGACCACCACTTCTCGGTCGAGGAGCTGGACCGGCTACGGTTCCTGCTCCGCGAGTCGGTGCCGACGGTCGCCCGGCTGCAGAACCGGCTGCACCCCTTCAGCAGCTACGTCGTGCTGCCGATCTTCGCGCTGGCCAACGCCGGGATCGACCTTGGCGGCGGTGTGCTCGGAGACGCGCTCGAGTCCGAGGTCACCCTCGGCATCGCGGTCGGCCTGCTGGTCGGCAAGGTCGTCGGGATCACCGCCGCGTCCTGGCTTGCGATCAAGGCCCGGCTCGGCCGCCTGCCGGACCGGACCAGCTGGCCGATGATGGCCGGGCTGGGCGTCGTCGGCGGGATCGGCTTCACCGTGTCGCTGTTCATCACCGGACTGTCGTTCCCGGGCAACGAGCAGCTGGTCGCCGACGCCAAGGTCGGCGTGCTCGGAGCGTCTGTGCTCGCAGCCGTTCTGGGCAGCGTGGTCCTGCTGCTCAGCACCCGGTC
>DATFGA010000160.1:0-3067 GCA_035249775.1 Nocardioidaceae bacterium | reverse complement strand
CCGATCTCGTAGACCCGGTCGACGCCGCCGATCATCGCCTTCTTCAGGTCCAGCTCGAGCGCGATCCGGAGCAGCATCTCCTGGTCCAGCGCGTTCAGGTGAGTGCGGAACGGGCGGGCCGCGGCGCCGCCGTTGGTGAGCTGGAGGATCGGGGTCTCCACCTCGATGAACCCGCGCTCGTCCAGCGTGCTGCGCAGCGACTTCAGCACCGCCGCCTTGGTGCGCACCATCTCCCGGGGCTCCGGGCGCAGGATCATGTCGACGTAGCGGAGCCGGACCCGCGCCTCCTCCGAGAGCGGCTTGTGCTCGTTGGGCAGCGGGCGCAGCGTCTTGGCGGCCATCGACCACTCTGTCGCCTGCACCGAGAGCTCACCGCGCCGGCTCGTGATCACCTCGCCGCGCACCGCGAGCAGGTCGCCGAGGTCGACGGTCGCCTTGAAGTCGGCCAGCGACTCCTCGCCCAGGTCGGCCAGCGAGAGCATCACCTGCAGCTCGGTGCCGTCGCCCTCGCGCAGCCGCACGAAGCAGAGCTTGCCGGTGTTGCGCAGGAAGATCACCCGCCCGGCGACGGCGACCTGCTGCCCGGTGCGGGTGTCCGGCTCGAGCTCACCGCGCTCCAGGGGGCCGTCGTACTGCGCGCGGATCTCCGCAAGGGTGTGCGTGCGGTCCACGGTGACCGGGTAGGCGTCGCGGCCGGACTCGATCAGCCGCTCGCGCTTCTCGTGGCGCACCCGCATCTGCTCGGGCAGGTCGTCCAGGGCCTCGGCGTCCGTCATGCCACCAACCCTATCCACCGACTTGTCAGGCCCTGCGTCCGCTATAGCGGTCACAGGGGCTGACAAGTGGGCTAGGAGTTGCGGGCGAAGACCAGCTCCAGGCCGAGCAGGGTCAGCCACGGCTGGTGCTCGGTGAACGTGGCACACTCCTCGACCACGACGGGCGCCAGGCCACCGGTGGCGATCACGTTCACCTCACCCGGCTGGAGCCGCAGCTCGGCGATCATCCGGGTGACGATCCCGTCGACCTGGCTGGCGAAGCCGTAGAGCATCCCGGACTGCAGCGCCTCGACGGTGTTCTTCGCGATCACCGTGCGTGGCCGGAGCAGCTCGACCTTGCGCAGCTGGGCTCCGCGCCGCCCCAGGGCCTCCAGCGAGATCTCGATCCCGGGCGCGATCGCCCCGCCGACGTACTCCCCCTTGCCGCTGACCACGTCGAAGGTGGTGGCGGTGCCGAAGTCGACCACGATCGAGGGCCCCTCGAACAGCTGCGAGGCCGCGAGCGCGTTGATGATCCGGTCCGAGCCGACCTCGCGCGGGTTGTCCATCAGGATCGGTACGCCGGTCCGCACACCCGGCTCCACGACGACATGGGGCACATCGCCGTAGTAGGCACGCAGCATGTCGCGCCACTCGTGGAGCACCGCCGGCACCGTCGCGCAGACGGCCACCCCGGCCAGCGGCCCGCCGACGGCGGAGTCGGCGATCAGGTTCTTGATCAGCACCGCCCACTCATCGGCGGTACGACGCTCGTCGGTCGCCACCCGCCAGTGGTCCAGGACGGACCCCTCGTCGAGGAGGCCGACCGTGGTGTGGCTGTTGCCGATGTCGGCGCAGAGCAGCATCAGGCGTTCCCTGTGCGCAGGTCCATCGCGATGTCGAGGACCGGCGCGGAGTGCGTCAGCGCGCCGACCGCGAGGAAGTCGACCCCGGTCTCCGCGACCTCGCGGGCCCGGTCGAGCGACAACCCGCCGGAGGCCTCCAGCTTCGCGCGGCCGGCGGTGATCTCGACCGCCTCGGCCATCTGCGCGGTGGGCATGTTGTCGAGCAGCACCTGGTCCGCGCCGGCGCCGAGCACGTTGCGCAGCTGCTCGAGGGTGGTCACCTCGACCTGGACCGGGATCGAGGGGTAGCGGTCCCGGACCGCCCGGTAGGCCTCGACCACCCCGCCGGCGGCGAGCACGTGGTTGTCCTTGACCAGCGCCTGGTCGGACAGGGTGGCCCGGTGGTTCACGCCGCCGCCGCAGCGCACGGCGTACTTCTCCATCGCCCGGAAGTGCGGCAGCGTCTTGCGGGTGTCGCGCACCTGCGCTTTGGTGCCGGCGACGGCCTGCACCCAGGCCTGAGTGGTGGTGGCGACCCCGGACAGGTGGCACAGGTAGTTGAGCGCCGTCCGTTCGGCGGTCAGCAGCTGCCGGACCGGCCCGTGCACGCTCATCAGTACGTCGCCGCGGTGGACCCGGTCTCCGTCGCCCACGCGACGGATCACCTCGCCCTCGGCGACGACGAGGAGGAACACCAGCTCCGCCACGGGCAGGCCGGCGACAACCCCGTCCGCGCGGGCGGTCAGGTCGGCCCAGGCCACCGCTTCGGCGGGGATCGTGGCCTCGCTGGTCACGTCCTCGCCCGGGAGGTCCTCGGCCACGGCGAGCACCACGTCGTCGTACACCCGGTGCGGCTCGAGGCCGCACTCGGAGAGCTCGTGCATCAGCCCCGCCGGCAGCGAGTCGAACGAGGGAGGGGTCATCGGATGAGGCTCCTGACGGTGGCGGGGCGGTAGTCGAGGCTGAGCCGGCCGTCGTCGAGAGTGACCTCGACGTGCCCGGACCAGGCGGCGTCGTCGCGGTCTGGGAAGTCCTCGCGCCAGTGCGAGCCGCGGGTCTCCTCGCGCAGCGCGGCGGCCGCGGTGAGGGCGGTGCTGACGGTGAGCAGGTTCGTGATTTCCCACGCGGCAGTGCCCGGCTCGGCAGCGGGCTGCCCGGCGATCGCTTCCAGAGCCCGGCCCCCGGCGGCGAGCCCGTCCGCGCTGCGCAGCACCCCGGCGTGCTCGGTCATCGTCTGCTGGATCGCCGGAAGCGAGGTCGCCGGCACCAGGCCGGCCGGCCGGTGGTCCGGCGCAGGCTCCTGCCGCTCGGGAAGCCTGGCGGCCAGGACGGTCGCGATCCGCCGGGAGAACACCAGGCCCTCGAGGAGCGAGTTGGAGGCCAGCCGGTTCGCGCCGTGCACCCCGGAGCTGGCCACCTCACCGCAGGCGAACAGGCCGGGCACGGACGACTGACCGTCCAGGTCGG
>DATFGA010000159.1:0-2361 GCA_035249775.1 Nocardioidaceae bacterium | reverse complement strand
ATCGCGTTCACCATGATCACGTCCCGGGTCCGGCCGACGAGGTACAGGAAGCCGTCCGCGTCCTGGTAGCCGAGATCGCGAGTGCGCAACCAGCCGTCCCGGAGCGTGTCCTGGGTCTCCTCTTCCTGCCCCCAGTAGCGCGTCATCTGGTACGGCGCACGCACGTAGATCTCGCCAGTGAGGCCCCTGTCGACCTCCCGCTCCGCCTCGTCCCGCACGCTGACCTCGACCTGCGGGTGGGGGCGGCCGACGGAGCCCAGCACGCGGTCCGGGCCGGCGGCGATGTCGGTGGGCGTGAGCATCGCGATGTTCCCGGCCTCGGTCTCCCCGTACCCCTGGTAGACCACCGGACCGAGCCGCTCCACCGCCGCCGCCAGCCGGCGTGGGCTGATCGGCGAGCCTGACACCATGAGCGCACGCAGGCTGCCGACGTCGACCTGCTGCCGGCGGAGCACGTCGAGCATCTGGGAGAGCCGGGGCACCGTGATGATGGAGCCGGTGATCCGGTAGCGCTCTATCGCGTACGGGAACAGCGGCCGCCCATCGTCGTCGGGGATCACGGCGGTCCCGCCGCCGAGCAGGCATGGCGCCAGGAACTCCAGCACCACCATGCTGGCCAGCGTGCCGAACAGCAGGTATCGCTCGAAGGCCATGGCGAACTCCGCCGCTGCGGGGGACCACGCGCGGGGCTGCCAGGTCCAGTGCGAGCTGAGCGCACGGTAGGTGATCGCGCAGCCCTTGGGCCGTCCGGTGCTGCCGCTGGTGAAGACGAGCGCGGCCACGTCGTCCGGGCGGGCCGTGACCCGAAGATCCCCGCCGTCACCGGGCTGCGCCAGCAGATCGATCGCGCTCGGGCACGGCCCCAGCGACAGCAGCGGAGCCGGTTCCGGCGCGGTCAGCAACGCTGCCGTCGACGTCTCCACCGTCGTCGCGTCGACGAGCACGTAGTCGACGTCCATCCCGAGCACGTGCGCGAGCTGACCCGCGGCGTACTGCGGCCGGACCGCGACGACGCGGCAGCCCAGCACATGGGCGGCGATGTGCGCGGCGAACGCCTCCGGCGAGACGGCGAGGTGGACGGCGATGCCCCGCCCGGGGCCGAGCCCGGCGCGGCGCATGGCGCCCGCCAGCCGACCGATGAGGTCCAGCAGCTCACCGCGCGAGACGCTGCGGTCGCCCTGCTCGAATGCTGGACTGCCGGGTGACTGCCGGAGCGCGTCCAGGAGAGATTGCGGGAACAGCGGCTCGATGGGATCGCGCATGGAACGGCTCCGGGCATATCGTCCTCGTAGAGCCTGATTGTCCTACCGGCTGGAGCGCATGTGAAGGTGATCGGTGCGGGTTTCGGCCGGACCGGCACGGCCTCGCTGAAGGCGGCGCTGGAGATGCTGGGATACGGCCCGTGCTACCACATGTCCACCGTCATCCGGGATCCGTACCGGGTCCGTCAGTGGCTGGAGATCTCGCATGGCCGCGGCCTCGGCTGGGATGAGGTGTTCGCCGGCTTCCAGAGTGCGCTGGACTGGCCGGCCGCCGCGTACTGGCGGGAACTGGCCGAGCACTACCCCGGCGCCAAGGTCATCCTCACCGTCCGAGACCCGGACCGGTGGTACGACAGCGTCAGCGCGACCATCTTCGCCCGCGCGCTGGCTGAAGCACGGCCGCTGCCGCTGCGCCGCCGGATCATCCGGTGGCTGGTCGCCCACCGTACTCCGGACTTCGCCCTCTATCCCCAGATGGCGCGGGCCACCATGGTGGACCGCGTGTTCGGCGGCCGCATCGACGACCGCAAGCATGCGATCGAGGTCTTCGAACGGCACCTCGCCGAGGTGCGGGCCACGATCCCGGCCGACCGGCTGCTGGTCTTCGACGTCGCCGACGGCTGGCCACCGCTGTGCGAGTTCCTCGGTGTCCGCGTCCCCGGCGAGGCCTTTCCCCAGGTCAACGAGCGCGAAGCGTGGCATCAGAAGCGTCGTGGCAGGCTGCTCCGGCTCATCGTCCTCGGCCGCTGACCGCGCGCTCCAGCTCGCTGTCGCGCATGCCCGGACCGACCACACGACGCCGGACGTCAGCCGCACCCGGACGTCGACGGTGGGTCACCACTCGGTGGCTTGACCGTCCTGCGCAACCACACGTCGAAGAACGTGGAGAGGTCCCGATTGGACCCACGATCGTTTTTCGCGTCGGTGGGCCGGCGGCGTCGCGAGGATCTGCTCTTGGGGCTCACGGGACCGAGAACGGGGGGTCCTAGCTCGTCGCGGAGGGGCTTCGAACCTGGCCATCGCCACCGGGTGGCGGCACTCGGCGGTCGAGTCGCGGATCGTGGGGTAGCAAGGCCGCGGGGTTGGATGGACCTCGGCC
>DATFGA010000158.1:0-2840 GCA_035249775.1 Nocardioidaceae bacterium | reverse complement strand
GGCTCGCCGTAACAGGTCACGGTGACCTGTTGGAGTGAGCTGGGTTGAGGATTTCGTGCGCTAACAGGTCACGGTGACCGGTTAGCGCGAACCGACGGGTCGGCGTACGACGGGCGGACGGGTCGGCGTACGACGGGCGCTTGGACTGCTGCGCGACGGGCGGGACCACCCGCCGTACCGCTCAGGCGAAGTCGACCGACAACGCCTGATGGTCCGAGAGCGCGAGCGGATGTGCCTGCGCGTGGACCGGATCCGGGATGGAACCGGCGGCCAGCACGTGGTCGATCTGTTCACGCGGCTCGTGCGCGGGGAAGGTCGGCGCGGTCGCGAGCGGACGCATCCCGGTGATCGCGTGCGCGCGGTCGGGCGCCATGTTGAGGTCACCGAGCAGCAGGACCGGCCGGGACCGGTCGGAGAGCGCCTTCATCAGCATCCGCAGCTGGCGGGCGTTCCACCAGGTGATGAACGACAGGTGCGTGTTCACCACGGTGATCTCGCCGTGCGGGGTGTCGACGACTGCCGCGACGGCTACCCGGGGCTCGTCGCGGACCATCACCGGCATCCTGGTGCTCTTGAACTTCATCGGGAACTTGGTCGGGAACCCCTGGAGCCGGATCACCTCCCAGGAGAGGACCGGGTAGCGGGACAGAAAGGCGATCCCGTAGGCCGCGGAGTCGGGCTGCTCCTCACCGGTCGCACCGATCCAGGTGGCTCCGGGGCTGCCGGACAGCGCGGCGACGAACCGGTGCTCGTCGGCGCCCATCGCATCTGCCGCGACCGCGGTCAGGTCCGCGTTGGCCGAGCGCGGCTGGTTCCGGTCGACCTCCTGGAGCCCGAGCACGTCCGCGTCGAGCTCGTGGACCGCCTTCGCGAAGCGGTCGACGTCGACCCGGTCGTCGACCGGCGAGCGACCGTGCAGGATGTTGAAAGTCGCGACGCGCATTGATGTGCTGTGCCCGGGTCGGCGTCGGGCTAATCGTCTGGACCGGGCCGCCCGACGTTGTTTTCCCCGGCATCGCGATGTGTGATCGTGGAAGCAGACACATCTTCGGGAGGCACCCGATGGGTCACACGCTTGCGGTCGCAGCAGCGCCGCACGACGCCCGCGCCGGGCGCGATGTGGCCCGGTGGCGCGAGCGGGCGGTCACCTTCGGGTCCGCGGCGGCGACGCTGGCGGTGATCCTGTCCATCGCGACCCTGTCGCAGTCCGACGGGGTGCGCGGCTTCACGCCGGAGGACCCCACGCTGCTGCTGACCGACCTGGGTCGGCGGGCCCTCGACGAGCTGCCGTTGTCGTACCAGGCGGAGGACGCGGTCGTCGTACCCGCTTCCACCGATCCGAGCATGGAATGGACCGGGCGGGTCCCACAGGAGTGGATCGAGGGCTCGGCGCTGCCGCTCGGCGCTCGGGGACTGATGGACTACGACCGGCTCAGCTCCAGCTCGAAGGCACCGGCGTGGACCCTCGAGCTGTCCGACGACGACCGGGTGTTCACCGACGTGGGGCCGCTGTGGTTCGCCTGTGTGACCTGGCCGGGCGGCGACACGTGCTCGCCGTCGGTCCTGATGTACCACGACCTGGAGTACTTCTTCTACGCCTCGCACTTCGGCTCGACAGCTTTCCTCGACGAGGGCACGCCGATGGAGGTGTTCACCTTCGACGCCGTCGGCGGCACCGAGCTCGGCCAGGTCCTGGTCGGCGGGGTGCACGGAACCGACATCGTGAAGGTACGCATCACGATGTCCGACGGCGAGGAACAGTCGGCGTGGACCTCCAACGACCTGGCGGTTCCCGGCGGAACGGTGTGGTGGACCACGGTGTGGGAGCCGGCCGAGTCGGCCACGGCGTACGACCGGGACGGCGAGGTGGTGACCCGGGTCTCCCTGCCGAGCCGTCGTTAGTCGTTGCAGGCGTTGGGTACGTTGCGCGCATGGTGGATGAGGCGCAGCAGAACCTGCGTGAGGCGTTGAAGCGGGTCGCGGTCGCCCTCAAGGAGAGCGGGATCCCGTTCGCGCTGATCGGTGGTTATGCGGTGTGGGCGCGCGGCGGCCCGGAGCCGGAGCATGACGTGGACTTCCTGGTCGCGGACAGCGATGCGGACAAGGCCGCGAAGATGCTGTCGGACGCCGGCTTCCGGGTCGAGCACCCGCCGGAGGACTGGCTGTTCAAGGTGTACACCGACGGCTGCATGGTCGACGTGATCTTCCGCGACTCGGGGATTCCGGCCGAACGTGCGGTGGTCGAGGACGCCAGCGAGCTCGAAGTGCTGTCGGTGTCGATGCCGGTGCTGTCGGCGACCGAGCTGCTCGTGCAGAAGATGAACGCGATGGACGAGCACTTCTGCGACTTCTCGAAGATGCTGCCGGTGGCCCGGTCGCTGCGTGAGCAGGTGGACTGGGAGCGGGTACGGGCCGAGACGGCGCCCAACGACTTCGCGGCCACGTTCTTGTTCCTGCTGGAGCGGCTGGACATCATCGAGCCTTCTTCTGAGTCGCCGCGGGACGAGCCCTGGCTGGACGACTGACCGCTTCTCGGTCGCTGGCCTAGGTCCGCGGTCGGCCGTGGGCGCGCTTTGGGCGCGGTCGCCTGTGGATGGGCGATGGGTGCTGTCGGAGCGGGCGCCTAGTGTGGCGAGCATGTCTTCGATGAGTACGACGGACGCCGGATCGTCACCAGCCGGGTCGAGCGAGCTGTCTCCTTCCCGGGCCGCCGTGGCCGACCGGGTGATTGCCGCGATGGCGGGACCCGACGCGCGGCTGCGCGAGGACCAGACGACGGCAGTGGCCGCCCTGTGCTCCGAGGGCGCGCGGGTGCTCGTCGTGCAGGCCACCGGCTGGGG
>DATFGA010000157.1:0-2548 GCA_035249775.1 Nocardioidaceae bacterium | reverse complement strand
GCCGACAGCACGCCGCCGTTGGACTTCATCACGTAGAACGGGATGGACGTTCTCGCTTCGCTCAGTGCGTCCAGGTGGCTCGCGATGTTCTCGACGTAGCGGCGGATGTTGGGCTTCACGGCGGCATCGACGAGGGTGGTGACGCTGCGTTCGTACTCGCGGTACTCGCGCAGCACCTCGCTGGAGATCGAGACGGTGGCGTCGGGGTGCTCGCGGGCGAGGACGTCGCGCATCGCGACCTCGTGCGTGTCGTTCGCGTAGGAGTGCAGGAAGCACACCCCGATCGTGTTGATCCCCTGCGCCTTGAACCAGCGGGCCACCTGCACGGCCGCGTCCTCGTCGAACGGGCGGACCTCCGCACCGGTCACCGAGAGCCGGCCGGGAACCGTCTTCACCCGGTGGGCGGGCACGATCCGGTCCGGCTTGACCCAGAAGTAGGAGTTGCCGTAGCCGTCGGGAACGGACTGGCGGGCGATCTCGAGGACGAACTCGTAGCCCTCGGTGGTGATGAAGCCCAGGTTCTCCACCTTGCCCTCGAGCAGCTTGTTCGTGGCGACCGTGGTGCCGTGGCTGACCGCGCTGACCGAGTCCCCGCCGAGCCCGAGGGTGTCGAGCACCTTGTGCACGCCGGCCATGAACCCGACCGCCGGGTCGTGCGGCGTGGACGGGGTCTTGGTGGTCGCCATCTCACCGGAGTGCTCGTCTACCGCGACGACGTCGGTGAACGTGCCGCCGGTGTCGATCCCGATGCGGATGCTTCGCCGGTCCTGCTGGGTCGTCATGTCATCTCCGGGGTGAGCTGCGGGCGGATCCGGCCGGCGGGGTTGGCGCGTTCGAAGGCGAACGCGACGTCGAGCAGACGGCGTTCCTGGTTCGGGGCTGCGACGATCTGGATCCCGACCGGCCAGCCCTCCGGGGTGAACCCGGCCGGCACCGAGATCGCCGGGCAGCCGGTGACGGTGATGAAGTACGCCGAGCGCATCCAGTCGAGGTACGTCGACTGGACCTGACCGTTGATCGCCGCGGGGTACTCCTCATCCGCGCTGAACGGCGGCACCTGGCTGACCGGCATCACCAGCACGTCGTAGCTCTCGAAGAACTCGGTGACCCGTGCGGTGAGCTTCGTCCGGGTCTCGTAGGCGCGGGCGACATCCTCGCCGGTCAGATGCTCACCTGCGCGGATGTTGTCGGCCAGGGACGCCTTGAACGAGTCGGGGTTCTTCTCCAGCATCGCGCCGAACTTGTGCCAGAACAGCCATGCGCGCAGGGTGCGGAACGTGTCCTCCGCGCCGGTGAGGAGCGGATGCGCGTTCTCCACGCGGGCACCCGCGTCGGTGAACACCTCGGCCTGGGCGGCGACGAGCTCGGCCACGGTGGTGTCCACGGCGAACTCGCCACCGAGGTCGGTCGAGAATGCCACCCGAAGGTCGGCAAGGCTTCCGGAGAGCGGACCGGCGAAGCTCTGCCCTGGTGTCTCCAGCGCGAGGGGTGTACGCCGGTCCGGGCCCGCCATCACCGACAGCAGCAGGGCCAGGTCCGCGACGTTGCGGGCCATCGGCCCCGACACGGAGGTGGACTCCCAGGCGTTGTCGGTGGGCCAGCTCGGGACCCGTCCCAGGCTCGGACGCAGACCGACCACGTTGCAGAACGACGCCGGGTTCCGCAGCGAGCCGCCCATGTCGCTGCCATCGGCGAGCGGCACCATCCCCGCCGCGAGAGCCGCCGCCGCACCGCCGCTGGAGCCGCCGGCCGAGCGGGACGGGTCGTGCGGGTTGCGGGTGGTTCCGAAAATCGGGTTGAACGTGTGGGAGCCGGCCGCCCACTCCGGGACGTTCGTCTTGCCGATCGTCACCGCTCCCGCCGCACGCACGCGTTCCACGACGAGGTCGTCGCGGCGAGGCACGTTGTCAGCCATCAGCGGAGACCCGAAGGTGGTGCGCCACCCGGCGACCTGGTGGGTGTCCTTGAATGCGAACGGCAGCCCGTGCAGCGGCCCGGGGGTCTCGCCGCGCGCCGTTGCCTCGTCAGCCGCCTCGGCCTGTTCCCGGGCGCGCTCCGGCTCCAGGCTGACGACCGCGTTGACGGCAGGGTTGGTCGCCTCGATCCGGGCGAGGTGCAGGTCGAGCAGCTCCCGGGCCGAGATCTCCTTGGCCGCGATCGCGGCCACCATCTGCCGCGCGGTGCTGTAGTGGTCGATGTCCATCACGATCAGCTGCGCTGCCGACCGGCGAGCCAGCCGCCCACGACCGCGCCCGCCAACGCCGCCGCCGCACCGACCGCCACGCCGAGCAGGAACCCGGGCCCGCCCGCGGCTGCACTCGATGCCGTGCTGGGGGCCGTGAACACCTGCCCCTCCGCCGGCCTGCCCGACGGCACCGGGGCGCCAGACGACGCACCAGCGGGCTGGCCCGACGACGCCGGGGCGGCGGTGGATGGGTCTGGCGGGAGGCCGAGCGGAGCAAGGCCGGATGGTGCTGGCGCCCCGGTGCCGTCGGGCAGGCCGGCGGAGGGGCAGGTGTTCACGGCCCCCAGCACGGCATCGAGTGCA
>DATFGA010000156.1:0-22267 GCA_035249775.1 Nocardioidaceae bacterium | reverse complement strand
GGGCAGCTGTGCCTGCCCTGGAAGGGGGCGATCGTCACCAACTGCGACCTGGACACGGGACGGGCCAAGGGGCTGCACCGCCACCCGGCGAATTCCGCCCCCGGTGACCCGGGGACGTCGTGGCTGCACGTCTCCGCGGGGCTGGGTACGTCGCCGTACGCGCCGGTCCGGTTCTGGTGTCGTCCCGAGGCGACCCTGTTGACGCTCACCGCGCGCTGAGTCCGCTCAGCGCGTCGAGGCCGCCTTCTTCGGCTTGGCGCCCCCGGACTTGGCGGGCGTGGCCTTGCGGGTGGTGCCGTCCGTGGGCTTCGGCTTGCGCGCCGTCCCGTCCGGGACCGTGCCACCCGCGGTCAGGCGGTAGGCCTCGGCCAGGTCGCGCAGGAGCTCGGCCTTCTCCGTCGCCCGGAGCGCCGCTCTCATGTTCGACTCGGCCTGGTCCTTGATCGCGGTGAACAGCGCTTCCTGCGCTTCACGCTTCGCCTCGTTCTGCATCGCATTGTCTCCCTCATCCGGCGCCGACCCGATGCCGGCGTCGTCGCGAGCAGTACCCCGACGTCTCCAGTTGAGTCCTCCCTTCCTGGCCGGCGACCGGACGGACGGAATGAAACCGCTGATGCAGGGCACACACGGTGCTGCGTGGCCGATCTTCGCAGCCGCCTGCCGGCTGGGTAGTCTCAGGGACACGCAGACCGAACCGATACCCCAGGGAGCCCCATGAAGAAGGATGAACTCGTCCAGGCCATCGCTGAGTCCGCAGACATCAGCAAGCCCGATGCCGAACGTGCCCTCAAAGCCGTCGTGGACACCGTGACGAGCAGTGTCGCGTCCGGTCAGAAGATCCAGATCCCCGGCCTGGGCACCTTCGAGGCCCGCGAGCGCAGCGCCCGTGAGGGTCGGAACCCGCAGACCGGCGAGACGATCCAGATCGCCGCGACCACGGCCCCCGGCTTCAAGGCCGCCACCGCCTTCAAGCAGGCGGTCGCCGGCGAGTGACCAGCAGTCCCGCTACCGCAAGCGGGACGGCTTGATCGCTGCGGTGACGGCGGCCGTGTAGGCCTCATATCCGTCGCTGTCGGGGTGGAACGCGCCTGGCTCCAACGGGCCGAGGATCCAGGCGTCCGGCGCGTTCACCCCGTGCCCGAGGAACCGCGCGGTGACGTCCACGAACTGGAAGCCGTGGTCGGCAGCTGCTTCGGCGATGACCGCGTTGAGCAGGTCCGCCCCGTCGTTCAGGGCATCCTGCTCTGCGGCGGACGCGCCGAGGAACGGGCCGTGCTCCGGCGAGAAGAGCCGCGGGTAACCGGTGACGACCACGTGCGCCTCGGGGGCGCTCGCCGACACCTGCGTGTAGACGGCGTCGAGGAGCCCCGGTAGGACCTGCGTGACCGTCGTGCGCGTCGCGGCGAGGGCGCCGGCGCACTGGGTGTCCGTCCCGCCCAGGCAAGCGGTCACGGCGGTCGACCAGCCGACGTCGTTGCCGCCGATGCTGATCGTCACCAGGTCCGTGTCCGCGTCGAGCGCGTCCAGCTGCCCGCCTGCGACCAGGCTTTCGGTCGTCGCTCCCGCGCAGGCGACGAAGTCATCGAGCTCGATCTTCATCCGGCCGTCGACCTGCACGGCGTAGGCAGACTGCGATCGGCCGCACAGCCCGTCGTAGGGCGGGACACCGTACCCGGAGGCGTAGGAGTCACCGAGCGCGTCGTACTCGACGGGCTGCCGTGGCTCGGCCGAAGCAACCGTCGTCCCGAGCACGACAGGGGAGACAAGCGCCAGGGCAGCGAAAGCGGACCATGCGGTGCGAAAGGGGCGGGTCATGTCGAGGAACCTAACGTGGGGGCGACCGGTCGACAAGGGATCGGATCCGGTCGGCCAGCGCAGCCACGTCCACCGGCTCGGCGGTGTTGACCTCGACCAGGGGACCCACACCGAGCGGGACGGCCTCCGAACCCCAGAGCTCGTCCTCGGTGCGGAGCGCATCCAGATGGCGCGGGTCCCGGACGCGCCGGAGGTACCGGTCGCGGGCCAGGTCGACGTCGATCCGGCAGCGGATCTCGACGAACGGTCCCCGGAGATCCCGCACCAGGGAGAGCGCGTAAGGGAACCAGGTGCTGTCGATCACGGCTCCGGGACAGCCCTGCGCGATCCGCAGGACGACAGCCACCGCGGCAGCGCCCAGCGCACGTGAGTCCTCCACCGTCTGCGGCGGCCCGATCGAGTCCATCAATGCTTCCTTGACCTCGTCCTTGGCCAGGTAGGCGACTCCCAGCTCGGCGGCGAGCGGCCGTGCCAGCGTCGTCTTGCCGGAACCCGGCCATCCGCCCACGAGCACGAAGCCGTCCATTGCCTTCACCCTTCTCTGCTGCCGATGCACCCGCGGGTACCCTCGAGAACACCATGGAGGAGAACAAGGCACGCCGCGTCGTCGACGCCCTGCGCGATCGTGGCACGGATGCGCACCTGGCTCGCGTCGCCGTCTACCAGTTCGGGGTCAGCATCAAGCTTCCCGATGGACGCGAGGCGACCTGGGACTCCGACGGTACCGCCGCGCTCGAGGCGCAGGTGATGCGCAACGGCGTGCTGGTCGGGTACGTCCCTTCGATCGAGGGCTCCGACAGCTTCACCGAGGAGCAGATCATCGACACGATCCGCCGGACCGACTACGACAAGCCGATTGCGACGCAGCGGCGGACGGCTCCTCCGCCCGCGCCGGCCCTCCCCCGGAAGGGCGGCCTCTTCCGCCGGTTCATGGACGGCTTCCGCTACCACTGACGACATCTGCGCCCACCTAGGATGGTCGGGTGCCCTCCGCGACCGCCGCAACGCGTCCCCGGCGGATCCTGGTCTACGGGGTGACCGGTGCAGGCAAGACCGTGGCGGCCCGACGCATCGCCGCACGCAGTGGCCTGCCGCTGGTGCTCGTCGACGAGCTGACCTGGCAACCGGGATGGGTGCCGGTCGCCGAAGTGACACAGCGCGAGCTGTTCACGACGGTGGCCGCCGAGGACCGCTGGGTCCTGGACAGTGCGTACGGCGCGTGGCTCGATGTCGTCCTGCCCCGAGCGGAGCTGGTCGTCGCTCTCGACTACCCGCGATGGTTCTCGCTCCAACGGCTGATGAGAAGGACCGTGATCCGCTCGATCGACAAGAAGCCGGTCTGCAACGGCAACACCGAGTCCCTGCGCGGGATCCTCGGTGAGGACTCCATCATCCGCTGGCACTTCCGGTCCTTCGCCCGGAAGCGACGACGGATGCGGCAGTGGGCCGCGGCCGACGACGGTCCAGCCGTCCTCCTCTTCAGCCGACCGAAGGACCTCGAACGGTGGATCAGCCGGATCGAGGCATGGTCCCCGATTCGTCCCCCGAGTACTGCTCCGGTAGACTCCCCACGCCGTCGAAGGCGCTCGGGCTGTGGCGCAGTTTGGTAGCGCGCGTCGTTCGGGACGACGAGGCCGCAGGTTCAAATCCTGTCAGCCCGACGAGAGTGTGGCCCGGTCCGCTTCGGACCGGGCCACACCCCTCTTCAAAGGTCGGCGTCTGGCACACTTCGGCGCATGGGTCGCAAGCCAACCGACAGCGAGAAGGACGAGCCGTCGCTCGAGCTCCCGTCGCTGACGCTGCCCAGCCTCGGCCGTCGCCGCAAGCGTGACGGCGACAGTGACACCCCGGTCCCGGAGCCGACCCCGGAACCGCCGGCGCACCGCATCGATGACGACCGCACCACCGGTGGCTTCAGCCTGCCGGCCGTCCCAGGCCGGGTCGCTGCGGTGGTCACCGGGCTGGTCGTCGGCCTGTTCGGCGTCGCGGGGACCGCCCTGGCCCTGGCCGGCTGCGAGGCGATGACCGGGACCGGCTCGTGCGGCGGTCCCGGGTTCTTCCTGCTGGTCGCGATCCTGGCCGTGATGGTGCTGCTCGGAACGGGTCTGCTGAGGGCCTGGAAGGTCGCGGACGCCGGCAGCACGAGCTTCCTCGCCGTCGGCGTGGTCACGGTGGTCGTGCTCCTGGTGCTGCTCGACCTGGTGTTCTCGGCATGGATGTTCCTGGTGGTCCCGTTGCTGGCCGCCGCGGCGTACGCCCTGGCGCACTGGGTGACCACCCGCTTCGGTGACGAGGCGTCGGACGCTCCCCCGCGCTGAGCGGCTGTCAGGAGGTCGGGTCGGGGCCAGCACCAGCGCGCGCCGGGCTTCTCCGGCGCTGACCGGGCGCTCGAAGGTCGCGTGCACCGACAACGAGTGCGCGGTCACGACAGGGACCCGGACGCAGGTCGCTGACACCTTCAGGTCCGGCGGGGCGGGGAACGGCGAGTCCTGCGACGGATGCTTGTCCGCGATGATCCGGCGTACGTCGCCGGGGCGGGTGCGGAGGGTACGGTCCCCTGCGACGACCGCCAGCTCGTCGTACAACCGGTCGACTCCGCTCTGGCCGGCACAGCGCGACGACGGGCAGCTGTTCCCCGGCCCACGGCCCCGGTGGCGCCGGCGACGGCCCGGGTGGGCTAGCGCCGGCTCAGCGGTCCGCGGACCTGCCCCGCGCCACCAGTTCTGCTATCTGGACGGTGTTCAGCGCAGCGCCCTTGCGGAGGTTGTCGTTGCTGATGAACAGGGCGAGACCGCGTTCGTCGTCGACGCCCGGATCCTGTCGGATCCGGCCGACGTAGCTCGGGTCCTGTCCGGCGGCCTGCAGCGGGGTCGGGATCTCGGTCAGCGTCACACCGGGCGCGTCGGCGAGGAGCTCGGTGGCCCGCTTCGCCGACAGCGGTCGCGCGAACTCCGCGTTGACCGCCAGCGAGTGCCCGGTGAAGACCGGAACCCGGACGCAGATGCCGGAGACCTTGAGCTCGGGGATTCCCAGGATCTTGCGGCTCTCGTTGCGGAGCTTCTGCTCCTCGTCGGTCTCGCCGGTGCCGTCGTCGACCAGCGATCCCGCCATCGGAAGCACGTTGAACGCGATCGTCCGGGCGTACTTGCGCGGGGCGGGAAACTCGATCGCGGACCCGTCCTGGGTCAGCTCCGCACCCCGGCCTTCGGCGGCGCGGACCTGCCGGTCGAGCTCCTCCACGCCGGCGACACCACTGCCGGAGACGGCCTGGTAGGTGCTTGCCACCAGCCGCACCAGTCCGGCCTCGTCGTGCAGCGGCTTGAGCACCGGCATCGCCGCCATCGTGGTGCAGTTCGGGTTCGCGATGATCCCCTTGCCGGCGCGGTCGATGTCACCGGGGTTGACCTCGCTGACCACCAGCGGCACGTCGGGGTCCATCCGCCAGGCGGAGGAGTTGTCGACGACGACCGCACCGGCGTCGGCGAACTTCGGGGCAAGCTGGCGGGAGGTGGAGGCGCCGGCCGAGAACAGGGCGATGTCGAGGCCGGTCGGGTCCGCGGTCGCGGCGTCCTCGACCACGATCTCCTGGTCACCCCAGGGCAGGGTGGTCCCGGCGGAGCGGGCGGAGGCGAAGAACCGGACCTCGGAGGCTGGGAAGCCACGCTCCTGGAGGATCTCGCGCATCACCGTGCCGACCTGGCCGGTGGCGCCGACGATGCCGATCCGGACGCCGGGCCGGTCGCTGCCGCGCGTCATCGGCCGGTCCCGCCGTAGACGACGGCCTCGACCTCGTCGGAGTCGAGGTCGAACGCGCTGTGCGCCGCGCTGACCGCGTCGTCGACCTGTGCCTGGTCGACGATCACCGAGATCCGGATCTCGGAGGTGGAGATCATCTCGATGTTGACGCCCGCGGATGCCAGCGCGGCGAAGAACTTCGCCGTCACCCCGGGGTGCGAGCGCATTCCGGCACCGATCAGCGACACCTTGCCGATCTGGTCGTCGTAGAGCAGCGAGTCGTAGCCGACCTCGTCCTGGATGCGGGCCAACGACGTCATCGCGCTCTGCCCGTCCTCACGCGGGAGGGTGAACGAGATGTCGGTCAGGTTCGTGGCCGCCGCGGACACGTTCTGCACGATCATGTCCAGGTTGACCTGGGCGTCCGACAGCGCCTCGAAGATCCGGGCGGCCTCGCCGACCTTGTCGGGCACCCCGACCACCGTGATCTTGGCCTCGCTCCGGTCGTGCGCGACGCCGGCGATGATGGCCTGTTCCATGTCCTGTGTCCCTACCTCGTCGTCCGCGATCCAGGTGCCGGTCCTCTGGCTGAACGAGGACCGCACGTGGATCGGCATCTGGTACCGGCGGGCGTATTCCACACACCGCAGGTGAAGGATCTTCGCGCCGCACGCGGCCATCTCCAGCATCTCCTCGTAGGAGATCCGGTCCCGCTTGCGCGCCGACGGCACGATCCGCGGGTCGGCGGTGAACACGCCGTCGACGTCGCTGTAGATCTCGCACACGTCCGCGTGCAGGGCGGCGGCCAGTGCCACCGCGGTGGTGTCCGACCCGCCGCGGCCGAGCGTGGTGATGTCCTTGGTGTCCTGGCTGACGCCCTGGAAGCCGGCGACGATCGCGACCGCACCCAGCTCGAGCGCGCGCTCGAGGCGGCTCGGCGTCACGTCGATGATCTTCGCCTTGCCGTGCGCGCCGTCGGTGATCACCCCGGCCTGGCTGCCGGTGTAGGAGCGCGCCTCCTGGCCCAGGTTGCCGATCGCCATCGCGAGCAGCGCCATCGAGATCCGCTCGCCGGCGGTCAGCAGCATGTCGAGCTCGCGTCCGGTGGGCAGCGGCGAGACCTGCTGGGCGAGGTCGATCAGCTCGTCGGTGGTGTCGCCCATCGCCGAGACCACGACCACGACGTCGTTGCCGGCGCGCTTCGCCTCGACGATCCGCTGCGCCACCCGCTTGATGCCCTCGGCATCGGCCACGGAGGAGCCGCCGTACTTCTGCACGACAATGCCCACGGTTCTCCTCGAGACTGGTTGGGGTCGGACGGGGGCGATTCTACCGGCGGACCCGTCCGGTCCCGGTCGCCCGCCGCATCACAAGACGGCACCACCGGGCGGCTGTGACCGGAAGATTTCCGGTGTCAGCCGGTCGGGAGGCCGGTCGGGATCAAGGATTTGCGGACTCGAGCAGCTCGTCGGCGGCGGCCACCTGGTCCTGCTCGCTCTCGAACTCCGCGTCGAGCCGGTCGTGCGCGACCACCGACTGCAGGGCCCGGAGCGCGCTGCTGGCCTCGTTCCCCCAGGACGAGACGTAGGAGAACTGCCACCACCACAACGCCTCGTTGACCCGGCCGGCCCGGAAGTGGCGCAGTCCGTGCGCCAGCGCGCTGGCGATGCTGGTGAGGTCGTCGGACAGCAGCGAGGAGACCATCTCGGGCGGGTCGACGTACGGGTCGAAGACCTCGGTGTAGGCGTCGACTCCCTCGAGTAGCACCGCGAGCCGCAGCCGCATCGTGTCGAGGTCCGGGTCGGGACCCGCGTCCGGCTCGTACTTCTCGACCGGCGTGAAGTCGGTGTGCACGCCCAGTCGGCCCCCCGCCAGCAGCACCTGGCTGACCTCGAGCAGCAGCAGCGAGATGGCGCGGCCACCGGTCGCCTCACCACGGGCGATCGCCTGCAGCGCGAGCAGGAAGCTCTCGACCTGGTCGGCGATCTGCTGGGCGAAGTCCTCGAGGTCGCTGTGCACCAGCTGGTCGTCGGACGTGTCAGGTGCCGGAGTCTTCTCACTCATCGACGGCACGTCTCCCTTCGAATGCCCTGCCCAAGGTGACCTCGTCGGCGTACTCGAGGTCACCGCCTACAGGCAGTCCACTAGCAAGTCGCGTCACGCGCAAGCCCATCGGCCTGAGCAGACGGGTGAGATAGGTCGCCGTCGCCTCTCCCTCCAGGTTGGGGTCGGTGGCCAGGATCACCTCGGTGACCACACCGTCGGCCAGCCGGGTCATCAGCTCACGGATCCGCAGGTCGTCAGGCCCGATGCCCTCGATCGGCGAGATCGCACCGCCGAGGACGTGGTAGCGCCCGCGGAACTCGCGGGTGCGCTCGATCGCGACCACGTCCTTCGACTCCTCGACGACGCAGATCACTGCCGGGTCGCGGCGGTGGTCCCGGCAGATCCGGCAGGTCTCCTCCTCGGCGACGTTGCCGCAGACCGCGCAGAACTTCACCCGGTCCTTCACCTCGATGAGGACCTGGGCCAGCCGGCGTACGTCGACGGGGTCGGTCTGCAGGATGTGGAACGCGATGCGCTGGGCGCTCTTCGGGCCGACACCCGGCAGCCGTCCGAGCTCGTCGATCAGGTCTTGGACGACGCCTTCGTACAACGGGGTTCTCTTCTTCTACTCAAGGAATGACGATGCGGAAGGCTCAGAAGCCCAGCTGGCCGCCGGCGCCGGGGGCGTCCCCGCCGAGTCCACCGGCGAGCGGGCCGAGCTTCTCCGAGGCGAGCGCGTCGGCCTTGGCCTTCGCGTCCCGGTAGGCCGCGACGATCAGGTCCTCGAGGTCCTCGGTCTCTTCGGGGTCGAAGGAACCCTTCCGGATCTTCACATCGACCAGGTCGCCGGTGCCGGTGACGGTGACCGTGACCAAGCCGTCGCCCACGGTGCCGTCGACGTTGGTGTCGGCGAGCTCCTGCTGGGCGCTCATCATCTGCTCCTGCATCTGCTGCGCCTGCTGGAGGAGTGCGTTCATGTCGAAGCCGCCCTCGCCCCCGCCGAACGGGTTGCCTTCAGTCATCTCTGGTCTCTTTCGTCTCGGTCCTGCCGGGTCCGGGTGTTGCCCGGTCGGTTCCTGCTGTCCGTGCGGGTCAGTCGTGCTTGATCTCCTCGATGACGCGGGCACCGAGCTCGCGCTCGAGCAGCTCCGCCCCACCGAGACCGTGGTCGTCGGCGTCCGGGTCGTCGCGATGCGCATCCTCGTCGGAGACCGACGGCTGCTTCGGCCCGGCGGGCCCGGTGGCCCTGGTTGGCTGGATGGAGCCGCGGGCGTTGGCGATCACCGCGGGGTCCACTGGCTGCCGGGCCGGCTCGGAGGCCGGCTCGGGGGCCGCACTCGCCTCGGGTGCGCCCGTTGCCCAGTCCGGTGGTGGCGTGGAGTCCGGTGGGGCAGCCGCGGGCGCCGGGTGAGCCGACCTCGGGTCCGCGGGGGCGGTCGGCGGCACCGGGCTGTCGGACACCGCCGACTTGGTGATCCGCGGCGCCGCGTCCGGTTCCGCGCCGGGTTGCGCGGACGGGTCGACGATGGTCTCCACGCGCCAGTCCTGTCCGATCACGTCGATCGCCGCCTGCCGCAGGATCTCGTCGCTACCGCTGCGCAGGAACGAGTCGCGGGCTCCGGCGTTCAGCAGCGCGATCGTCAGTGTCCGGTCGTCGACTGCCGCGACCTGGGCGTTCTGGCTCAGCATGATCCAGGTGAACCGCCGCTTCAGCTTCACCGACTCGAGCAGGTCGGGCCACAGTCGGCGTACGTCCACCAGCGACAGCCCTCCGGACGCTGCCTCGGACGGCGCGGGGGAGTCGGCCGTTGGCGAGGAGTCGCCCGACGGCTGCGCCGGCGTCGGTTGCTCCGGTGCCGATCCAGCCTGCGCCGCCTGCGCCGTCTCGGGCGCCCGCACCGGCTCCGCCGGCCGTTCCACGGGCTGCTGCACGGCAGGCTGCTGCGGGGCGGGAGTCGGCGCCAGGTCGCGGGGTTCGGCCGTCATGAACGAACGGTCCTGCGGCGTGGGCGCAGCCGCCGGCGCAGAGGAAACGGTCGTGCGGGTCGACGGCGCCTCGCGGGCAGCGGCCGGGCGGCCGACATGCTGCTCGGTCGACGGTGCGCCACCCTCGATCGACATCCGCTTCTCGATCCGGTCCAGCCGTGCGAGCAGGCCCTCGGTGGAGTCGTCCGCACCGGGCAGCAGCACCCGCGCGCAGATCAGCTCGAGGAGCAGCCGGGGAGCGGTGGCGCCGCGCATCTCGGTGAGCCCGGCCGCGACCAGGTCCGCCGCGCGGCTGAGCTCGGAGCGACCGAACCTCGCCGCCTGAGCGACCAGCCGCTCGCCCTGGTCCTCCGGTACGTCGATCAGGCCGGTCGCGGGGGCGTCGGGGACCTGGGAGATGATCACCAGGTCCCGCAGCCGGCGGAGCAGGTCCTCGGTGAACCGGCGGGGATCCTGACCGGTCTCGATCACCTTGTCGACCACGCCGAACACGGTGCCCCCGTCGCCGGCAGCGAACGCGTCCACCACCTCGTCCAGGAGCGTGTCCGGCGTGTAGCCGAGGAGACCGGTGGCCAGCTCGTAGGTGACGCCGTCGTCCCCGGCGCCGCCGATGAGCTGGTCGAGCACCGACAGGGTGTCCCGGGCCGAACCGGCACCGGCGCGGACCACGAGCGGCAGCGCGGCCGACTCGATCTGCACGCCCTCCTTGTCGCACAGCTCGGCGAGGTACGACGACAGCGTGCGCGGCGGGATCAACCGGAACGGGTAGTGGTGGGTGCGGGACCGGATGGTGCCGATCACCTTCTCCGGCTCGGTCGTCGCGAAGATGAACTTCAGGTGCGGCGGAGGCTCCTCGACCAGCTTGAGCAGCGCGTTGAAGCCCTGCGGCGAGACCATGTGGGCCTCGTCGATGATGTAGACCTTGTAGCGGCTGCTCACCGGCGCGAAGAACGCCCGCTCCCGGAGGTCGCGCGCATCGTCGACACCGCCGTGGCTGGCGGCGTCGATCTCGATCACGTCGATCGATCCTGGGCCGCCGCGGGCGAGGTCCTGGCAGGACCGGCACTCGCCGCACGGGTCGGCCACCGGCCCCTGCTCGCAGTTCAGGGCGCGAGCCAGGATCCGGGCGCTGGTGGTCTTGCCGCAACCGCGTGGTCCGGAGAACAGGTAGGCGTGGTGCACCCGGTTGTTGGCCAGCGCGGCGCGCAGCGGCGTCGTGACGTGGTCCTGGCCGATGACCTCGGTGAACGTCTCGGGCCGGTACCGGCGATAAAGGGCGAGGGGTGCTTCCACGACTTGAACCCTAACTACCCGGCCCGACACTCGGTAGCGATGGGCGAAGTATCCACAGGAAGGACCAGGAGACGAAAAGGCCCCCCGCGCACCCGAAAGAGCTCACTTACCCTTGCTGCCTTCCGGCCCTGGGGGAATTGGGCGAGGTATCGCCGCACGGGGGGTTGCCCCAGAGTCTAGGTCAGGTGGGTGCCGCACCAAAAACCGGCCGACGGTACGGCGGGGCCGGATTTCTTCAGACTCCACCTGACCGGTAATCTCTCCCGCGGAGGATTCGCCTAGTGGCCTATGGCGCTCGCTTGGAAAGCGGGTTGGGTTAATAGCCCTCAGGGGTTCGAATCCCCTATCCTCCGCCACCCGAACGCCGGTCCCGCCTCAGTGGCGTGGGCCGGCGTTCGCCTCTCACAGCCGGTAGGTCGAGCCGTGCACGTAACGGCTGGTCGGCACCACGTCGACGTCGGCCAGGTCGGCCGGCACGCCGAGCGCCGCAAGACTCGCCTCCACACACCCGTCGGGCGCGGCCTCCGGGAACAGCTCCTCGACGATCAGGTCGACCGCAGGGGCGGCCGCGGTCACGGCACGCACCACCGTGTTGTGCACGCAGCCGGCCGAGTCCGAAGCCTCGACCGCCGACGGGAGATGCCGCAGGAACACGACGTTCGCCAGCCCCGGGCTCCGCTCGTCCTCGGGCCAGGCGGGCGGCTCAGCGGCCACGTGCTCGTTCACCAGCCAGCCCGCCAGCCGTGAGCTGACCGGCTCCAGCCGGTGGGTGACGGCCGCGGCGTTCGCCTCCGCGTCGGGAACCCACACGCTGACCACCGCATCCACGGGCGCGTCGAAGGTCGTGTGCCGTAGCGCTCCGTCGCCGGCCACGGCGTCGGCGATGTTCACCTGCACGGCGCCGGCGCCGATGTCGACCAGCTCGGGTGCCAGCGTGTCCCGCAGCGAGCAGGACAGCTCGTCGACCGAGGCGGACTCGCTGCGCCACAGCGCGTAGACGAGCTTCTCCATGGTGATCCGATCTCGAGTGGGCTGATGCCGTCACGCGGGGCTGTCGGGTTAGGTTATCGGGATGACGAACTTCCGGTTGCGCACCGTGGCCGCGGCGGTCGCCCTGGTCGTCGTACCGCTCGCCGGGTGTGATGCGGCGACGGAGAAGGTATCAGCGGCGGACGCATGTGGGGACCTGATCGAGATCTCCCTGCGTGAGCTGCGCCATGTGCAGGAGAGCCTCGGCGACCCGCAGGCGGTGGCACGCACCTACCGCGACCTGGCCGAGGACTTCAAGGAGCGTGCCTCGCAGATCGACGATGCGGACGTGCGCCGGGCCGCCAACGACTACGCCGCAAGGATGCGCGAGCTCGCCGAGCAGGTCCGGTCGGGGCAGGCTCCGGACATCGATGCGCTGGCCGAGGCGAACAGCCGCTTCGGCCAGGCCTGTGCCTGAGTCGATGCCGACCGGCTTCCTGGGCGTGCTGGCGGTGGTCCGCTTCCTCGCCGAGCTCGGGATGCTGGTCGCCCTGGGGCTGAGCGGCTGGTGGCTGGCTGAGGACTCGGTGGCCCTGTCCGTCGTACTCGCTCTGCTGCTTCCCGCCGCTGCCGCCTTCACCTGGGGCACCTGGGTCGCGCCGAGGGCGAGCCGGCGACTGGCCGACCCCGGCCGGTTCGCGGTCGAGGTGACGCTGTTCGGGCTGGCGCTCCTCGGTCTCGCGCAAGGGCCCGCTCCCCACGGCATGCTGTGGGGAGTGGCGCTGTGGGCGGCGTTCCTGGTGAGCGCTCCGGTCGGCCGCAAGGGGTTCTGAGCTCAGCGACGGCGGGCGGTGCCGAAGATGCCGCGGACGATCTCCCGGGCGGCGGTGCGGATCAGGTCCTTGGCCACCGGCGAGGTCATGATGTCGGTGACGACGCTGCCCTGCTCCTGCTGCGGCCGCTTCGGGTAGCGGATCTTCTTCGGCGGTCTGCTCGTCGGCTCCTCCTCCGCCGCGGCCGCCGCGCCGGCTTCGAGCCGGGCGGCCAACCGCTCGTGCGCGGAGTCGCGGTCCACGGCCTCGGCGTACTTCGCGTGCAGCGTCGAGGCTTCCACGGTCGCCTGCATGGCGACCGGGTCGGCGGGTGCCATCAGCGACTCGGGCGCGCGCAGCCGGGTCCACGCCACCGGGGTAGGCGCACCACGCTCGTTCATCACGGTCACCACCGCCTCGCCGATCCCGAGGGACGTGATCACCTCGCCGAGGTCGTCGTAGTCCGAGTGCGGGTAGGTGTTCACGGTCGCCTTCAACGCCTTCGCGTCGTTGGGCGTGTGCGCACGCAGCTGGTGCTGCACGCGCGACCCGAGCTGGCCCAGGACGTCGTCGGGTACGTCGGTCGGGGACTGTGTCACGAAGAAGACGCCGACGCCCTTGGAACGAATCAGCCGCACCGTCTGGGCGAGGGACTCGAGGAACGCCTTCGACGCGTCCTTGAACAGCAGGTGCGCCTCGTCGAAGAAGAACACCAGCTTCGGCTTGTCCACGTCGCCGACCTCGGGCAGCTCCTGGAACAGGTCGGCCAGCAGCCACATCAAGAAGGTGGAGAAGACAGCCGGTCGCGCCTGGAGCTGCGGCAGCTCGACCAGCGAGATCATCCCGCGGCCGTCCTCCACCGTGCGCAGGAAGTCGGCCGTCTCGATCTCCGGCTCGCCGAAGAACGCGTCCGCGCCCTGGTCCGAGAAGGCGATCAGCTCCCGCAGGATCACGCCCGCGGTCGCCGACGAGAGCGCCCCGAGTCCCTTCAGGTCGGCCTTGCCCTCGTCGGAGACCAGGAACTGCACGACCGCGCGCAGGTCGGCCAGGTCCAGCAGCGGGAGCCCGGCGTTGTCGGCGTAGTGGAACACCAGGCCCAGCGACGACTCCTGCGTGTCGTTGAGACCGAGCACCTTCGCGAGCAGGGTGGGTCCGAACGACGTCATGGTCGCGCGCAGCGGGATGCCGGTGCCCTCGCCGCCCAGGGCGAAGAACTCGACCGGGAAGCCGGTGGCCACCCACTGCTGGCCGATCGAGGCGGCCCGTTCCGCGATCTTCGGGTCGTCCTCCCCCGGCACCGAGAGCCCGGACAGGTCGCCCTTGACGTCGGCGGCGAAGACGGGCACGCCGTGCGCGGACAGTTGCTCCGCGAGCAGCTGCAGGGTCTTGGTCTTGCCGGTTCCCGTGGCACCGGCGATCAGCCCGTGCCGGTTGAGCATGGGGAGCGGAACCCGGATCTGCTCGCCGCCGAGCTCGGTGGCGCTGAGCATCAGGCCGCCGAGCTCCAGAGCTGCCCCGTCGAACCGGTAGCCGGCGGCGACGGCCTCCGCGATCGGGTGGGACACGGTTGAGCCGTCCTGCTGAGTCATAGGCCGCAGCCTAGCCACGGCCGGGGCGCGACGGCACCGGTCGCCTATGCTTGGCGACCGTGATCTTCAAGCGCGTGGGGGACGGCCGTCCCTACCCTGAGCACGGCCTGTCGCCCCGCGACTGGGCCTCGCTGCCGCCGCGCCAGGTCAGGCTCGACGAGCTGATCACCACCAAGGACACCCTGCAGCTGGCTGCACTCCTCGACGAGGACTCCACCTTCTTCGGGGACCTGTTCGCCCATGTCGTCGAGTGGCGCGGCGAGCTGTACCTCGAGGACGGGCTGCACCGGGCGCTGCGCGCGGCCCTGCACCAGCGCACGGTCCTCCACGCCCGTGTGCACTCGGTGGCCGGCTGATGGCCATGGGGCGGCGGGAGATCACCACCACGATCACGATGCTGATCCTGTGCGGGATGCTCGTCGTCGGGGCGGTCTGGGGCTGGCGGTCGCTGTTCGCCGACGTTCCCGCCGACGAGACGGTCGCGGAGCCGTCGGCCAGTCCGTCGTGCACCACCGAGGAGGTCGACCCCGGCCAGCGCCTGCGCTCCTCGCAGATCCGGGTCAGCGTGTTCAACGGGGGTAATCGTTCCGGCCTTGCCGACAGCACGATGGCTGCCCTGCGCAAGCGCGGGTTCAGGCCCGGTGACGTGGGCAACGCGCCGGCCACCGCGAACGTCCGCACGGTAGCCGTCTGGTCGACCGAGGAGAACGACGTCGAGGCGCGCCTGGTGGCCCGACAGTTCGGCAGGCGGGTCGAGGTCACCCTCGCCGAGGAGGACCTCGGGCCGGGCGTGGACGTCATCGTCGGCAACAAGTTCAAGGGCCTGAAGAAGGCCAAGACGTCGGTCCGGGTGCAGTCACCGCAAGAGGTGTGCGTCCCCGCCGCGAGCCCCGAGGCGGACACGAACGCCGCAGGCTAACCCCCCGTGTCCCTGCCGAGCCACTGCGCCAGCCGACCGGACCGGGACACCGCCCGCAGCCGGTTCTCGGTCTCCTCCCGCAGCTTGCGGGGCGTCACCACCAGCAGGTCGTCGCCGCGCCGCAGCACCGTGCGGTCGTCCGGGACGATGGTCTGCCCACCGCGTACGACGAGCGAGACCGATGCGCCCGGAGGGAGCCGGAGCTCGGCCACCTCGACCCCGTGCAGCAGGGACTGGCGGGTGATCGTCACCTGGAGCAGGTCCGCCGCGATCCGTTCCAGCGGGGCGGCCTCGACGTCGATGTCCCGCGGCTCACCGCGATGGGTCACGCCCAGGACCCGCGCCACCCAGGGCAGGGTCGGCCCGGTGAGCAGCGTGTAGATCACGACCATCACGAACACGATGTCGAACAGCTCTGCCGCGCCGTCGACCCCATGCGCCAACGGGATCGTGGTCAGCACGATCGGCACCGCTCCGCGCAGGCCGGCCCAGGAGATGAACGCCTGCTCGCGCCACGACATCCGGTGGGCCCAGCTGCAGGCGATCACCGACAGCGGCCGGGCGACGAAGGTGAGCAGAAGGCCGGCGAGCACGGCGATCGTGCTGTGCTCCAACGAGATCCGGCCCGGGGACGCGAGCAGCCCGAGCATCACGAAAAGCCCGATCTGCGCCAGCCACGCGACGCCCTCGGAGAACGACCGGGTGGCCGCCCGGTGCGGCAGCTCGGAGTTTCCGAGCACGAGCGCGGCGGTGTAGACGGCGGCAAACCCGGAGGCGTGGAGCGCGGCGGAACCCGCATAGGCGAGCACGGTCAGCGCGAGCACCGCGATCGGGTAGAGACCGGACGACGGCAGCGCCACCCGTCGCATCATCCAGGCACCGGAGAACCCGACCAGCAGGCCGCCCAGCACACCGAGCGCGAGCTCGTAGGCGACGATGCCGGCGAACCCGAGCACGCCGTTCTCGAGCGCCGCGTTGGTGCTGACCAGGGTGACCAGCAGCACCGTCGGTGCGTCGTTCAGGCCGGACTCGGCCTCGAGGACGCCGGTCAGCCGGCGTGGCAGCGGCACCCGACGCAGCACCGAGAACACGGCCGCGGCATCCGTGGGTGAGGTGACCGCGCCGAGCAGGATGGCCAGCCGCCAGTCCAGTCCGAACAGGTAGTAGCCGCCCAACGCGACCACCGTCACGCTGACGGCCACACCGATGGTGGCGAGCGCGACGCCCATCTTCATGGACGGTCGGATCTCCGGCCAGTGCGTCGTCAGACCACCCTCGGCGAGGATCACCACGAGGGCCGCGAAGCCGAGCGCGTGCGCGACGTTGGCATCCTCGAAGTTGATGCCGAGGCCGGCCTCGCCGAGGAGCACCCCCATCAGCAGGTAGACCAGCAGGCTGGGCAGACCCACGCCGACGGACAGCCGGACCGCAAGGATCGCCGCGAGCATCACGACCGCCCCGACCAGCAGAACGTAGTCGAGTTGGTGGGCGTCGAAGCTCAAGGTCACCTCAGACGTCGTCAGGTGCGGTGGAACCACATCCTAGTGGCCGGTCACACCGGCGGCAGGCCGAGCACCGCGCGCAGCGCGTTCTCCAAACGGTCGCCCCGGGAGTGGTCGGCGATGACCCCGGTGACGAACCCGAACGCGTACCGGCCGGCGTCGCTCCACCATCCGAAGCTGCCGCCGACACCACCCATCCCGTGCCCGTCCGGGTCCAGGCCGAAGCCGAGCCCCCACTGGTTCTGCTGCCCGAGCACCCGGTCCTCCCCGGCCGCGGCCACGGTGGTCGCCTCGGCGAGCAGCCCGGCCGAGAGCAGCTCGCCCCGTTGGAGGGCTACGTAGAGACCGGCCACCGCCCGGGCGGTCCCGTGCCCGTTGATCGCGGGGACCTCGGCGGTCCGCCACGGTCGGCCGTTGACCACCTGCGGGTCGAGCGCGCCGGGCGGGTTGTTCAAGGCACGGACGAACAGGTCCGGGCGGCCCTCCACCCCACGACGGTGGAACGCTTCGTCGTACCCGGTGAGGTCGGCGACCCTGGACAGGTCGATCTCCGAGACGCCGACGTGGAAGTCGAGCCCCAGCGGACCGCAGACCTCCTCGCTCAGGAAGTCTCCAAGGCTCCGGCCGTCGACCCTGCGGACCACCTCACCGATCAGGTGCCCGTAGAAGAGCGCCGACTCGCCGTGCGCCGTGCCCGGCTCCCAGGCCGGTCGCTGCCGTGCGAGCAGCCGGCACATCAAGTCCCAGTCGTAGAAGGCCTCTACCGGTGCGTCCTCGTCGAGCACCACGATCCCGGACCGGTGGGAGAGGACCTGTCGCATCGTGGTCGCCGCGGTCAGCTCCGGCCAGTAGCTGGTCAATGGTTCGTCGAGGTCGATCCGCCCCCTGTCGGCGAGCACCAGCGCGCACATCGCCGCGAACGGCTTGGTCACCGAGTACGGCATCGCGATCGTGTCGCGTTCCCATCGCCGGGTGTGCGGTACGTCGGCCCAGCCGCCCCAGACATCGAGGACCCAGCGACCGTCGTGCCACACGGCGAGGGCGGCTCCGGTCCCGTGACCGTCGTTGACGGCACCCTGCTCCTCCAGCACCGCGGCGAAGGTGTCCGCGACCGGCTCGAAGCCGGCGGCGACGGTGCCGTCCACTCCTAGCGCGCGGTCAGCGCACAGACTTCACGCCACTGGTTCTCGTCGACCCCGACCGGAGGCGCGGCGTGGAGCCAGGTCCGGCAGTTGTGGATGGTGGAGGTGAGCAGGTCGACGAGCAGCGCGTCCGGGTCGCTGGTGCAAGAGCTCGCGATCCCGACGACCGCCGAGTGCACGATCGCAGGGGCGCTTCGGCGCTGGAAGCTGCGCAGGTTGCCCCAGCCCATCCCGGAGAACCGGCGTGCCCAGTCCGCCGCGTGCGGCACCTCGGCCAGCGCCTCGCGGGTTCGTGGTGACAGGTCGCGGCTGCGGCGTCCCTCGAGCTCGTTCAGGACGTGCTCGCACCGCAGCACCCCGACCGCGGCGACACCCTGGCGTTCGGCGGCGGCTACGGGGAGAGCGGCGAGCGCGGCGTCCCGCGCGATCCAGGCGGAGACACGCGGGTCGTCGCCGTTGAGCCCGATCACGTCGGGGATCAGCGGAGCGATCCGTTGCCGGCCGTAGTCGTCGACGTGGTCGTTGACCTCGCGGGCCAGCTTCGCGAGAACCGGATGCGTGCAGTCGGGATGGTCCGACCACCGTTCACCGGCAAGGTAGGCGGCCAGCTCCATGAAGCAGGCGCCCTTGCGCGGGTTGCGGTGCTTGCCCCGAGACAGGACGGGCATCACGTCGGGTGTGCGGCTCATGCTCATGTCGATCAGCTCCACAGACGCTCGTGGTCCCAGTCTGCTCCCGTGGCCCCTGGTTCGACAACACCTTGTTCGCGATGACGCGGAGGAAGGCCGAGACTTCAGGCCGCTAACGCAGGCGTCGAGCGGCTGCAGGGCCCTCCGGCCGGCACCGCCCACAGTGCGAAGGTTCCGGTCCCCAGACGAGTCCCATGTACAGCGGGAACCAGAACCCGGCGTCCATCGGCCATGACGACGAACCGCCGCCTCAGCTCCTCCATAGAGCCGAGACGGCGGTGTCTTGCGCCTTCCGCGTCCGCAGGTGAGTCACCTGTTTCCGTTCGGCTGGCTGGCTGGCGGTGGCGGTGGGATTTGAACCCACGGAGGTCGTGAAACCTCACACGCTTTCGAGGCGTGCTCCTTAGGCCGCTCGGACACGCCACCGCCGACGAGGGTACTAGAACCGCCCGGTCTGGCAGAAATCGAGCCGACCGTCCCGGCAGCTTCAGTCGCGGACCCGGTGGGTGGCGAAGAACTCCTGCAGCAGGAACGTGCACTCGTCGGCCAGCACGCCGGTGACCACCTCGGGCCGGTGGTTGAGCCGCCGGTCACGGACCACGTCCCACAACGACCCGACGGCGCCGGCCTTGTCGTCGTAGGCCCCGTAGACCAGCCGGTCCGCCCGGGAGAGCACGATCGCGCCGGCGCACATCGTGCACGGCTCGAGCGTGACGACCAGGGTGCAGCCGTCGAGCCGCCATCCGCCTCGGCTCAGGGCGGCGGCGCGAAGTGCGACGATCTCGGCGTGCGCAGTGGGGTCGCCGTCCGCCTCGCGCTCGTTGCGGCCTTGGCCGATCACGGTTCCCTCGGTGTCGAGCACGACGGCGCCGATCGGGACGTCGCCGGTGACCAGGGCAGCCCGTGCCTCGTCGAGGGCCGATCGCATCGGAGCGACCCAGGCGTCGTACCCATTCATCAGGCCGTGGTGACCCCGGCCGCCTCGTCGAACTGGCGCCGGAAGCCGAGCCTGTCCGCGATGTCCCCGAGCATCTCGTCAGGGTAGAGCTCGTAGTCGTCGAGGAGCGCGCCCATGTCCATCGCGGCCATACCGAGGTCGGCGACGATGTCGAGGTCACCGGCCGGGAGCTGCTCGTCCTCGTCGTCGGGCACCGGCAGCTCGAGGTGGTCCACCGCCGACCGTGCGATCGGCCAGTCTGTCGCGGCGGTGACGTCCGAGAGCAGCACCTGGGTCCGGGCGCCCAGCACGCGCACCAGCAGGAAGAAGTCCTCGTCGACCGACACCAGGCCGAGCGAGCCGCCGTCGCCGGGCCAGCGACGGAGCTCTTGGGAGAGGTGCTCGATGTCCTCGATCTGGTCGTCGGCAAGCTGCTCGACCTGCCAGACGCCCTCTTCCCGGTACGCAACGAGTGCGAAGTCGACGCCTTCGGCGTTCGCTTCGGACTGGTCAGACATGCTGTCCTCCCTGGTCGGTCACGCAATGGTGTCTGCTGTTTGTTGCCCTCGGCACGTGCACCAAGCACGATGGTGACAGAGTGCCCGCGATGGCACCAGCCATGCTCGATCGCCTAAGTTGACGCCATGCGCATTCACGTTGCCGATCACCCGCTGATCGCCCACAAGCTGACCACACTCCGCGACCAGCGCACGGATTCGCCGACGTTCCGGCGGCTCGCCGACGAGCTGGTCACCTTGCTGGCATACGAGGCGACGCGTGACGTGCGGGTGGAACAGGTCAGCGTGCAGACGCCGGTGGCCGAGGCGTCGGGCGTCAAGCTGGCCTCCCCGAAGCCACTGGTGGTGCCGATCCTGCGGGCCGGCCTCGGGATGCTCGACGGGATGATGCGGCTGCTGCCGACCGCCGAGGTCGGGTTCCTCGGCATGGTCCGCAACGAGGAGACGCTGGAGGCTTCGACGTACGCCGAGCGGCTCCCCGACGACCTGTCCGGCCGGCAGTGCTACGTGCTCGACCCGATGCTGGCCACCGGTGGCACGCTCGCCGCGGCGATCCGGTTCCTCGTCGACCGCGGCGCGGACCACATCACCGCGATCTGCCTGCTCACCGCTCCCGAGGGTTGCGAGCGGGTCGAGAAGGAGCTCGACGGGCTCGGCGTCCCGATCACCGTGGTGACCGCGGGCATGGACGAGCGCCTGAACGAGAAGGGCTACATCGTCCCGGGTCTCGGCGACGCCGGTGACCGGCTCTACGGCATCGTCGGCTGATCACATGTCGAAGATCTGCACCGTTCCGGTGGCGATGAGCACCATGATCACGACGACCAGGATTCCGAGCACGGCGTAGCCGATGCCCTTGTTCCTGGTCTCTTCCTCGGGCTCCGGCGCGTCGTACTTGTGTCCATCCTCCATTGCAATGACCTCCAGCCATCGATGGCGAACCGGTTGAGCCCTCCCCGCCGCGCACTCTACCCGGAGGCGGACAAAAGATGTCACACCGAGTTACACCGGACGCGTGGGCTGCGTCATAGCGCCTTCACCGCGCTGAGCAGCTTGCCCAACGAGTCCTTCGCGTCGCCGAACAGCAACGTGGTCTTCGGGTCGAACAGCAGCTCGTTCTCGATGCCCGCGAAGCCCGGGCGCATCGACCGCTTCATGAACACGATCTGCTGCGCCTCGTCGGCGTTGAGGATTGGCATCCCGTAGATCGGTGCCCCCGGCGAGGTCTTGGCGGCCGGGTTGACGACGTCGTTGGCGCCGACGACGAGCACCACGTCGGTCTGCCGGAAGTCGCCGTTGATGTCGTCCATCTCCTTGAGCTGGTCGTAGGGCACCTGCGCCTCGGCGAGCAGCACGTTCATGTGACCGGGCATCCGGCCGGCGACCGGGTGGATCGCGTAGTCGACGGCGATGCCGCGTTCACCGAGGACGTCGACCAGCTCGCGCAGCGTGTGCTGCGCCTGGGCGACCGCCAGACCGTAGCCGGGCACGATGATCACCTTGTGCGCGTAGCCGAGGAGGATCGCCACGTCCTCGGGTCCGCCGGAGCGCACCGGCCGGTCCGAGGCCTCCCCGGCGCCCAGCGTGGAGCCGCCCTTGAGCGCCCCGAACAGGATGTTCCCGACCGAGCGGCCCATCGCGGCCGCCATCAGCTTGGTCAGGAACGTACCGCTCGCGCCGACCAGCGTCCCGGCCACCAGGAGCACGGTGTTGCCGAGCACGTAGCCACCGGCGGCCACGGTCAGGCCGGTGAACGCGTTGAGCAGCGAGATCACGATCGGCACGTCCGCGCCGCCGACCGGCAGCACCAGGAGCACACCGAGCAGCAGGCCGACCAGGGCCAGCACGATCCCGATCCACACCGCGGTGCTGGTCACGGTCATCACCGAGAGCACGACCGCGACCAGGAGACCGCCGCCGAACAGGACGGGGAGGCCGGGGAAGAGCACAGGCCGCGAGGTCATCAGCTCCTGCAGCTTCGCGAAGGTGATCATCGACCCGGAGAACGACACGGAGCCGACCACGATCGTGAACGCCGTCGCGGCCAGGGCGAACGCCTCGTGCTCGCCCTCGACCATGTCGGCGAGCTCGAGGAGTGCGACCAGGGCCGCCGCACCACCGCCGACGCCGTTGAACAGCGCGACGAGCTGCGGCATCTGGGTCATCTGCACCCGCTGTGCGCCGACCACCCCGACCACCGTGCCGAGTGCGATCGCGACCAGGATCGGCACCAGGTGGTCCAGCTCGGCGTAGAAGAACACCACCACGCAGGCCATCACCGCGCCCACGGCACCCAGCAGGTTGCCGGCGCGGGC
>DATFGA010000155.1:0-4465 GCA_035249775.1 Nocardioidaceae bacterium | reverse complement strand
GCCGTCGGGGTGACCGATGGTCTTCTCCTGGCCGCCGCAGACCATGACCGCACGCGCGGAGCGGGCCAGCGCGGCCACGACCGATGCGGGATCGGCGAGGACGTCAGCCGGGTCGATCCCGGCGATGCGGGCGACCTCCTTGGGGTTCATGGTGACGACAGCCCGGCCACCGAGGTGGTGCAGACCGTTCGGGTGCTCGGTGAGGTAGGCCGACGCCAGCGCGTCCAGCACCACCGGGCACTCGAGCTTCGGCAGCACCGCGGACAGCAGGGACAGTGTTGTGTCCGGGTCCGCGAAGCCCGGGCCGAACAGCACCGTGGCCGCTCCGGCGGCGAGGTCGACCAGCTCGTCGGCGGCGGAGGGATCGAGATGTCCATGCCGGGTCTGCGGGAGCCCGACCACCAGCGCCTCGGGCACGGCGACCCCCAGGGGCGGGCAGGCACTCTCGACCGTCGCGAGACGCAGCTCGCCCGCGCCGGCACGCAGAGCCGCCTCCCCGGCGAGAAGGACCGCACCGGGCGTGCGGACGCTGCCGCCGACGACCAGCACCTGGCCACGGGCGTCCTTGTCCTCCCCGGGATCCGGCAGCGGCCAGTCCCGCAGCACCGGAGGTGTGACGACGACCGGTTCACGCGCCGGCATCATCACCGCGACCCGACTGCGGCGCCTCCCGGGTCACCTCCGCATCGATGTCGTCGACCGCCGAGGTGTCGGCCCACCGGTCCAGCTTCCACCGGTCGTCGATCCGCTGGAACACCGACATCGACGCGTTCGGCAGCTTCGTGGTCCGGTCCAGCTCCAGCAGCCGTTCCTCGTCAAGAGCCTCGAGGACGTAGCGAAAGCTCATGATCACCGCCTGGTGCGCGAACATCCAGACGCGGGCGCCGTCGTACCCGCGGCTCAGGTCCGCCATCAGGCTGCGTACCCGGAGGGCGACGTCGCACCAGCTCTCCCCGGAGGGTGGTTGGTAGTAGAACTTGCCGAGCTTGTCGCGGCGGTCGGCCTCGTCGGGGTACTCCGCCCGGATGCCTTGCCAGGTCAGTCCGTCGAACAACCCGAGGTCACGTTCGCGCAGGCGCTCGTCGTACTCGATCTCCAGACCGAGACCCTGGACGGCGCGGCGTGCGGTCTCGGCGGCGCGGCGGTACGGCGAGCTCAGCACCAGCTCGGGACGGCTCTCCTCCTCGGTCCGCTCCAGCCATCGGCCGACCCCGTCCGCCTGCCGGAGGCCGAGGTCAGTGAGCTCGACGTCGGCGTCGCGGGCGGAGAGGTCGAGGCGGTCCGCCTGGTTCTCGCGGGCCTCGGCATCGGCGAGGTTCCCGACGCTCTCGCCGTGCCTGACCAGCACCAGCTCGTCCGGGCCGGTGCGCCACCCGGCCAGCATCAGGTCTCCTCCGCCCGCGGCCGGCGCAGCACGCCGATGGACCGTTCGGTGACGGTGAACTCGGTGCCCGCGAGCAGGTAGGGCGTCTGGTCGAAGACCGAGGGGGCGCTGCCCACCTGGTCGTCGCCGGTGTCGAGCAGCATGTGCCACCCGTCGCCGTAGATCTCGTCCGGAATGGTGAACGTGGCCGGCTCGTGGTCGGCGTTGAACGCGATCAGGAACGAGTCGTCGACCACCTTCTCGCCGCGGCGGTCCGGCTCCGGGATCGCGTCACCGTTGAGGAACAGCATCACCGACCGGGCGTGCTCCTCCGACCAGTGCGCGTCCTTCATGTCGTCGCCGTTGGGCCGGAACCAGGCCGCGTCACCGATGTCCCCGTCGGCTCCCGCACCGGCGTCGCCACCGAGGAAGCGACGGCGCCGGAAGACGGGGTGGGCGTGCCGCAGCGCGACCAGCCGCTGGGTGAAGGCGAGCAGCCGGTCCTGCCAGTCGTCGAGCTTCCAGTCCATCCAGGCCAGCTCGTTGTCCTGGCAGTAGACGTTGTTGTTGCCCTGCTGGGTGCGGCCGAGCTCGTCGCCGTGCGCGATCATCGGCACGCCCTGCGACATCAGCAGCGTGGTGAGCAGGTTGCGCTGCTGCCGTTCGCGCAGGCTGAGCACCCCGGGATCGTCGGTCTCGCCTTCCGCGCCGCAGTTCCAGGAGCGGTTGTGGCTCTCGCCGTCGGCGCCGCCCTCGCCGTTGGCCTCGTTGTGCTTCTCGTTGTAGGACACCAGGTCCCGCAGCGTGAACCCGTCGTGCGCGGTGACGAAGTTGATCGAGGCGTAGGGCCTGCGACCGGAGGCTTCGTAGAGGTCGGAGGATCCGGTGATCCGCGACGCGAACTCCGCGAGGGTGGCCGGTTCGCCGCGCCAGAAGTCGCGGACGGTGTCGCGGTACTTCCCGTTCCACTCGGTCCACAGCGCCGGGAAGTTGCCGACCTGGTAGCCGCCGTCGCCGACGTCCCACGGCTCGGCGATCAGCTTCACCTGGCTGACCACCGGGTCCTGCTGGACCAGGTCGAAGAACGCCGAGAGCCGGTCGACCTCGTGGAACTGGCGGGCGAGCGAGGAGGCCAGGTCGAACCGGAACCCGTCGACGTGCATCTCGGTCACCCAGTAGCGCAACGAGTCCATGATCAGCTGCAGCACGTGCGGGTGACGCATCAGCAGGCTGTTGCCGGTGCCGGTGGTGTCGAAGTAGTGCGCCTTGTCGTCGTCGACCAACCGGTAGTAGGCGTTGTTGTCGATGCCCCGGAAGCACAGGGTGGGGCCCATGTGGTTGCCCTCGGCGGTGTGGTTGTAGACGACGTCGAGGATCACCTCGATGTCGGCCTCGTGCAGCGCCTTCACCATCGCCTTGAACTCGGTGACCTGCTGTCCGCGCTGACCGGTCGCCGAGTAGGCGTTGTGCGGCGCGAAGAAGCCGATGGTGTTGTAGCCCCAGTAGTTCGAGAGCCCCTTCTCGAGCAGGTGCGGGTCCTGGACGAACTGGTGCACCGGCATCAGCTCGAGCGCGGTCACCCCGAGCTCGGTGAGGTGCTCGATCATCGCGGGATGGCCCACGGCGGCGTACGTTCCCTTGATCTCCTCGGGGATCGCGGGATGGGTCTGGGTCAGTCCCTTGACGTGCGCCTCGTAGAGGACGGTCTCGTGGTACTCGTGCTCGGGGTGCCGGTCGTTGCCCCAGTCGAAGAACGGGTTGATCACCACCGACAGGGGCGTGTGTCCGAGGTTGTCGTCGTCGTTGAACTTCTCCGGGGCCTTGAACCGGTAGGAGAACAGCGACTCGTCGCCGTCGATCTGGCCCTCGATCGCCTTGGCGTAGGGGTCGAGCAGCAGCTTGCTCGGGTTGCACCGGTGGCCCTGCTCCGGGTCGAACGGGCCGTGCACCCGGTAGCCGTAGCGCTGGCCGGGCTGGATGCCGGGAAGGTAGGCGTGGTGGATGAAGCCGTCGGTCTCGGGGAGGTCGACGCGGGTCTCCACGCCGTCCTCGTCGACCAGGCAGAGCTCCACCCGGTCGGCGACCTCGGAGAACAGCGCGAAGTTCACTCCGGCGCCGTCGAAGGTCGCGCCGAGGGGGAACATGCGTCCGGGCCAGATCTGCACGGGCTTCTCTCGCTTCGATTCGGTGGCGGGTGTCGTGGTGTCAGTCGTTCCCCGAACCGACCCTGCCAAACCGCTCCGGGGTCACCGTTGGGCGTGGATCGCCTGGTCGATCGCGTCCTGGTCGCGGCCGACGACCGTCGTACCGTCGTCCGCGGTGATGATCGGACGCTGGATCAGGATCGGGTGCTCGACCATCGCCGAGATCCACCGGTCGCGGTTCTCGGCGTCGCGTGGGAGGTCCTTCAGGCCGATCTCCTTGGCGACGGCCTCCCCGGTGCGGGCGACGTCCCACGGCTCGAGCCCGAGCCGGTTCAGCACCTCGACCAGCTCCTGGGGCGTGGGCGGCTCGTCGAGGTAGCGACGCACGGTGTACTCGATCCCGGCCTCGTCCAGCGCGGACGTGGCCGCCCGGCACTTCGAGCAGGCGGGGTTGACCCAGATCTCCATCACTCCACCTCGAGCTCGGTCGCGCCGGTCATCGCCACCAGCTCGTCGTAGGAGGTGCTGAACACCGCCGAGGCGTGGCCGGCCGCGGCCCAGACCTCGTCGTACTTGCGCAGCCACGGGTCGATGTGGGTCGGCACCGGCGCGGGGTGGGCGATGGGGGAGACACCGCCGATGGTCTGACCGGTGTGCTCGCGGACGAACTCCGGCTTCGCGCGGCCGAGCTTCTCGATGCCGAGGTCGGCGGCGACCTTCGCGGTGTCGACCCGGTGCGCGCCGGAGGTCAGGATCAGCAGTGGGGATCCGTCGGCGTCGAAGATCAGGCTGTTCGCGATCGCGCCGACCTCGCACCCGAGCGCCTCCGCGGCCAGGGCGGCCGTGTGCACGGAGTCGGGGAGTACGACGACGCGTCCGGTCCCGCCTCGTCTTTCGAGCTCCGCACGGAACCTGGTGATCGAAGGGTGTTCGGATGTCATGCCGGTGACTCTAATGA
>DATFGA010000154.1:0-4668 GCA_035249775.1 Nocardioidaceae bacterium | reverse complement strand
GAGCAGCGGGCCGAGCCGTCGGCAGGTGCTGCAGGGTGCCGCCGGAGGTGCCGCCGCGATCGGGCTGGCGTCCGTGGCAGCCGGTGCCCTGGACTCCTCCGGTGCCGCAGCGGTCGCCGCCACGCCAGGAGTGCTCGACCTTTACATCAACGAGGGGTTCGCGCCGATGGTGGACGGGAGCCTGGTCTACATGCGCGGGTTCGGCGAGGCGCCCACGGACATCGGCTCGGCGACACCGAGCCTGCGTGCCCGTCCGGTGGTGTTCCTGGCCGACGGGACGCTGGCGAGCAGCCGCAGCTACCCGGTCGACGCGGAGCTCCCTGTGGAGGGGCGGCCGACCCCGGCCGCCGACCATCCCACGCTGGTCGGTCAGTGCCTGATCCATCGCGAGCACTGGGCGAGCTTCTTCCCGGACCGCACGATCATCGCGGAGACCGGGAGCACCGTCCGGATCCAGGTGCACAACCAGCTGAGCCAGAGCCACGAGCTGAAGATCCCGGGTGTGGCGAGCACCGGTGCCATCGCCCCGGCCGCGACGGCGATGCTCGAGTTCCCGGCGCCGGCCCCGGGCACCTACTTCTACGGTGACCCGGGCAACGCTCCGGTGGAGCGGCTGCTCGGCCTGCACGGGGTGCTGGTGGTCGTCCCGGCCGGCGAGCGCTGGCGGCTGTCCGAGGGCGGCGTCGAGTTCGAGCGCCAGTGGGTCTGGCTGTGCCAGGACGTCGACCCCGTGTGGGCAGCCCGTGCGCATGCGGGCGAGACGATCGACCCGGTCCGGACTCCTGCCTCACCGAGGTACTTCATGCTGAACGACCGCAGCGGCTACCTGTCGCTCGGCGTCTCCGATGACGAGGCGGTGAACCACGCCACGCATGAGGAGACCCTCGTGTCGGGCTTCGCACGGCCCACCGACGTCCGGGACTTCAGCAAGCCGGACGGCCACGGCTCGGTCGCGACCGGGCAGCTGATCCGGCTGGTCAACGCCGGGGTGGTGATCCACCAGATGCACTTCCACGGCAACCACGTGTGGACCGTGCGCCGCAACGGCGTCGACTTCCCGCGCAGCGCGGGTCGCGTCGACGCCGAGGGACACGTGGTGCTGCAGCAGTGGGAGGACGTGGTCGAGCTCGACCCGCTGGACCGCAAGGAGATCATCCTGCCGATCAAGCGACCGCCGGACGCGATCGACCCGGTGTGGGAGGCCCGCGCCGAGGACTGGCACTACCCGATGCACTGCCACGCCGAGCCGTCGCAGACCGCGGCCGGCGGCCTCTACCCCGGCGGGTTGGTGGCGGACTGGGTGCTCGCAGCGCCCGGAGGCGAAGGGAGTGAGCAATGAGCGACGCGGAGCACACGTTGTACCCGAGCCAGGCCGCGTTCGCCTCGGACCAGAACCGGGAGGGCAGCCCGGAGACACAGTTCCGGCAGCGGCCCGATCGCACCTTCTTGCGCGAGTTCTACGGCCGGCGGCTTCGTTTCCCCGACGGCGCCGAGCACGAGATGTGGAGCTTCGAGGACGAACGCTCCGGACGACGGTTCCCGGCGCCGCTGATCCGCGCCACCGAGGGCGAGATGGTCCATGTGCATCTCAAGCCGAGCAAGCGCAGCCACACGATCCACCTGCACGGGATGGAGCCGGACCCCCGCAACGACGGGGTGGGGCACACGTCGTTCGAGGTGAGCGGCAGCTACACCTACCAGTTCCGGCCCGACCCGGGCGCGCCCGGCGACGTGAACCAGGGCGCGGCGGGGACGTACTTCTACCACTGCCACGTGAACACGGTGCTGCACGTGCAGATGGGCATGGTCGGCGCGATGATCATCGACCCGGTGGTGCACCCGGACTACCCGGTGCCGGCCGGTGCGCGGCGTTCCTTCGTCGACGGGCCGCTCTACGACATCGCCACCGAGGCGATGCTGGTGCCGTACTCGGTGGACCCGCGCTGGCACGAGCTCAACCATGCCGCCGGCCTCTCCGGGGAGGACGTGGGACTCGACCGTTTCGAGCCCGAGCACTTCTACCTCCTCGGCGGCCCGCTCGCCGGCGGTAGGCCCCGCGGGGACGTGCAGGCGGCGACGGGCTTCCGGGCGAACCTCCCGGAGACCGGGTACCCGTCCCTGCTGCGGATCCTCAACCTGAACTACTTCCCGACCCGCGCCCGCTTCACCGACGAGGCAGGTGCACCGGTGGAGATGGCGGAGCTGATCGCCCACGACGGCAGGGCGTTCCGCGACACCTCCGACCCGACAGCGCCCAGCCCGCCCGTGCGGGACACCGGCCACCCGCTGACCACGAGCGCGATCGCCTTCGGGGCGGCCGAGCGCTATGACCTGCTGCTAATTCCGCCGCGGGCCGGGACGTTCCTGGTCCACGTGGACTGGCTGCACTGGGTCACCGGGGACATCCTCGCCACCCGTTCCCTCCCGGTGGTCGCCGGCTGACCGTGCGGCCCGATGATGGGGCGCGTGAACACCACCGTCCCGCTGTCGCTGCGCACGCTGTCGCTGATCGCGGTCGGTGTGCTGGCCGTGTCGCTGTCCGGGCCGTTGATGGCCGCGATGGTGGTGCCGCCGCTGGCGATCGCGTTCTGGCGCAACGCCTTCGCCACCGCGGTGCTCGCCCCGGGCGCGGTCACCGGCCGAGGCAGTGAGCTTCGCGTGCTCGGGCGGCGCCAGCTGCTGCTGGTGGCCGGTTCCGGACTCGCGCTGGCGGTCCACTTCGCCACCTGGGTCACCGCGCTGACCCTGACGTCGGTGGCCTCGGCGACCGCGATCGTCTGTCTCCAGATCGCCTGGGTGGTGGCCTGGCAGCTGCTGCGCGGAGAGCGGTTCAACACCGGCGTCGTGGTCGGCCTGGTGCTGTCCTTCACCGGAGTGCTCGTGGTCTCCGGTGTGGACTTCTCACTCTCCCCGGAGGCCCTCCTCGGCGACGTGCTGGCCCTGGTGGGCGGGATCGCCGCCGCGGCGTACATGCTGGTCGGCTCGCGGGCGCGGCAGACGATGAGCACCACGACGTACACGTTCGTCTGCTACGGGACCTGCGCACTGCTGCTGCTCGTGGCGTCCCTGGTCTCCGGGCAGCGGCTGTGGGGGTACGACGCGACGCAGTGGGTCCTGCTCGTCCTGGTCACGGTCACCGCACAGCTGATGGGCCACTCCGTGTTCAACCACCTGCTGGCGACCACCAGCCCGATGGTGGTCTCGCTGGCACTGCTGCTGGAGGTGCCGGGTGCGGCCCTCCTCGCGGCGTGGATCCTGGGCCAGACGCCGCCGGTCGGAGCCCTGCTGGGACTCGGCGTGATCCTCGCCGGGATGGCCTTCGTGGTGGTGAACAACCGGGCACCGGGTGCGGAGCCGAGCCTCGAGGCACCGATCGACTGACGGTGACAAATGCCACGGTCGCGCGGGGTCCCGACGACCACCGGGTCGGCGGTACGCTCCCCGAAACCCGACGATCAGTGAGGTTCCGACGATGACTGACGCCCCCGCGCCCAAGGAGCTGCGCGCCCGCCGCTCCTGCCACGCCGTTCCCGGATCGAACCCCCGGTTCCTGGAGAAGGCGCAGGGTCTGGACAGCGACCAGGTGTTCCTCGACATCGAGGACTCCGTCGCACCGATCGCGAAGCCGGACGCCCGCAAGAACATCGTCGACGTGCTCAACACCGGTGACTGGGGCAAGCGCGTGCGCACGGTCCGGGTCAACGACTGGACCACGCAGTGGACCTACAAGGACGTGATCGAGGTCGTCGAGGGCGCCGGCGCGAACCTTGACTGCATCATGCTGCCCAAGGTGCAGACCGCCGACCAGGTCAAGGCGCTCGACGTGCTGCTCACCCAGATCGAGACCACGATGGGCTACGAGGTCGGCCGGATCGGGATCGAGGCGCAGATCGAGAACGCACTCGGCCTGATCAACGTCGACGACATCGCCACCGCCTCGCCGCGGGTGGAGACGATCATCTTCGGTCCCGCCGACTTCATGGCGTCGATCAACATGAAGAGCCTCGTGGTCGGCGAGCAGCCGCCCGGCTACGACGTCGGCGACGCCTACCACTACATCCTGATGCGGATCCTGATGGCCGCGCGCGCCCACGGCAAGCAGGCCATCGACGGGCCGTACCTGCAGATCAAGGACCTCGACGGGTTCAAGCGGGTGGCCGGTCGCGCCGCGGCGCGCGGCTTCGACGGGAAGTGGACGCTGCACCCGGACCAGATCGCCGCGGCCAACGAGGTGTTCTCGCCGCTGCAGTCCGACTACGACCACGCCGAGAACATCCTCGACGCCTACGAGTACTACACCTCCGCCGAGGGCGGCGCGAAGGGCGCGGTCATGCTCGGCGACGAGATGATCGACGAGGCCTCCCGCAAGATGGCGCTGGTGGTCTCCGCCAAGGGACGCGCCGCCGGGATGAAGCGCGAGGACGTCTGGCAGGCGCCCGCCGACTCCTGATTCACCCGCGCGGGCCGATACAGTGCCCGCGTGCCCGACCTCGCCAATGTCACCGACGTCCGCGTGGACGACGAGGGCATCCGCGCGAGCACCGACGCCGAGGTCGTCCTGGACGTGCTGTTCGACGACCGGCGGATCTGGTCGTTCTGGCTGCAACGCGACGGGACCCGTTCGGGCAGCAGGTACGCCGTACCGTGGCCGCCGGCGCTCCGCCGCTT
>DATFGA010000153.1:0-3310 GCA_035249775.1 Nocardioidaceae bacterium | reverse complement strand
GCCGGCGACGGACATGCCCGTCGACAGCTGGTCACCGACATCTACACCCCGCTGGTCGAGGCCGGCTCCTCGATCCTCGACACGGTCGCTGCGTTCCTCGAGCAGGGCGGGTCGCTGGAGGCGACGTCGCGGGCGATGTTCATCCACGCGAACACGGTCCGCTACCGGTTGCGGCGGGCCGCGGAGGTCACCGGGCTGGCCGCCACCGACCCGCGGCACGCCTACACCTACCGCGTCGCGCTGACCCTGGGCCGGCTGACCGCCCCGGATCCGACCGGAAGCCGATCTTTGTAGGGTTCCTACAAGAACACCCCACGAATCTTCGTTCGTGCTGCGGGCGCGTGAGCGGGCCGGATCCGGGCACTCTTGACATGTGCTCGTCATCGTTGCTCCCGGCCAAGGCGCCCAGACCCCCGGCTTCCTCTCCCCCTGGTTGGAGGACCCGACGTTCGCGGACCGGCTGACCTGGCTGTCCGCCGTCAGCGGCATCGACCTCGTCCACTACGGGACCGAGGCGGACGCCGAGACGATCCGCGACACCGCGGTCGCCCAGCCGCTGCTGGTCGCCTCCGGCCTGCTCGCCGCCCTCGAGCTGTTCCCGCATCCCGCCGACGCGTTCGGCCGGGTCAGCGCCGTGGCCGGTCACAGCGTCGGAGAGCTCACCGCCGCAGCAGGCGCCCGCGCGATCACCGCCGAGCAGGCGATGGTCCTCGTCCGCGAGCGCGGCAACGCGATGGCCGCCGCCTCCGCGGTCACCCCGACCAGCATGACCGCGGTCCTCGGCGGCGACCGCGAGGAGGTGCTCGCCAAGCTCGAGCAGCACGGGCTGACCGCCGCCAACGACAACGGCCCCGGCCAGATCGTGGCCGCCGGCACCGTCGAGCAGCTCCAGGCATTCGCCGACGACCCGCCGGCCAAGGCGCGGCTGATGCCGTTGTCGGTGGCGGGTGCCTTCCACACCAAGCACATGGCCCCCGCGGTCGACGTACTCGCCAGGCTCGCCCGTTCGGTCTCCACCCACGACCCGCGCACCCCGCTCATCTCCAACCGCGACGGCCAGGTCGTCCACGACGGCCGCGAGGTGGTCAAGCGGATCGTGTCGCAGATCAGCAACCCGGTCCGCTGGGACCTGTGCATGGAGACCATGCAGGACCTCGGCGTCACCGGCATCCTGGAGATGCCGCCGGCGGGCACCCTGACCGGCATCGCCAAGCGGCAGATGAAGGGCGTGGAGACGTTCGCGCTCAAGACCCCCGACCAGCTCGACGCCGCCCGCGCCTTCTGCGACAAGCACGGCGACGCCTCGCACATCGACACCAACCCCACCTGGCGGATGCTGGTCGCCCCCGCCAAGGGCACCTTCCACCAGGCACCGGACCTGGTCGAGGGCGGCTCGATCCGTCCCGACAGCACGGTCGGCGCCGTGGCGAGCCTGCGTGACGAGACCCCGGTGACGGCACCGTACGGCGGCACCATCGTCGAATGGCTCGTCGAGGACGGGGATCTCGTCTCACCCGGCCAGCCGTTGATCCGGCTGCACCCCGAAGGGATCCCGTCATGACCAGGCTCAGCTCCGCGACGGGCGCACCGCACGCCACGATCCTCGGCATCGGTTCCTACCGGCCCGGCCGGGTGGTCCCCAACTCCGAGCTGGTCGAGGCGATCGACTCCAGCGACGAGTGGATCCAGCAGCGTTCCGGCATCAAGGAGCGCCGCTTCGCCGGGCCCGACGAGAGCGTGCAGATGATGTCGGTCGCGGCCTCGCGCAAGGCCCTGGACCGGGCCGGCATCCAGGCGGCGCAGATCGACTGCGTGATCGTGGCGACCGTCTCGCACATGCTGCAGACCCCGGCGATCGCGACCGCGATCGGCTACGAGCTCGGCACCGACAAGGCACCGGCGTTCGACATCTCCGCGGCCTGCGCCGGGTTCTGCCACGGCGTCGCGCTGGGTTCGGACATGATCCGCGGCGGCAGCGCCAAGCACGTGCTGGTGATCGGCGTCGAGCGGCTCACCGACATCACCAGCCTCAGCGACCGCGGCACGGCGTTCATCTTCGCCGACGGGGCCGGCGCCGCCATCCTCGGACCGTCCGACGAGCCCGGGATCGGACCGGTGGTGTGGGGCTCCGACGGCGAGCAGTTCGACCTGATCCGGCAGAAGGAGGACTGGCGCGACGTCCTGGTCCAGGACCGCCCGGAGATGCCGCACCTGATCATGCAGGGCAGCGCGGTGTTCCGCTGGGCCTCCTTCGAGATGGCCAAGATCGCGCAGGCCACCCTGGACCGGAGCGGGATCAGCGTCGACGACCTCGACGTGTTCGTCCCGCACCAGGCCAACATGCGCATCATCGACGCGATGGCGCGCTCGATGAAGCTGCCCGAGCGGGTCCGGATCGCACGCGACATCGCCTACCAGGGCAACACGTCCGCGGCCTCCATCCCGCTCGCGCTGGACCGGATGATCGACGACGGCGAGGCGCGCAGCGGCGACACCGCCCTGCTGATCGCGTTCGGCGCCGGCCTGGCCTACGCCGCACAGGTCGTCACCATCCCGTAGACCCCCGTGCTGCGGCGATGACCGCGGCACGGTCCGCAAGACCGACAACAGCAGCATCCCAACCACAGAAGGAGTGCCAGGACCAATGGCCAGCACCGAGGAAATCCGCACCGACCTTGCCGAGATCGTCAACGAGGTCGCCGGCATCCCCGCTGACGACGTACAGCTCGACAAGTCCTTCACCGACGACCTGGACGTCGACTCGCTGTCGATGGTCGAGGTGGTCGTGGCCGCCGAGGAGAAGTTCGACGTCAAGATCCCCGACGACGAGGTGAAGAACCTCAAGACCGTCGGTGACGCCGTCGCCTTCATCGAGCGCGCCCAGAACGGCTGACCCGACACCGGGCCCGAGCGCAGCAACCCCAGAACCCTGCAGCACGACCGCTGCACCATCACGTGAGGTGAACATCCAGATGAGCGCTACTCGAGTCGTCGTCACCGGGCTCGGTGCGACGTCACCCGTCGGCGGTGACGCACCCTCCACCTGGGCTGCACTCCTGGCGGGGCAGTCCGGGGTGCGTCCGCTCAAGCACGACTGGGCGGACCAGCTCGCCACGCAGATCGCCGCCGAGGTCGCGGTCGACCCGACCGACGTTCTTGAACGGGTCAAGGCCCGCCGGCTCGACCGTTCCGGTCAGCTGGCGATGGTTGCTGCGCTCGAGGCTTGGGCCGACTCCGGGCTCGCCGAAGAGGAGAACGCGGTGGACGCCGAGCGGCTCGGGGTCGCGATGGCGTCCGGGATCGGCGGCGT
>DATFGA010000152.1:0-9713 GCA_035249775.1 Nocardioidaceae bacterium | reverse complement strand
CTCCGTGGCCCCGTCGCGGACCAGGCCGCGCTGCATGGACTGCTGCACAAGGTCCGCGACCTCGGGCTGCCGCTGTTGTCCGTCACCCAGACCGACCCCGGCAATCCCGGCGACCCCGACCCATCGACCTGAACCACCCCCACATCCCGCACGGCTCATCCCGAGCCCGCCCATCAGGAGACTCACATGACCGACACCCAGCACACCCGCACCATCGACCGTTTGCCGGCCGCGGACCCGATGCGACGCGCAGCCACCATCGTCGGCTGGCTGTTCATCGTGACCTACGTAACCTCGATCACGGCCAAGATCGGGTTTTATCCGCCGCTGTTCGACGGCAACTACGTCACCGGCCCCGGGCAGGACACCCGCGTCCTGTGGGGCGCCTTCATGGAGGCCATTCTCATCGTCGCCAACATCGGCACCGCGACCGCCATGTACACCGTGCTGAAGCAGCGCTACCCAAACCTCGCGATCAGCTTCGTCACCGCCCGGGTCATGGAGTCCGTGTTCATCGGCGTCGGCATCCTGGCCGTCCTCACCGTCGTCACCCTCCGCCAGGACTACGCAGCCGCGGGCGACCAGTCCGCAGCCGGCCTCGCCGCCGTCGGCGACGCATTCCTCGCGATGCAGGAGTGGACGTTCAACCTCGGACCCGCACTCGTCGTCGGAGTCGGCAACGGCTGCATCCTCGGCTGGATGATGTTCCGCACTGGTCTGGTGCCTCGCCGCCTGGCGATGTTTGGTCTCATCGGCGGCCCACTCCTCATCATCTCGGGCTCCGCAGCCATCCTTCACCTCATCGAGCCTGGCGGCGCGGTTCAGCAGCTCTCGGCCGCTCCGGAGTTCATCTGGGAGCTTGGGCTGGGCATCTACCTGATCGTGAAGGGCTTCAGGACCCCGACCACGATCGCCCAGAACTCCAGTGTCGCGGCGGTGGCGTCGCGATGATTGCCGTGGACCACGTCACCAAGACTTACGGCTCATTCACCGCCGTGGACGACGTCTCCTTCACCGCCCGTCCCGGCCGGGTGACCGGGTTCCTGGGACCCAACGGCGCGGGGAAGTCGACCACCCTGCGGGTCGTCGTCGGTCTCACCCCACCCGACGACGGCACCGCACACGTGCTGGGGCGTCGGTTCCGGGACATGCCCAACCCGGGCAGGGAAGTCGGGGTCCTCCTCGACGCGTCCGCCCAGCACGCCGGGCGGACCGGTCGGGAGGTGCTGAGCATCGCGCAGACCACGATGGGCCTACCCCGTCACAGGGTGGCCGAGGTCCTCGACGTGGTCGGGCTCAGCGAAGCCGAGGCCACCCGGCGGCTGCGGGACTACTCGTTAGGGATGCGGCAGCGCCTCGGGCTCGCCCACGCCCTCCTGGGAGACCCGGAGGTCCTGATCCTCGACGAGCCGGCCAATGGCCTCGACCCGGCCGGCATCCGATGGATGCGGGACCTGCTGCGTGGCTACGCCGATCGTGGCGCCACCGTCCTCCTGTCCAGCCACCTGCTGCATGAGATCGAGGTCGTCGCCGACGACCTCGTCGTCATCGGACACGGACGCGTGGTCGCGGCCGGCACGAAGAACGACCTGCTGGCCGGCGCCGGCACCTACGTCGCAACCCGCCACTCCGGCCCGCTCGCACAGGCCCTGACCAGCGCTGGGCTCGCCCACCACGCCGACGACATCAGCGGGGCAGCCGGTACGTCGGCGCCCGCGATGTTCCGCGTTGAAGCCGACGCCGAACTCGTCGGCCACGTCGCGTGGACAGCCGGCGTCGCCCTCACCGAGCTCCGGCCAGCCGACGGCGCCGGTCTGGAGGAGATGTTCCTGACCCTGACCGCCGACACCCAGCGCGACCGGCACCCGGCCGCAACCCCGCAAGGAGCAGTCGCATGACCACCCAGGTGTCCTCAACCGCAGCAGATGGGCCGCTCGTCGCGGCAGTCGCCCCGCCGGCCCGGAGGACCGCCCAGACCACCGCCCAGACCACCGGCCGGGTGCCGTTGACGCGGCTGGTGCGGGTCGAGCTCCGGAAGAGCTTCGACACCCGCTCCGGTCGATGGCTTCTGGCGAGTCTCGGCCTCGCTGCAGTCCTGACCACGGGCGCCATCGTCGCGTGGGCGCCCACCTCGCAGCTCGCCTACAGCGAGTTCACCCTGGCCATCGGGGTTCCGATGACCATCATCCTGCCCATCATCGCGGTCCTGTCGGTGACCTCGGAGTGGAGCCAACGCTCCGGGCTGGCCACGTTCACCCTCGTCCCGCACCGGGGACGCGTGGTCTTGGCCAAGGCCGTCGCAGCAGTCCTGGTCACGGTCCCGGCCACCGCGGTCGCGTTCGCCGTGGGCGCGATCGGCAACGTCATCGGGACCGCGCTGGCCGACGTCCCCACCGTGTGGGACCAGTCGCTGGTCGACGTCGGCTACTTCGCTGCCGGCCAGACGCTGCTGCTCCTGGTCGGGTTCGTCCTCGGGGCGCTCATCCGGAACAGCTCGGGCGCGATCGTCGCCTACATGTTGTACGGGTTCGTCGTCCCCGGACTGCTCGCCTTCCTAGCGTTCAGCCAGGACTGGTTCGCCGACGCACGCCCGTGGCTGGACGCGAAGTACAACCAAGACGCACTGCTGCGCGGTCAACTGGCCGGCGACGGCTGGTCGCACCTGGCGGTCACGAGTCTGGTGTGGCTGGTCGTCCCGATGACGGTCGCGGTCGTGAACGTGCTCCGCTCGGAGGTGAAGTGATACCCACTCGTGGGAGACCTGGCGCCGACCGGGACGCTGAACGCTGTTGACCGCAAACGATCACGCTCCTGCTCAGCACCATGGGCGTCTCCCCGATGGCGCACCACGTCGAGTGCGTCGCCATCCTGTCGCGGGTGTCCAGCCCGGGTCGCCCTTGGCGTGTCCGCGGTGTCGCTTCTAGATTGACAACCGGTGACGGAATAGGCCTGTCACACACCGACAAGGGGTGCCCCATGAGCAACAAAGCCGTCGTCAGCCTGGCCACAGGGCTCGAGGACTCCGAGAAGGTCACGGTGGCGTTCCTGGTCGCGGTCGGAGCAGCCGAGAAAGGTCGCCCCACCCTGATGTTCCTCACGAAGGAGGCAGTTCGGCTGGCCATCCCGGACTTCGCCCAGGCGGTCGCCTGTGACGGATGCCCGCCGCTGACCGAGCTCATGGACCGGTACGAGAAGGCGGGCGGACACTTCCTGGTCTGCCCCATCTGCTTCGACGCGCGCAAGCTCGACAAGGGCAACCTCATCGGCAACGCGGAGATGGGCGGCACCATCCCGATGTGGGACTGGATCGGGGACGAAGCGGCGACGACGTTCAGCTACTGATGCTGTCGGGAGCCATCGCCGCCTCGCGCTGCACGATGAGTTCTTCAACCGAGCCAGGTCCAATCTGTCAGAGCCGGAGGTAGAGGAGGCCCAGATGGACACGGAGTTCACGGCCCAGTTGCAGAAGAGCCCAGCGAAGGGCGGTTGGACGTACGTCGTCTGGCCCGAGTCGGTGAGCTTCTTCGGCACCCGGGGCCTGGTCAAGGTGAGCGGCACGATCGACGGTCAGCCGTTCCGCAGCTCGTTCATGGCGATCGGCGACGGCACCCACAAGTTGCCGGTGAAGGCCGACGTACGCCGCATCATCCGCAAGGAAGCCGGAGACACCGTGACTGTGCGGCTGGAGGGGCGCCTCGACGGGTGACCGGCGCTACGTCGCGAGCTCGCACTTCGCCAGCTGCCCAGTGGCGCCGCGTGGGAACAGGCGCGCGAGAGACGCGAAGAGTCCACGTCTCAATGTGAATACGGGCGCGTCTCAACGGGGACACCGGCTCAAGCATGGAGGGGCTTCCGTTGAGACGCGCCCTTTTCGCCATCGGGACGTGTTCTTTTCGCGTTGGCGAGCTGCGTGTTGGAGCGTTTTCGAACGAGTTTCGGAAAGTGTCTCACGATCTGGGATGACCCGGGAGTTTGGTCGGTGGTCGCCGGGAGTCTGGGTTTCATGACGGTGACACAGCTTCGACCCTCGGTGGTGACCGAGGAGGTGGCGCGGGCGCGGGCGGCGGTGGAGGCGGCCGCCGAGGTGCCGATGGGCTCGCTGGAGGCGGGTGAGGTGAGGCACGCATTGGGTGAGCTGGCGATGTTGGAATCGCAGGTGACGTCGCTGAAGCTGGCGGTGCTGGCCGAGGCGGACCGACGTGATGCGGCCGAGGAGACGGGTGCGGCGGACACGGCCGCGTGGGCGGCGAAGCTGACCGGGAGCACGCGGGCGGTGATGTCGGGCGGGCTGTGGCTGGTCCGGTTGCTGCAGGACCGCTACGGCGCGACCCGGGAGGCGTTCGCGGCCGGGGGGATCGGCGTGGACCAGGTGAAGGTGATCATCAAGGCGGCGGAGCGTTTGCCCGACATGGTCACCGAGGAGCAGCGCGCCGAGGCCGAGGCCGGGTTGGTGACCAAGGCGGTCGAAGGGATGAACGCCCGTCGCCTGCGTCAGGCCGCGCGGCGGATGCTGGACAAGGTGAACAAGGAGCTGGCCGACAAGCACGAGGCCGACCAGCTCGACGAGGACGAGAAGCGGGCGCAGACCGAGACCTGGTTGACGATGCACGACAACGGTGACGGCACCGTGGCGGGCCGGTTCGTGATCCCCGAGCTGCAGGCGCAGATGCTGCGCACCGCGCTGGAGCGGTTGAGCGCACCGCGCCGGCACTCGGTGAACAAGGACGGGCAACCGGTCGAGGACGAGACGCTGCCCGGGCACGGGATGAGCCTGAACTGGTCCGAGCGGCTCGGGGCGGCGTTCACCGAGCTGCTCGAGCACCTGCCCGGCGACGGGCATGGCGCGGTCAACGCGACCCTGCTGGTGCACATCGACTACCGGCACCTGCTCGACCAGGTCGGGTCGGCCCGGCTGGACACCGGGATCGCGATCTCGCCCGGCCAGGCCCGGCGGCTGGCCTGTGGGGCGGGGATCGTGCCGGCCGTGCTCGGCGGCGACTCCGAGGTGCTCGACCTGGGCCGGCTCAAGCGGCTGCACACCCCGGCGCAACGCCGAGCGCTGTCGGTGCGCTACGACTCGTGTGCCGCCGAGGGCTGCGACCGGCCGTTCGCCTGGTGCGAGATCCACCATCCCGACGCCTGGGCCGACGGCGGCGTGACCAGCGTGCACAACGGCCGCCCGCTCTGCGGGCACCATCATCATCGAGCCCACGACAACCGCTACACCGTGACCTATCTGGCGAACGGTGAGGTCCGCTTCAGACGACGAGGCGTCCGCCGGGGATAGTCCGTCGAGCGGGCGACGGAAGGACGATGCTCGCGAGCCGACGGGCGGCGCACCAACCATGGTCGCAAGAACGCTTGATCTCGTGTATCTTGATATCAAGAGAAATTGACCGCCCTGTTCCGTTCGAGGAGCGCATGGGCAAGATGGACCTGACGAGAACGCAGACAGCACGAGGAGACGGCATGTCGAGCCCCAACAGCATGGACAGCTTCGGTGCCAAGGGCACCTTGGACGTGGACGGAAAGTCCTACGAGATCTACCGGTTGAGCTCGGTGGCCGGCGACGGACTCTCCGAGGACACGGTCAGCGGCCTGCCGTACTCGTTGAAGATCCTGCTGGAGAACCTGCTGCGCACCGAGGACGGCGCGAACATCACAGCAGACGACATCCGGGCGCTGGCCGGCTGGGACGCCGATGCCCACCCCAGCAAGGAGATCCAGTTCACGCCGGCCCGCGTGATCATGCAGGACTTCACCGGTGTTCCCTGCGTGGTCGACCTTGCCACGATGCGAGAGGCGATGGCCGACCTCGGCGGCGACCCATCGAAGATCAACCCGCTCGCCCCGGCCGAGATGGTCATCGACCACTCCGTGATCGCCGACGTCTTCGGTACGCCGGAGGCCTTCGAGCGCAACGTCGAGATCGAGTACCAGCGCAACCGCGAGCGCTACCAGTTCCTCCGCTGGGGGCAGGGCGCCTTCGACGACTTCAAGGTCGTCCCACCCGGCACGGGCATCGTGCACCAGGTCAACATCGAGCACCTCGCCCGCGTGGTCTTCACCCGCGACAGTGACGGGACCACCGTCGCCTACCCGGACACCTGCGTCGGCACCGACTCGCACACGACCATGGTCAACGGGCTCGGTGTCGTCGGCTGGGGTGTCGGTGGCATCGAGGCCGAGGCCGCGATGCTCGGCCAGCCGGTGTCCATGCTGATCCCGAGGGTGGTCGGCTTCAAGCTCTCAGGTGAGCTGCCCGAGGGCGCCACCGCGACCGACCTGGTTCTGACGATCACCGAGATGCTGCGTCAGCACGGCGTGGTCGGCAAGTTCGTCGAGTTCTACGGTTCCGGCGTCTCCGCCGTGCCGCTCGCGAACCGCGCCACCATCGGCAACATGTCGCCGGAGTACGGCTCGACGATCGCGGTGTTCCCGATCGACGACGAGACGATCACCTACATGCGGCTGACCGGACGTCCGGAGGAGCAGCTGGCTCTGGTCGAGGCCTACGCCAAGGAGCAGGGCCTCTGGCACGACCCGGACGCCGAGCCGCGCTACTCCGAGCGGCTCGAGCTCGACCTGTCCACGGTGGTGCCGTCGCTGGCCGGGCCGAAGCGCCCCCAGGACCGGGTCTCGCTCAGCGAGTCGAAGGAGGCGTTCCGCGCGGCGCTCGCCGACTACGTCGCCTCGGACGAGACCGGTGGTGAGGACCGCAAGTCGGGCGTCCCCGGTCAGAAGAAGCCGTTCGGGGTCGTGTCCGCTGCCGATGAGGCCTCCGCGGAGTCGTTCCCCGCGAGCGACTCCCCGGCGTACTCCTCCGACGGCAACGGCGGGGGCGAGCCCAATGACTGGCACTCAGCGGCGAGCTCGGCGAACGGTCGCCCCACCAACCCGGCGCAGGTCGAGCTTGCCGACGGGACCAAGTTCGAGGTGGACCACGGCGCGGTCACGATCGCGGCGATCACGTCGTGCACGAACACCTCGAACCCGTCGGTGATGATCGGTGCGGCGCTGCTGGCGAAGAAGGCGGTCGAGAAGGGACTCCAGCGCAAGCCCTGGGTCAAGACCACGCTCGCTCCTGGCTCGAAGGTGGTCAGCGACTACTACGAGCGGTCAGGTCTCACGCCGTATCTCGACAAGCTCGGCTTCAACCTGGTCGGCTACGGCTGCACGACGTGTATCGGCAACTCCGGGCCGCTGATCCCGGAGGTGAGCCAGGCGGTCAACGACAACGATCTCGCGGTGGTCTCGGTGCTCTCGGGCAACCGGAACTTCGAAGGCCGGATCAACCCCGACATCAAGATGAACTACCTGGCGTCCCCACCGCTGGTGGTTGCCTACGCGCTCGCCGGTTCGATGGACGTCGACCTCTACAACGACCCGCTCGGTGTCGACCAGGACGGGAACGACGTGTTCCTCAAGGACCTGTGGCCCTCCGCGGCCGAGGTCGAGCAGGTGATCGGCGAGGCGATCAGCTCCGACATGTTCGACAGCTACAACGACGTGTTCGCAGGCGACGAGCTGTGGCGCAACCTGGAGACGCCGTCCGGTGACACGTTCGCCTGGGCCGACGACTCGACGTACGTCCGGAAGGCGCCCTACTTCGACGGGATGTCGGACGAGCCGTCGCCGGTCGAGGACATCACCGGAGCGCGGGTGCTGCTGAAGCTCGGTGACTCCGTGACCACCGACCACATCTCTCCGGCCGGTGCGATCAAGAAGGACTCGCCTGCGGGCAAGTACCTCGCCGAGCACGGTGTGCAGCAGCGGGACTTCAACTCGTACGGTTCCCGCCGCGGCAACCACGAGGTGATGATCCGCGGGACGTTCGCGAACATCCGGTTGCGCAACCAGCTGGCGCCGGGCACCGAAGGCGGCTTCACCCGCAACCTGATCGGCGACGGTGACGTCACCACGGTGTTCGAGGCCTCCGAGGCCTACATCGAGGCCGGCGTGCCGCTGGTGGTCCTGGCCGGCAAGGAGTACGGCTCCGGGTCGTCGCGGGACTGGGCCGCCAAGGGCACCGCGCTGCTCGGCGTGAAGGCCGTGATCGCGGAGTCCTACGAGCGGATCCACCGCTCCAACCTGATCGGCATGGGCGTCCTCCCGATGCAGTACCCCGGGGGGGAGACCGCCGAGTCGCTCGGGCTGACCGGTGAGGAGACCTTCTCCGTCACCGGTGTCACCGCCATGAACGACGGAGACACGCCGCAGACCGTGAAGGTCACCGCCGAGGCCGAGGACGGCAAGACGACCGAGTTCGACGCGGTCGTCCGGATCGACACCCCGGGCGAGGCGAGCTACTACCGCAACGGCGGCATCATGCAGTACGTGCTCCGCGGTCTGCTGAAGGGCTGACCCGACATCATCCTCGGGATCGACATCTGGGTGGCGGCCGTCCTGGCCGCCACCCTTGTCGTGGGGGCCGCCGTCCAAGGATTGGTCGGGCTCGGGCTCGGGCTGGTTGCGGCGCCAGTGGTGACCTTCTTCGCTCCACAGCTGATGCCGGACCTGATGCTGTGGCTGGCCTTCCTGCTGCCCATGGTGACTCTCGCCCGTGAGCACCACCAGATCGACTGGCCCGGTCTGGCCTGGAGCGTCTCGGCCCGGATGCCCGGCACGGCGGTCGGCGTGGCCGTCGTCACCTGGGTCTCCACCCGCGAGCTGGGCATCGTCGTCGGGGTGATGGTGCTGTTGAGCGTGCTGCTCACGATCCGGGCGGTCCGGGTCCCGGTCACGCGCGGGACCCTGGTCGCCGCCGGCTTCACGTCTGGCATCACCGGGACGGCGACCTCGATCGGCGGGCCGCCGATCGCGATCCTCTACCAGCACCGGAACCCCGTCCAGATCCGGTCCACGCTGGCGGTGTACTTCGTGTTCGGCGCCGCGTTCAGCCTGGTCGGACTCGGTGTGGTCGGCGCCCTCGAGACGAGCACCATGCTGCTGGCGCTGCTTCTCGTCCCGTCGCTGGTCGTCGGCTTCATCGCCGCGAGGCTGATGCATCGGGTCGTTCCGGCGCACCACATCCGCGGCGGTGTGCTCCTGGTCTGCGGACTCTCGGCCGTCGCGCTGCTGGTCAAGAGCCTGCTCTTCTGACGACGCCGCGCTCGCGCGCCGGACGACCCCCGCCGGCGCGACGCCGCGCGACGATTGCGTCCGGCACGTCTGGGAACACTGCCTCCATGCGCAGCGAGACGAAGAACTTCCACACCGGCGGCGAGGACGTGGTGCTCGACATCAGCCGGGACTGTGCCGGGTTCGTGGCCGACGAGCAGGACGGCCTGCTGCAGCTGTTCGTGCCGCATGCCACCGCCGGAATCGCGATTCTCGAGACCGGCGCCGGCAGCGACGACGACCTGCTCGCAGCACTCGGGGACCTGCTCCCTGCCGATGACCGGTGGCGCCATCAGCACGGCAGCCCCGGGCACGGCCGCTCTCACGTGATGCCGGCCCTGGTGCCGCCGTACGCCACCGTTCCGGTCCTCGGTGGCCGGCTCCAGCTCGGCACCTGGCAGAGCATCTGCCTGGTGGATCTCAACGTCGACAACCCCGACCGCGAGGTCCGGTTCTCGTTCCTTCCCGGCTGAGCCGCGCTGCTCTGGTCAGTGAAACCCGGGCCCGGCTTCGCGGCCGTCCTGCCGCGCCGAACGCGCGACCACGAACAGTCACGTCGCCTGGACTCATGCTCAGTGAACGCCTCCCCGACA
>DATFGA010000151.1:0-2249 GCA_035249775.1 Nocardioidaceae bacterium | reverse complement strand
TCTCCCGCGCCCGGCAGGACGAGTACGCCGCGCGTTCGCACGCGCTGGCCGTGGCGACCCGAGTCCGTGGTGGCTACGACGACGAGACCGTGCCGGTCGGCGGGGTGAGCGTGGATGACCGGCCGCGGCCCGGGTTCACGGTGGACCGGCTGGCCCGGCTCCGACCGGCCTTCCGCGAAGACGGAACGGTGACGGCGGGCAACTCCTGCGGCATCAACGACGGCGCGGCCGCGGTAACCCTGGTCGACGCGGAGACCCACCGCTCGCTGGACGTGGACGGGCTGCGGGTGCTGGCGACCGCGACCGCCGGGGTGGACCCGAACCGGCCGGGGCTCGGCATCGTCCCGGCCACGCGCCTCGCACTGACCAGGGCCGGCCTCACCCTGGACGACATCGACGTGATCGAGCTCAACGAGGCGTTCGCCGGCCAGGTGCTGGCCTGCTGCGACCTGCTCGCCCTGGACCCGGGACGGGTCTGCGTCGAGGGCGGAGCGCTCGCCCTGGGCCACCCCTGGGGCGCGTCCGGTGCGGTGCTCGTCGTACGCCTCTTCAGCCAGCTGGTCCGCCGGTCGGCAGGGCGCTACGGCCTGGCCGCGATCGCCGTCGGCGGAGGACAGGGCGTGGCGATGGTGGTGGAACGGTGCCGCTGATCGAGGTGGACCGGGTCACCCACGCCTACGGCGAGCAGGCCACCCGGCGCGTGGTCCTCAGTGACATCACCGTGCGCCTCACCGAGCAGCGGATCGGGATCATCGGCGCGAACGGCTCGGGCAAGTCCACGTTCGTCCGGCTCCTCAACGGACTGCTGCTGCCCGCGACCGGCACGGTGCGGGTGGACGGCCTGGACACCCGCCGCGACGGGCGGGACGTCCGCAGACGGGTCGGCTTCTGCTTCACCGACCCGGACGCGCAGATCGTGATGCCGACCGTCCGCGAGGACATCGCGTTCGGGTTGCGCCGTCGCGGGCTCAGCCGCGCGGAGATCGACGCCCGGGTCGCCGAGGCGCTGCTCACCTACGGCCTCGACGGACACGCCGATCATCCGGCGCACCTGCTCTCCGGCGGCCAGAAGCAACTGCTCGCGCTGTCCTCGGTGCTGGTCACCGACCCGTCCGTGCTGGTGCTCGACGAGCCGACCACGCTGCTGGACCTGCGCAACGCCGGCAAGGTGGCCGAGCTGGTCGGGCGCCTCGACCAGCAGGTGCTCCTGGTCACCCACCACCTGGACCTGCTCGACGGGTTCGAGCGGGTGCTGGTCTTCGACGAAGGCAGGATCGTGTACGACGGGCCGCCTGCCGGCGCGATCGCGCACTACCGGGGGCTGATGGTGTGAGCTCCCTCGGCGTCTACTCCCCCGGCTCCTCGGTCCTCCACCGCATCCCCGCGGGCGCCAAGCTGTTGACAATGGTGGCAGCCGGGGTGGGTTCGGTCTTCCTCGACACCGTGTGGCAGGTGACCGCAGCGATCCTGGTGGTGCTGGCCGGCTATCTTCTCGCCCGGATCCCGTTGCTCACCGCCCTCCGGCAGGTGCGGCCGCTGCTGTGGCTGGCGGTCTTCGTGGCCGGGTTCCACCTGCTGGTGAGCGGCTGGGAGCGGGCCTTCGTCGTGGTCGGGGTGATCGCGGCGCTGGTGCTGCTGGCGGCCCTGGTCACCCTCACCACCCGGACCACGGCGATGGTCGACGCGGTCGTCGCCGTGTGCCGGCCCCTGCGCCGGGTCGGGGTCGACCCGGAACGGGTCGGCCTGCTGCTGGCGCTGGCGATCCGCTCGGTGCCGGTCGTGGTCGGCCTGGCTGAGGAGGTCCGCGACGCCCAACGGGCCCGGGGGCTGACCGCCAGCCCCCGGGCGTTCGCCGTGCCGTTGATCGTCCGGTCCCTGCGGCATGCGGACGCCCTCGGCGACGCGCTGGTCGCCCGCGGCGTGGACGACTGACCGTTCCGCGGTCAACGTCAACAGGTCACCGTGACCGGCTGGCGTCCGGTTCCGGCGGTTCTCGCGCGCCAACAGGTCACCGTGACCGGCTCGCGTGCGGTTCCGGCAGTTCTCGCGCGCCAACAGGTCACCGTGACCGGCTCACGTCCGGTTCCGGCAGTTCTGGCGCGCCAACAGGTCACCGTGACCGGCTGGCGTGCGGTTCCGGCAGTTCTCGCGCGCCAACAAATCACCGTGACCGGCTCGCGTGCGGTTCCGGCGGTTCTCGCGCGCCAACAGGTCACCGTGACCGGCTGGCGTCCGGTTCCGGCGGTTCT
>DATFGA010000150.1:0-4755 GCA_035249775.1 Nocardioidaceae bacterium | reverse complement strand
CTTCTCCGCGGGCTTCCCGCCGACGCTGACGGTCAAGGACACCGACTCGCTCGCGGAGCAGATCCAGCGTGCCTACCCGGAGGCGCGGGTGGTCAAGGCGCTGAACACCGTGAACGCCGGTGTGATGGTGGACCCGAACCGGGTGGGCGACGGCGGCACGACGATGTTCGTCGCCGGCGACGACGCCGAGGCGCGGTCGCTGGTCGCCGAACTGCTCCGGGCACTGGGATGGCGCGACATCATCGAGTTCGAGCAGCTGTCGGCCGCCCGCGGGATGGAGATGTGGCTGCCGCTGTGGGTCCGGCTGATGGGGCAGCTCGGAACCGCCGACTTCAACCTGCGGATCGTCCGCCGGGACATCGAAACCTCCCCGTAATCCCGGCATGGCAGGGTGTCGGTGCAATGCGCCTGTATTGCTCACCCCGACGGGATAGTGTCGAGGGCAGGCCGAGCCTGGAGGGGGCTGACCGGGAAGATGCCGTACCTGCTGCGTGTCGAGCTGCCCGACGTGCCTGGGTCACTGGGCCGGGTGGCTACCGCCATCGGTGAGGCCGGCGGTGACATCGAGGCGATCGAGATCGTCGAGAAGTCGCCGGAGGGCACCGCGGTCGACGATGTTCTTCTGGAGACCGCGCCCGGCGTGATGCCCGACTCGCTGGTCTCCGCCTGCAACCGGCTCGACGGCGTGCAGGTGCTGTGGATCTCCCGGTACGGCGCAGGTGGCAACCTGTTCCTGGACCTGGAGCTGGTGGAGACGCTGACCGAGACCCCCGGCACCGCCCTGGACGAGCTGATCGACCTGCTCCCGATCACGTTCCGCGCCGACTGGGCGCTGCGGGTGCGGCGCACCGACGCCGGGGTCAAGATTCTGCACGGCACCTCCGCGGCCCCGGACCTTATCGACGGCGAGGTCTCCTGGTTCCCGCTGGGACGGGCCGCCCGGCTCGAGGTCCCGGCCGACTGGGAGCGGTGGACGTCCACCCTCGTCGCCGCGGCTCCGCTGGGGGACGGCGAGGAGCTGGTGCTGTTCGGTCGGCGAGGCGGCCCGGAGATCCTCGACTCCGAGCTCGCCCGACTCGGGCACCTGGCCGCGCTGGCGGTGTCGATCGCCCGGGCCGGCTGATCGTGGGTGCGCAGTTCGGCAAGGAGACCAACGAGTCCGGCTCCTTCCGGCGCCAGCCGAACCGGTTCACCGACCGGCCGTCGACCGACCCGGGCGCCCGCTGGCCGGTCGAGGCCGACCGCTACCGGCTGATCTGGTGCCGGGCCTGTCCGTGGGCGCACCGCTCCCGGATCGTCCTGGGCCTGCTCGGCCTGGACCGGGTGATCTCCCTCGGCACGGTCGACCCGCTCCGCGACAAGGCGGGCTGGCGGTTCACCCTCGACCCCGATGGCCGGGACCCGGTGCTCGGCATCCGGTATCTCGCCGACGCATACCGCGCCACCGACCCGTCGTACGACGGGAGGGTGACCGTGCCCGCGCTCATCGACGTCGAGTCCGGCCTGGTGGTCAGCAACGACTTTCCGCAGATCACGCTGGACTTCTCCACCGAGTGGACCGCGTTCCACCGGCCCGGGGCGCCGGACCTGTATCCCGAACCGCTTCGCGAGGAGATCGACCGGGTCAACGAGGTGGTCTTCCTCGACGTCAACAACGGCGTCTACCGGTGCGGCTTCGCCACCTCCCAGGAGGCCTACGAGGAGGCGTTCACGGCGCTGTTCGACCGGCTCGACTGGCTGTCGGAGCGACTCGCGACATCGCGCTACCTGGTCGGGGACTCGATCACCGAGGCCGACATCCGGTTGTTCACGACGCTGGTCCGGTTCGACGCCGCCTACCACGGCCACTTCAAGTGCAACCTGCGCAAGCTCACCGAGATGCCGGTGCTGTGGGCCTACGCCCGCGACCTGTTCCAGACGCCGGGGTTCGGGGACACCGTCGACTTCGCGCACATCAAGCGGCACTACTACTGCACGCACGACAAGATCAACCCGAACCACATCGTGCCCGCCGGACCGGACGAGTCGCTCTGGCTGACGCCGCACGGCCGGGGCTGAGGCCTAGTCTGGATCCGTGGACCCCTATGCCGCCGCGCAGCAGGCCGCTGACCGGATCGCGGAGCTGACCGGCCGGAGCTCGCACGAGGCCACAGTGGTCCTCGGCTCCGGCTGGGGCCCGGCGGCGGCGGGACTCGGCGACCCGGACACGTCGTTCCCGATGACCGAGCTGCCCGGTTTCCTCGCGCCGGTGGCCGAGGGGCATGTCGGGGAAATCCGTTCCTATGACGTGAACGGCGTGGCCACGCTGGTGTTCCTAGGCAGGACGCACCTGTACGAAGGACATGGGCCGCGCCCCGTCGTACATGCGATCCGCACTGCGGCGGCCGCCGGCGCACGCCTTGCCGTCCTCACCAACGCCAACGGTTCCCTGCGCGAGGAATGGCCGCTGGGGCAACCGGTGCTCATCCGGGACCACATCAACCTCACCGCCACGTCGCCACTCGAAGGTGCCCGGTTCGTCGACCTGACCGATGCGTGGTCACCGCGGCTGCGGGCACTGGCCCGCGAGCTCGACCCGTCGCTGCAGGAGGGGGTCTACGCGCTGCTGCGCGGACCGCACTACGAGACGTGGGCGGAGGCAGAGTGGCTGCGGCGCGTGGGCGCTGACATGCTCGGCATGTCGACGGTGCCCGAGGCGATCGCGGCCAGGGAGCTCGGCGTCGAGCTGGTCGGGATCTCCACGGTCACCGCCGTCGAGGGCACCGAGTCCGGGATCGACCCGGGCGAGGTGGTGAGGATCGCCGAGCGTACGGCCGAGCGGCTGGGGCCGCTGGTCGCGGAACTGATCACGAAGGGTGTACGGAGATGAGTGGGACCAAGGATGTGACACCGGGGCAGCTGCCGTCCGGGACGCCGGCACCGGCAGCGGGAGCGTTCGCCGTGGAGGCCAACGGACTCAACGTGATCGCAGAGTCCGAGCGCAAGGGCACGCCGGCGGACCTGTTCTGGCCGTGGTGCGCGGCCAACATCTCGGTGTTCGGGGTGAGCTGGGGTGCGTTCGTGCTCGGCTTCGGACTGTCGCTGCCGCAGGCCCTGTTGGCCGGGGTGGTGGGCGTGATCGCCAGCTTCCTGCTCGTCGGTCTGGTGTCCATCGCCGGCAAGAAGGGATCCGCGCCGACGCTGGTGCTGTCCCGGGCGCCGTTCGGGATCAAGGGCAACCTGGTCCCCGGCGTGGTCTCCTACCTGCTGCTGGTCGGTTGGGAGATCGTCCTGGTCGCGCTGGCCACCTTGGCGACAGCGACCGTCTTCGGCCGGCTCGGCTGGAGCGACGGCAACCTCACCAAGGTGATCGCGTTCCTCGTGGTGGCCGGGGTCATCGTGGCCGCCGGGATCCTCGGCTTCGACGCGATCATGAAGCTGCAGAAGTGGCTGACGCTCATCACCATCCTGATCACCGTCGCCTACATCGCGCTGACCCTCGACGAGGTGGACTGGGCCGCTGCGACAAGTGCCCCGAACGCGGGAACCACCGCGGTGGTCGGCGCGCTGATCATGGTGATGACCGGCTTCGGGATCAGCTGGGTCAACGCCGCCGCGGACTACTCCCGCTACCTGCCGCGCAACGCCTCGACCGGCGGCGTGGTCGGCTGGAGCACGTTCGGCGCCAGCCTGCCCGTGGTCGTGCTGATCGTCTACGGGATCCTGCTCTCCGCCTCCGACCCGGACTTCGCCGGCGCCGTGTCGGCGGACCCGATCGGTGCGCTCACCGGCATCCTGCCCACGTGGTTCCTGGTTCCGTTCGCCGTGGTCGCGGTGGCCGGGCTGGTGTCCGGCGCGGTCCTCGACATCTACTCCTCCGGGCTGACCCTGCTCGCGATCGGGCTGCCGACGCCGCGCTGGGTGGCCGCCGCGATCGACGGGGTGCTGATGGTGCTGGGAACGATCTACGTCGTCTGGATCGCCGAGAGCTTCTTGTTCCCGTTCCAGGGGTTCCTGATCACGCTCGGCGTGCCGATCTCGGCCTGGTGCGGCATCTTCCTCGCTGACATGTTCCTGCGCCGACACGACTACGAGGAGCCGAAGCTGTTCGATGCCTCGCTGCCGGGCGGCTACCGCTCGGTCCGGTGGGACTCCTTCGCACTGATCGTCATCGCGACAGCTGTCGGGTGGGGGCTGGTCACCAACACGTTCGCCAAGGCCCTGGAGTGGCAGGGCTACCTGCTCGGGCCGCTCGGACTCGGGGGCCGCGACGGCGAGTGGGCGTTCTCCAGCCTCGGTGTGCTCGCCGCCCTGCTGATCGGGTTCCTCGGCTACCTCCTGTTCGGCCGTTCCACCGTCCGCCAGCAGGAGGCCACGCCGGCCCCCGCGCCCCCCACCTACCCCGTTGACGCGTGACCTTCCAGCGGTTCAGGCGCGAGGTTTTCGCCGTTGAGACGCGACTTTCTCGCGGTCCAGACGTGAGGTTCTCGCGGCCCCGGACGCGGCGTACGACGGTCAGGTGACGGGCTCGAGCACGAAGACGGGGATCTCGCGCTCGGTCCGGCGCTGGTAGTCGGCGTAGTCCGGGAACGCGTCGACCGCGCGCTGCCACCACTCGCGCTTCTCGCCTCCGGTTGCCTCGTGCGCGACGAACTCGCCTCGCGAGGGGCCGTCCTGCAGCTCGACCGTGGGGTTCGCGCGCAGGTTGTGGTACCAGACCGGATGGGTTGGCGCTCCACCCTGGGAGGCGACGACGGCGTAGCGGCCGTCATGCTC
>DATFGA010000149.1:0-2159 GCA_035249775.1 Nocardioidaceae bacterium | reverse complement strand
GATCATCACCGGCCGCTGCCGGGACCCGTCGGGGGCGGTGTACTCCAGCCCGAACAGCTCCGGCAGGTTGAAGTCCAGCTGGATCGTCGACATCTGCCAGGTGCGGCCGATCGCGTCGCGCGCCTGCACCGAGATCTTCGGGCCGTAGAACGCCGCGCCGCCCGGGTCGGGGACCAGGTCCAGGCCGGACGCGGTGGCCACCTCGCGCAGCGTCTCGGTCGCCTCGTCCCAGGCCGCCTCGGTCCCGACGAACTTCTCCGGGTCCTTCGTGGACAGCTCGAGGTAGAAGTCCTCGAGCCCGTAGTCCTTGAGCAGCTCGAGCACGAAGGTGAGCAGGCTGCCCAGCTCGTCGCGCATCTGCTCGCGGCTGCAGTAGATGTGCGCGTCGTCCTGGGTCATCCCGCGGACCCGGGTCAGCCCGTGCACCACGCCGGACTTCTCGTAGCGGTAGACCGAGCCGAACTCGAAGAGCCGCAGCGGCAGCTCGCGGTAGGACCGACCACGCGAGCGGAAGATCAGGCAGTGGAATGGGCAGTTCATCGGCTTGAGGTAGTAGTCCTGGCCGGGCTTGACCACGTTGCCCTCGGCGTCGTGCGTGGCGTCGAGATGCATCGGCGGGTACATCCCGTCGGCGTACCAGTCGAGGTGGCCGGAGGTCTCGAACAGCTGACCCTTGGTGATGTGCGGGGTGTAGACGAACTCGTAGCCCGACTCCTCGTGCCGGCGCCGCGAGTAGTCCTCCATCTCCTTGCGGAGCACGCCGCCCTTGGGATGGAAGACCGCGAGGCCGGAGCCGATCTCGTCGGGGAAGCTGAACAGGTCGAGCTCCTGGCCGAGCCGGCGGTGGTCGCGGCGCTGCGCCTCCTCGAGCCGGTGCAGGTGCTCGTCGAGCGCCTCCTTGGACTCCCAGGCGGTGCCGTAGATCCGCTGCAGCTGGTTGTTCTTCTCGTCACCGCGCCAGTACGCCGCCGCGGACCGCATCAGCTTGAAGGCCGGGATCCGCTTGGTGGTCGGCAGGTGCGGGCCGCGGCAGAGGTCCTTCCACGCCAGCGACCCGTCCCGCTTGAGGTTGTCGTAGATCGTCAGCTCACCGGCGCCGACCTCCACGTCCGCGCCCTCGGCCACGTCGACGGACGCGCCCTTGAGGCCGATCAGCTCGAGTTTGTAGGGCTCGTCGGCCAGCTCGGTGCGGGCGTCGTCGTCGGAGACCGGTCGCCGGGAGAACTTCTGCCCCTCCTTGACGATCTTGCGCATCCGGGACTCGATCTTCTCGAGGTCCTCGGGCTTGAACGGCTCGGCGACGTCGAAGTCGTAGTAGAACCCGTCGGTGATGGGCGGACCGATGCCCAGCTTCGCGTCGGGGTGGAGCTCCTGCACGGCCTGCGCCATCACGTGCGCGGTCGAGTGCCGGAGGATGGCGCGGCCGTCGTCGGAGTCGATCGGCACGCCCTCGACCTGGTCGCCCTCGCCGAGCTCGTAGGCCAGGTCCTTCAGGTCGTCACCGACCCGGGCGGCGACCACCGAGGGGTCCTCGGCGAACAGCTCCCACGCCTTCGTGCCCGTCGTCACCGCACGCTCGGCACGCTCGCCTGCGCTGACAACGGTGACCTTGATCTCGGACACGGGAGTGCTCCTTGCGGTTGTGGGCTGGCGACGGCGCGACCGTCGCGCGCTGTCGCTCGATCGTATCTGCCGGGTCCGGGGCGCCGCTTCCCGGTTTATCCCGGCCCGCGTACGGCGGAGCGTCTGCACGTCGCGGGAAAACGCCCAGGACCCGTCCATGTGCTGGACGGGTCCTGGCTGTCGGCCGCGCGATGTCGCCACTGGTTCGCAACGCACATCACGAAAGCGAAGCGCCCGCCTCTAGGAAAATGAGGCGGGCACGCGCTTTGAGCGAGTCAGGGCGTTGGGCCGTCAGACTTGGTCGATGGTGACAGTCTGGCCGCTCGCATCCGAGGTGCAGGTTGCGCCGCCGTTTCGGAGCTGTTCCGCGAGCACATTGACGTTGACATCGCAGACGTTTGCCGCGATCCCCAAAGCTGCACCGACTGCAACATTGACGTCCCGCACGACGACGTCGACGGCGTCGACGATGGTCACGTTCACGAGCCCACCCGTAACCACAGGCTGGGCACTGGCCGGAGTTGCGACCAAACCGG
>DATFGA010000148.1:0-9074 GCA_035249775.1 Nocardioidaceae bacterium | reverse complement strand
TCCACACCGAGCAGCGCGGTTGGTGCGACGTCGGCTACAACTTTCTGGTCGACATGTACGGCGTCGTCTACGAGGGCCGGCGTGGCGGCACCGACCTCCAGGTCCGCGGTGCGCACGCCGGGAACTGGGAGGCGAACCTCTACACCACCGGCATCTCGATGATGGGAAACTTCGAGACCGAGCCACTCACCAAGGCGATGAAGAGGGCGGTCACCCGGCTGACTGCCTGGCGGCTGTCCTCGTTCGGCCGTGTCGCCTTCGGGAAGATCGCCATCGACGGCGCCCGGCTCCCGCGGATCTCCGGGCACCGTGACGTCCACCTGTCCGGAATGCGGCCGTCGACGGCGACCGCATGCCCCGGCGAGTACGGCTATCACTGGCTCAACAGCGGCATGCGCAAGCGCGTGGACGCGCTGATCGACGCCGCAGCCGTGGCAGAGCCGGAGCCGACCGAACCACCTCCGCCGCCGGTGACCAGCCGGATGGCCGGAACGAACCGCTACGCCACCGCGGCCGCCATCTCGCAGGGCACCTTCACCGGCGCCGCGGCCGTCTTCCTGGCTTCCGGAGAGACCTTCCCGGACGCACTCTCGGCCGGACCGGCCGCCGCGGCCAAGTCCGCCCCGGTGCTGCTCACCAGGAACGGTCGGTTGCCGGACGAGACGGCGAGTGAGCTCCAGCGGCTGAGTCCCGAGGCCATCTACGTCCTCGGTGGCACTGCGGCGGTCTCCGCGGACGTGGCGGCCGCGGCCGGGCGCTACGCCACCAAGGTGGTTCGCCTGTCCGGCTCGAACCGGTACGCCACCGGCGTGGCGACCACCAAGCAGTTTTGGCCGACCGCGGAGGTGGCCTATCTCGCCTCAGGAGGCGACTACCCGGACGCACTGTCCGGAGGTGCCCTTGCTGCCCACGATGGAGCCCCGATCCTGCTCACCCCTCCGGACCGGATCCCGGAGAGCGTGCTCGCCGAGCTCAGCCGGCTGAGCCCGTCCCGGGTGGTGATTCTGGGCGGCACCGGCGCGATCAGCCCTGCGGTGGCGTCCACGGTGCGCCAGAGCCTGACGGCCGCCGACGTGACCCGGGTCTCCGGTGAGGACCGCTACGCGACATCGGCCGCCGTCGGGAGCTACGGCTGGGCCGCGGCGGAACGCGCCTACTTCGCCGCTGGGACCAACTTTCCCGACGCGCTCGCCGGCGTTGCTGCGGCTGCGTTCCACGATGCTCCGCTGCTGCTGACGCGCGACGACTGCCTGCCCGGCCCGGTCTTCGACGTCACCGCCTCGCTCGCGCCGCAGACCAAGGTGCTGCTCGGCGGGTCGACGGTGCTCAACGAGGACGCGCTCGAGGCTCGGTGCGCGTGACCTGAGGCCGGCTCAGGACTTCTCGGTGAGAGTGCCCGCCTCGACGTCCTCGACGAACAGGTCACCGCTGTCCGGGCAGCGCCAGGTGCTGGTCTCATCGCCCTCGACCAACCGCCGGCCGCTGCGGCCGACCCAGCCGATCCGGCGGGCCGGGACCCCGACCACCAGCGCGAAGTCCGGAACGTCCTTGGTCACCACGGCACCGGCGGCCACCATCGCCCAGCGGCCGATCGTGATCGGTGCCACGCACACGGAGCGCGCCCCGAGGGAGGCGCCTTCGCGCACGGTCACCCCGACCGCGTCCCAGTCCGAAGCACGCTTGAGGCTGCCGTCGGGTGCCACCGCGCGCGGGTACTGGTCGTTGGTGAGCACCGCGGCCGGCCCCACGAACACCCCGTCGCCCAGCTCGGCCGGCTCGTAGACGAGCGCGTAGTTCTGCAGCTTCACGTTGTCGCCCACGACGACCCCGGTTCCGACGTACGCCCCACGGCCGATCACGCAGTTCGACCCGAGCCGCGCGTCCTCCCGGATCTGGGCCAGCTCCCACACCGAGCTGCCGTCACCGACCTGCGCGGACTCGGCGACCTGGGCGGTCGGCTGCACTCGAACGGTCACGCGGCAATCCTTGCACGCAGCGCCGCCCGCTACTTGTCGATGTCTCCTACGACGAAGAACATCGACCCGAGGATCGCCACCATGTCCGCGACGACACATCCGTTGAGCACCTCAGGGAGCACCGCGATGTTGTTGAACGAGGCGCTGCGCAGCTTCATCCGCCACGGCGTCTTCTCACCACGGGAGACCAGGTAGTAGCCGTTGATGCCGAGCGGGTTCTCGGTCCAGGCGTACGTCGCACCCTCCGGAGCCTTCAGGATCTTCGGGAGCCGCACGTTGATCGGACCGCGCTCCATCGACCGGAGCCGGTCGATGCACGCCTCGGCGATGTCGAGGGACACCTGGACCTGGTCGAGCAGCATCCCGAACCGGGCGTAGCAGTCACCCTCGGGACGGGTCACCACCCGCATCGCCCCGTCGGCGAGGAGCTCGTCGTAGGCGAGGTACGGCTCGTCGCGTCGCAGGTCGAAGTCGACTCCGGATGCCCGTGATATCGGCCCCGAGACGCCGTACGCCTCGATCAGCGCAGGCGGCAGGATCCCGACGTTCTGGGTGCGGGCCTGGAAGATCTCGTTGCCGAAGATCAGGTCCTCGATCTGCGGCACCCGCGAACGCACCGCCTTCACCGCGTCCAGACACCGGCCCAGCCAGCCCGCCGGCATGTCCTCCTTGAGGCCGCCGACGCGGTTGAACATGTAGTGCATCCGCCCGCCGGACAGCTCCTCCATCACCGCCTGCAGCGTCTCCCGCTCCCGGAACGCGTAGAAGATCGGCGTGATCGCACCGAGCTCGATCGGGTAGGAGCCCATGAACATCAGGTGATTGAGCACCCGGTTCAGCTCGGCCAGCAGCGTGCGGGTCCACACCGCCCGGGTCGGCACCTCCATGCCCAGCATCCGCTCGACGGCAAGCACCACGCCGAGCTCGTTCGAGAACGCCGAGAGCCAGTCGTGCCGGTTCGCGAGGACGATGATCTGCCGGTAGTCGCGGACCTCGAAGAGCTTCTCCACGCCGCGGTGCATGTAGCCGACGATCGGCTCGCAGGCGACGATCCGCTCACCGTCGAGGGTCAGCTGCAGCCGGAGTACGCCGTGCGTGGCCGGGTGCTGCGGGCCGATGTTGAGCACCATGTCCTGGGTGGGCATCCCCGGTCCGCCACCGCGCTCGTGGCCCTCGAAGCCGGCCGCTCCGGCGCCCACGCCGACGATGCGTTGTTCGGTCACGCGGCCATACTCGCACGTCGCATAGGCTCGCTTCGTGAACGAACTCTTCGCGCCACCGGGCAACGACTGGCGCCCGGTCTCGCCGCAGCTGGCCCGGATGCGCCGCGTCGTGCTGTGCGTCCTGGTCAGCCTCGGGATTCTCGCCGTCATCGTGCTGATGGTGATCCTCGGGTTCTCCGGCTGGCTGGTGCTGCCGCTCGTCGTACTCCCCGCCGTCCTCGGGCTCGGCTGGGGGCTGGTCGGCCGCAACGCTCGTGCTTGGGGCTACGCCGAGCGCGAGGAGGACCTCTACATCAAGCACGGCGTGATGTTCCGCGAGCTGGTCGCGGTGCCCTACGGGCGGATGCAGTACGTCGATGTGACCTCCGGCCCGCTGGAGCAGCTCTTCGGGATCGCGTCGGTTCACCTGCACACGGCGAGCACCCGGACGAACGCCCAAATTCCCGGGTTGCCCAAGGAGGAAGCGGCGAGACTGCGCGACCGGCTGACCTCGCTCGGTGAGGCCCAGGCAGCGGGCCTGTGAAGCCCTACCGCCGGCTGTCCCCGCTGACGCCCGTGGTCCGCAGCTTCATCTTCGTCGCGGCCGCGGTGACCGCCACCTGGCGCGACATGATCCGCGGCGACCTCGGCCCGTTCGGCTGGATGCTGCTCGCGCTGCTGGTGCTCGGCGCGATCTACGGGGCCGCGTCGTGGCTGCGCACGAAGTACTGGATCGAGTCCGACGAGCTCCGCGTCGACACCGGCGTGATCAGCCGGCAGTCCCGACGGATCCGGATCGACCGGCTGCAGGGCATCGACATCGTGCAGCCGTTCGTGGCCCGGCTGTTCGGGCTCGCCGAGCTGCGGATGGACGTCGCCGGCGGCAGTGCCCGCGAGGGATCGCTCGCGTTCCTGACCCTGTCGGACGCACGCGCGCTCAAGGACGTGCTGCTCGCCCGGCGCGATGCGGTTCGCACCGACGACTCCCCGAGCGCGCCGACCGTCGCTCCCGTCAGTGGACGGGTGCTGGCCAGGGTGGACCTCGGCCGGCTGATTGCCAGCGTGCTGCTGTCCCCGGAGAGCGTGGCCCTGGTCCTGACCGCCCTCGCGTTCAGCAGCCTGTTCGCGTTCACCGGCGAGTGGCTCGGTTTCTCCGCGCTGCTCCCGGTGATCGGCGGCATCCTGCTCGTGCAGTTCCGCAAGCTCGCCGGCAACTACGGGTTCACGGTCTCCGAGTCCAACGCCGGGATGCAGGTGCGTCGCGGCCTGTTCGACCTCTCCTCGCAGACCATCGCGCTGGCCCGGATGCAGGGCCTGGTGGTCACCGAGCCGCTGTTGTGGCGCAGCCTCGGCTGGGCCCGGCTCGACGTCTCGATCGCCGGCTACTCCACCGACGACGGCAGCGGCGGGCCGGCGGCCTCCACGGTGCTCCCGGTCGGCGACCGCCGGATGGTGCTCTGGCTGGCCCGGCACATGCTCGACGGGGTCGACCCCGACCAGGTCGCGCTGACCGGCCCGCCGCGGCAGGCCCGGTTCGCCGCCCCGATCGGCTGGCGCTTCATGGCCGCCGGCGCCGGTCCGGACATCATCGTCAGCCGCGAAGGCTGGTTCACCCGGCGCACCCACGTCGTCCCGCACGCCCGGGTCCAGTCCCTGCGGGTCACCCAGGGCCCGTGGCAGCGCCGGCTGGGCCTGTCCGACCTGCATGTGGACAGCCCGCCCGGCCCGGTCAACGCGGTGGTTCGACACCGCTCGCCCCAGGACGTCCGGCGGATCCTGGAACGTGAGATCGAGGTCAGTCGAGCCGCGCGCACCGCGTTACCGGGCCGCAGTTAGGGTTACCCGGTGTCCGTGATGAGAGAGGTTGTGCGGCTCGAGGAGCTGGACCGCGAGCTGTTCGCGGCGATGAAGTCCTACCTCGAGTGCTACTCCTCCCACCTTCCGGTGCGCCGGATCACCGTCGTCGGCAACGCCCCGCTCGCACCGAGCGAGGAGCGTCGCGACGTCATCGACGGCTCCGACCTGGTGTTCCGCTGCAACTCCCTGGTTCTCGACGAGCCGGGTGGTCCTCCCGTCCTGGGCACCAAGACCGATGTCGTGGTGGCCGCTCGGGCGACCCGGATCACGCCGTGGTTCTTCCGCGACTACACCCGCCGCGCCTACCTGATCATCGATGCCGGAAATCTCAGGAAGCCTGAGCCGCCGCTGACCCCCGAGCCGTGGCCGGAGGACCTGGGCGCGTGGCCGATCTCGAACCGGGTCTTCGGCATCCCGCTCAAGCACCTGATCAGCCCGGAGAAACAGGGTCGCGGTGCCGTCCCCACGACGGGCACCGAGGCGGCGTACGTCGCCCACGAGCTGTTCCCCGAGGCCGAGCTGTTCCTGACCGGCTACTCCTTCATCCACGACCGTGAACAGACGCGCTGGGAGCACCACTGGGGCGACACGTCCTCCGTGCACCGCGCGCACAAGATCGACCGGGAGGGTGAGCTGCTCCAGTCCTGGATCGACGACGGCAGCGCCCACTTCCTGCCCTAGCACCCGACGAGAGAAGGACGCACCACGATGTCTCGGCTTGCCGACATGCTCCGACGAAGCGGTCTCGAGGAGCGCACCACCGCGATCGAGGCCCGCCTCAACAACTTCGCCGACCGGCTGGGCAACCAGCGCACCACGCTCGCGAACCAGCGGACCCTCCTCGAGAAGCAACGTGCCCGGCTCGACCGGCAGGCGGAACGGCTCGAACGCCAGATGCAGCAGATCCGCGCGAAGAGCGAACAGCTCGATGCGCTGACCTCACGCGTCAAGACGCTGACCGGCCTGCACACGGTGCTGGAGCACCAGATGGGCTCGATGGAGACCCGGCTCGAACGGCTGCTCACCGCGGGTGACGAGGTCACGGCGACTGAGCCCGAGCGCGCCGAGGCCCGGAAGCTGCTCGACGAGGTCCGCGAGGAGCACAGCCGGGTCCGGGCACGCTTCGGGGTGATGACCCGTTACGAGGAGCGGATCCGCCGGCTCGAGTCCGCCCTCGAGGTCCAGCTGCAGGCCAACCAGCAGGCACCTGCGCCGTGGGCGGTCACCAGCGAGGAGCCGTCCGAGGCGGCGCAAGCCGAGGAAGAGACCGACAACTGAGCGCTACCCGCCGAGCTTCTTCTGCTCGACGTGCTGGTTCAGGCGGGCGATCTCAGGATGGTGGTCGAGCAGGTCGATGATCTCCGCGCAGCTCAGCCGGTGCGCCTCGTGGTTCTCCATCAGCAGCCGGATGACCTCGAGGTCCTCCGGGGTGTCGAGGGTGACGCGGTAGGCGGACTTGTCCTGCGGCCACAGCAGATGCCGGACCACGGTGTGCCCGCCGGCGTTCTGGTAGAGGTAGGGCGTCACGTGCTCGCGCTGGGCCGGGTCGGTGGCGGACCGATTGGCCTCCGCGAGTGCGGTCGCGCTGAACACTTCGAGGTCGAAGCCGCGCGGGAAGGTGCGCCGGATCCCGTTGCTCAGGTAGAGGTTCTCGTCGTCGGCCGCCAGGAACTCCTCCACCGCGTCGGCCACCAGGGCCCCGTCGATGAGCGGGCAGTCCGAGGTCACCCGGACCATGACGTCGAGACCGAACTGCTCGGCGCAGCCCTGGAACCTCGACAGCACGTCGTGCTCGCTGCCCCGGAACCAGCGGAGCCCGCGGCGTTCGGCGATGGCGACGATCGGGTCGTCGGCGGCGTTCGTAGTGGTGGCGACGAACACCTCGATGCCGCTGGTGGCCAGCCGGTCCAGGTGATGGTCGAGCAGGGTCTTTCCCGCGACCTCGATCAGCACCTTTCCGGGCAGCCGGGTGCTGGTGGTGCGGGCCTGGGTGATGATGCCGACCTTCGCTGCAGTCGTCATCTCAGCGCAGCGCCTCGCGGAGCGTGTCCACGACCTGGTCGACCTGGTCGTCGGTCAGGTCGGGGAACATCGGCAGCGAGAGCTCCTGGGCGTAGAAGGCCTCCGCGTTCGGGCACATCCCGCGACGGTAGCCCGCGTTGGCGTAGACCGGGTGCCAGTAGACCGGCAGGTAGTTGACCTGGACCCCGATGTCCGCGGCCCGCATCTTCTCGAACACCTCCCGGCGGCGGCCCTCGAGGACCCGCACCGGGTAGAGGTGCCAGGCGGGTTCCACGTCACCACGCACGACGGGCGGTCTGATGCCGGGCACGTCGGCCAGCGCGGCGCCGTACCTGGCGAAGATCTCCGCACGGCGCTTCGTGAACCGGTCCAGCCGTGCGAGCTGGCTCAGCCCCAGCGCGCAGGCGACGTCGGTGAGCCGGTAGTTCAACCCGAGCTCGTGCACCTCCTGGTGCCAGCCGCCCTCGGTGGTGATCTCGAACCGGTCGGGGTCACGGACCAGGCCGATGTTGTGGAACTCCGACGCGCGTTGGGCCACGGCCGGATCCCGGGCGACAACGGCGCCGCCCTCGGCGGTGGTCAGGTTCTTGGTGGGGAAGAACGAGAACGTGGTGACGTCGGCGAGGGAGCCGACCGGTCGGCCCTTGTAGGCGCCGCCGATGGAGTGCGCGGCATCGGCCAGCGTGGCTGCACCGACCCGGTCCGCGATCGGCTGGAGCCGGTCGTAGTCACAGGGGTGGCCGGCGTAGTCGACGGCGGCGACCACCTTGGTGCGGTCGGTGACCAGAGCCTCGACGGCGTGCGGGTCGATCAGCGCGGTGTCCGCGTCGACGTCGGCGAACACGACCGTGGCGCCGTGCAGGGAGGCGCCGCTGGCGGTGGCCACGAAAGTCATCGGGGTGGTGATCACCTCGTCACCGGGGCCGACCTGAAGGGCGTGGTAGCCGATGTGCAGCGCCGCGGTCCCCGACGTGCAGCTCACCGCCCGGTGCCCGCCGGCCCTTGCTGAGATGGCCGCCTCGAACTCCGTCACGGCCGGACCGGTGGTCAGCCAGTCACCGCGCAGCACCGCGGTGACCGCGGCGATGTCGTCCTCGGAGATCGACTGTCGCCCGTAGGGCAGCACGTCAGAGGTCCGTTTCCAGGATCTTCGTGATCTCGTCGCGGGTGAACCACTCGTCGTTGCTGTCGGAGCGGTAGAAGAACCCGTCCGCGACGGCGGTCCCGTCGGTCGGCGGCCGGTAGCCCCAGGTGGCCAGGTCGGGCTGGATCACGTAGCGCTCACCCACCCGCAGCGCCCGGCGCCCCTCCTCCGGCGAGATCATCTCCTCGTGCAGCTTCTCGCCCGGCCGCAGCCCGACGTCGTGCATCGGCGCACCGGGTGCGATCGCCTGGGCCAGGTCGGTGATCTTCATCGACGGGATCTTCGGCACGTAGAGCTCACCGCCCTGCATCTGGTCGAACGAGTCGACCACGAACCGGACCGCCTGCGGCAGCGTGATGAAGAACCGGCTGCACCGCAGGTCGGTGATCGGCAGCGACTTGCCCTCGAGGGCGAGCCGGCGGAAGAACGGGATCACCGAGCCCCGGCTGCCCATCACGTTGCCGTAGCGGACCACGGAGAACCGGGTGGGATAGGCGGCCGCGTAGTGGTTGCCGCTGACGAAGAGCTTGTCGGCGGTCAGCTTGGTCGCGCCGTAGAGGTTGATCGGGCTCGACGCCTTGTCCGTGGACAGCGCGACCACCTTCTTCACGCCGCTGTCGATGCACGCCTCGATCACGTTCTGCGAACCCATCACGTTGGTCTTCACGAACTCGAACGGGTTGTACTCCGCGGTGTCGACCTGCTTCAGGGCCGCGGCGTGCACCACGTAGTCGACGTTGTGCATCGCACGCAGCAGCCGTGGCTCGTCCCGGACGTCGCCGATGAACCAGCGCAGCCGCGGGTCGTCCCCGAACAGCTGGCGGACCTCGTACTGCTTCAGCTCGTCACGCGAGAAGACGATCAGCCGCTTCG
>DATFGA010000147.1:0-2226 GCA_035249775.1 Nocardioidaceae bacterium | reverse complement strand
CGCCCAGTTCGGCCTGGAGTGCGAGGTGTGGCAGGTGCGTGCCTCCTACGACACGAAGCCCTACCGCCGGATGATGATCGAGACCTTCGGTGGCACCGTGCACCCGAGCCCCTCGGACCGCACCGAGGCGGGCCGGGCGATCCTGGCCGAGCACCCCGACTCGACCGGGTCGCTGGGGATCGCGATCAGCGAGGCCGTCGAGGTCGCCGCCCAGGACCCGACCATCAACTACGCGTTGGGCAGCGTGTTGAACCACGTGCTGATGCACCAGACGATCATCGGCGAGGAGGCCCTGCTCCAGCTCGCGAAGATCGGCGAGCAGGTCGACCTGCTGGTCGGCTGCACCGGAGGCGGCTCCAACTTCGGCGGGCTGATGTTCCCGTTCCTGCGCGAGAAGTGGGCGGGCCGGATCAACCCGACGGTGCGGGCGGTCGAGCCGGCCGCCTGCCCGTCGTTGACGCAAGGCACCTACGCCTACGACTTCGGCGACACCGCCGGGATGACCCCGTTGATGAAGATGCACACGCTCGGCCACGACTTCGTGCCGGACCCGATCCACGCCGGCGGCCTGCGCTACCACGGGATGAGCCCGCTGATCAGCCACCTCTACGAGGAGAAGGAGATCGAGGCGATCGCGAAGCCGCAGCGCGAGTGCTTCTCCGCGGGTGTGCTGTTCGCGCGCTCCGAGGGGATCGTTCCGGCCCCTGAGCCAACCCATGCTCTGGCCGCCGCGGTCGAGGAGGCGCTGCGGTGCAAGGAGACCGGCGAGGAGAAGGTGATCCTCACCGCGCTGTGCGGGCACGGCCACCTCGACCTGCCGGCCTACGACGCCTACCTGTCGGGCAGCATCGTCGACCACGACTGGGCCGACGCGGACAACCAGAGCGCGGTTGCCGAGGCCCTGTCCAAGCTGCCGGTCCTCTCGTAGCGCCGCCCGATGGGACAGCTGCATGACCTGACCGCTCTCGAGCAGGCCGCCGCGATCCGGGAGCGGGAGGTCAGCCCCACGGAGCTGGTCGAGCACTACCTCGAACGGATCGGCCGGCTGTCCGACCAGGTCGGCGCGTTCGTCACCGTCACCGACGAGCTGGCCCGCAAGCAGGCGAAGCTCGCCGAGTCCCGTCTCGGCAGCGAGGACCCGCCGCTGCTGTTCGGCGTCCCCACGGCGATCAAGGACCTCAACCAGACCGCCGGGATCCGCACCACCTTCGGCTCCGCCACGATGGCCGACCACGTCCCGGACGTCACCGACGAGGTGGTGCTCCGGATCGAAAGCGTCGGCATGATCAGCCTCGGCAAGACCAACACACCGGAGTTCGGCTCGCCCTGCTACACCGAGCCCGACGTGGCCCCACCGGCCCGCACGCCGTACGACTTCGACCGGATGGCCGGGGGTTCCAGCGGGGGAGCCGGTGCCGCGGTCGCCGCCGGTCTGGTGCCCCTCGCGCAGGGCTCCGACGGTGGCGGCTCGGTCCGGATCCCGGCCAGCTGCTGCGGCCTGTTCGGGCTCAAGCCGAGCCGTGGCCGGGTCAGCGGCGGTCCGGTGTACGGCGACCCGGTCGGCCTGGGCATCGCCGGGCCGCTGAGCCGCACCGTCCGGGACGCCGCGGCGATGCTCGACGTGATGGCCGGGCCCGCGACCGGTGACCCGTTCTGGGCGCCGCCGCTGCCCGAAGGGGAGAGCTACCTGGGCTGGTGCGAACGTGACCCGGGTCGGCTGCGGATCGCCCGGTTCAGCGCGCCGATCATCTCCGACGCCGAGGTGCATGACGAGTGCCTGCTTGCCTACGAGGACACGACCCGGCTGCTGCTCGGTCTGGGGCATGAGGTCGAGGAGGTCGACGTACCCATTCCGCAGGACGCGGTCGCCACCTTCGAGACCTGCTGGGCGGTGCTGACCGCACTCACACCCGTGCCAACCAGCTCCGAGGGCACACTGCGCCCGCTGACCCGGTGGTTGCGAGAACGCGGTCGGGCGGTGAGCGGCCCGCAGTTCGGGGCGGCCGTCGGTGAGCTGCGGCGGATCGCGGCCCGGGCACTGCAGACGCTGGCGCCGTACGACGCGGTGCTCACTCCGACCCTGGCGCAGCCGCCACTGCCGATCGGGGCGATCCGTGATGACGCCGACCCGGCCCGGGACTTCGAGAACCAGAAGCGGTTCACGCCCTACACATCGGCCTGGAACCTGACCGGGATGCCCGCGGTCTCGCTGCCGCTGCACATGAC
>DATFGA010000146.1:0-2859 GCA_035249775.1 Nocardioidaceae bacterium | reverse complement strand
CGTCGAGGAACTCCACCGCTGCGTCGAACGGCACGTCCTGGACGATGAAGGATGCCGGGGTGCCCGGCGCGTCCGGCAGCGCGATGGACGGCGTGGAGACGGCCACGAACCGGATCTGCGTCGCGGGGTCCGGTGGTCGTTCTCCCGCTGTGGCGGTCAGGGGGCTCAGCAGAGCCGCGAGCAGGGCGAGGGTGCCCGTTACGGCGACGAGGAGGACGGGTCGGCGTACGGCAGATTCAGCGTTGTAGGACATTGCGGCTCCTGGGGCTTCGCCCCAGAACGCGCGCGGCTCTCGCGCACCATTGGCCCCTGCTCAGCAAGGTAGGACCGGCGGTCTCGACGCGTCAACGGCGGCCGGTCACGGGCGACGTCGGTATGCCCGGCGACGAACCGTATGCGGGTCTATGGGCTCGGTAAAATACCGACCCGGTGGTCTTGGAACTGCCGGCCGTCGGCGTCAGCCGCAGCTCGGGCAGGTGCCGAAGATCTCCAGGGTGTGGCTCACCTCGGTGAACCCGTGCCGGCTCGCGACGGAGTCCGACCAGCGTTCGACGGTCGGCCCCTCGACCTCGACGGTCCGTCCGCAGGAGCGGCAGACCAGATGGTGGTGGTGCGTCGTACTGCACCGGCGGTAGAGCGCCTCGCCGTCCTCGGTGCGCAGCATGTCCACCTCGCCGCCGTCTGCCAGCGCCTGCAGCGTGCGGTACACCGTGGACAGCCCGACGTTGTCGCCCTGCTGCCGGAGCAGGTCGTGGATGTCCTGGGCGCTGCGGAAGTCGTCGAAGGACTGCAGCGCGGCCGCGACCGCACGCCGTTGACGGGTGGGGCGGGTGCCGCTGGGCATCCGTGGCTCAGTGCTCGTCATAGTGGCTCCCGTGGGGTGCGTGCCGGTGCCCGTCGTGGATGTAGTCGACGTGGTCGCCGTGCGGGACGGCCGGGTGGCCGCAGTCGTCGCCGTGCTCGTGCTGGTGGTTCTCGGGTACGACGGTGTGGTCGGTGTCGTCCGCGAGGCTCACACCGGGATCGGTCGCGAACGGTTCCGCGAGACGTTGTCGGCGGCGCAGCAGCATCCCGATCGGCCAGGCCACCGCGAACCCGGCCAGGGCGATCAGCACGATGGTCGCGCCCGGGGCGACCTCGACGAACGCGGAGGTGACCACGCCGCCGAGCGAGGCAAGGGTTCCGATCGCCATCGCGAGGAACAAGGTGGCGCGGAAGCCGCGGGTCAGCTGCTGGGAGGTGGCGACCGGGACCACCATCAGCGCGCTGACCAGGAGCAGGCCGACGGTGCGCATCGCGACGGTGACGGTCACGGCGGCCATCACCGCGACGAGCACGTTGTAGAACCGCACGTTGAGCCCGGCCACGCGGGCGAACTCCTGGTCCTGGGCCACCGCGAACAGCTGCGGCAGCAGGCCGACCGCGAGCCCGATCACCACGGCGGCCAGGCCGACGGTGACCCACACGTCGACCCAGGAGATGGCGGTGATCGAGCCGAACAGGTAGCTGTTCAGGGTGGCCGCGCTCTGCCCGGCCAGGCCGGTGAGCATCACGCCGCCGGCGATCCCGCCGTAGAAGAGCATCGCCAGGGCGACCTCGGCGAAGGCTTCGCCGCGGGCTCGGATCAGCTCGATGGCGATGGCGCCGACCGTCGCCGCGATCAAGGCGATGACGACCGGTGTGCGTTCCAGGAGAAGGCCGAGCGCGACGCCGGTGACCGCGACGTGGCCGATGCCGTCGCCCATCAGCGCCAGCCGGCGCTGGACCAGGTAGGTGCCGACCGCGGGTGCGGCCAGACCGGTGAAGACCGCGGCGAGCAGGGCCCGGACCATGAAGTCGTAGGTGAGGATGCTCATCCGCGTTCCTCCTGCGAGGACTCGATCGGCGAGGCCACGACCGGCGCGTAGTCCGAGGACGGCTGTCGCAGCTGCGGGTGGTGGTGGCCGTGATGGTGCTCCAGCTCGTGCGCGGACACGATCGGAGGTCCGTCGTACGCCACCCGGCCGTCGCGCATCACCACTGTCCGCCCGATCAGGGTGGCCATCGGGCCGAGCTCGTGGGCGACGAGGACGATCGTGGCGCCGCGGCCGACGAGCACCTGCAGCGCGTCCGCGAACGCCTGCTGGCTCTGCAGGTCGACGCCGGCGGTCGGCTCGTCGAGGACGAACAGCTCGGGCTCACCGGCCAGCGCGCGGGCGATCAACACTCGCTGCTGCTGGCCGCCGGACAGGGTGGAGACGCCGTCCTTCGCCCGGTCCGCGAGCCCGACGGCGGCGATCGCGTCCTCGACGGCGGCCCGGTCGGCCCTGCGCAGCGGGCGCAGCAGCGAGCGTCGCGAGAGCCGGCCCGAGGAGACGACCTCACGGACGGAGGCGGGTACGCCGGCCGCGGCGGTCGCGCGTTGGGGGACGAAGCCGATCCGCTTCCAGTCCCGGAACCGGTCGAGCTCGGTGTCGAACAGCCGCACCTCCCCGCGGCTGGTGGGGACCAGCCCCATCGTCGTGCGGACCAGGGTGGACTTGCCGGACCCGTTGGCGCCGAGGACCGCGACGACCTCACCCGGCTCGATGCGCAGGTCGATGCCGCGCAGGACCGGCCGGCCGCCGAGGGCGACCGATCCGTCGCGGACCTCGATCACCGGCATCGGTTGGCCTCCTGCAGCGCGGCGAGGTTCTGGCGCATCAGGGAGAGGTAGTCCTCGTCCGCGGTCTTGTCGCTGAGGCCCTCGAGGGGGTCGAGCACCGCGGTGTCCATGCCGAGGTCACCGGCCACGGTCTGCGCCATCTGCTCGCTGGCCAGGGTCTCGGAGAACACGGTGGTGATGCCCTCGGACTCGACGAGGTCGTGGATCTCCGCGAG
>DATFGA010000145.1:0-14096 GCA_035249775.1 Nocardioidaceae bacterium | reverse complement strand
GCTGGCCTACCTCGCCGCCGGCTGGATCAGCGGTGACCTCGGTTTCGGCGTCTTCGGGCTGGCGCTGATGGTCGCCGTGGTGGCCGGGATGCTGGTCGCCGCGCGCTGGAGCGAGACGGTGGCCGGACTCCTGGACCGGCGTGACGAGCGGATCAACCAGCTGGACTCCGGCGCGTCGCTGGTGGCCGGGATGACGGTGCTCGTCGCGGTGATCGTGATGTTCGTGGTGGAGATCGCGCAGGGCCAGGACGGCTCGCCGTACTACCAGCTCGGGGCGCTGGGTGGTGTGGCGTACGTCGCCGCGCTGGTCTACCTGCGTTTCCGCCGCTGACGGAGCGAAAGCTAGCGGGCGTCCTGGCGGCGGACGAAGACCTCCTTGAGCAGCAGCTGGAGCGCGGCAGCGGTGGGGATCGCCAGCAGCGCCCCGACCACACCGAGCAGCGCCGCGCCGACCAGGGCGGCCACCACGATCAGCGAACCCGGGATGTCGACCGAACGGGACATCACCCGTGGGTAGATCACGTAGTTCTCGAACTGCTGGTAGACGATGTAGAAGACCAGGCAGGCCAGGCCGATCTTGGGATCGGTGGCGAACCCGATCGCGGTCACCACGATCGCACCCAGGGTGGCGCCGATCATCGGGATCACGTCGAGCAGCGCGACCACGACGGCGAGCGCGACGGCGTACTCACCGAGCCCGACGATGAACAGGAAGACCAGCGAGGTGAGACCGGCGGCCAGCGCCACGATGAACGCACCGGACACGTAGCCGCCGAAGTTGCGCAGGATCTGGTCGCCGAGGTCGGTGACCCGCTCGCGACGGCTCGAGGGAGCCAGCCGGTACGCCGCGCGCTTGATGCTCGGCAGCGACGCCAGGAAGTACAGCATCAGCACGATGATGATGAACGTGTTGAGCAGGGCGGAGATGACCGCGAGCCCGACGCCGAGCACGCCGCCGAAGACCTTCTGCGTCCAGCCGCCCTCCTCGATCATCTGCTGGGCGCGGCTGAGGATGTCGTACTTCTCGTCGAGCTGCTGGATCGTGTTGTTGTTGCGCAGCTGGTCGAACCACTCCGGGGCGCGTTCGACGATGGTGTTCACCTGGTCGGTGATCACCGGCACGATCGCGAGCACGAACAGCGCGAGCGCCAGCAGCACCACGGCGATGACGACGAGCACCGCCCAGACGCGCTTGAGTCCCCGCCGCACCAGCATCTCGACCCACGGGTTGAGGCCAACGGCGAGGAACATCGCAACCACGATCAGGATCAGGATCGAGCTGATCGAGGCGATCTGCTGGCCGAGCCAGATCGCCAGGATCGCGCCGGCGGCCCCGAAGAACCCGACGTAGAACGGCGAGTGGTGCTTCAGCGGCGGCCCCTGCCGGCCGAAGTCGTCACCGGCCTGCCGGTGCGTGTCGAGCAGCAGGTCCTTGGAGTCCTCGTCGCCGGCAGGGTGGCGCCGGGCGGCGTCGTCGGCGAACTCCTGCGCGGAGGCCGCCGCCTCCTCGGCCTTCTCGGCGGCGTGCTTCGCGTTCCGGGCCGCGTCCTCGCTGTCCGGAACCGGGTCGCCCGACCCGGGCTTCGGGTCGGTCACTGCTCCTCGGCGGGGGCCGGCTCGTCGCCGAATCCCGCGACGACGTCGCGCAGTGCGCCGAGCTGGGCGACGATCGCGTCGCGCCGCTTCTGCACCCGGTCGACCTCGGCCCGGATCGCGGCGAGCTCGCGCTCGGACTCCGCATGCCCTGCGGCGACCAGGTTGTCGGCCTGGGTCTGCGCGGAGGCGACGATCTGCTCGGCCTCGCGACGCGCCCGGGTCAGCATCCGGTCAGCCTCCTCGTCGGCGTGCGCCCGGTGCGTGGTGGCCTGGGCGATCGCCTCGCGGGCACGTGCCTCGGCGGCGTTGGCCCGCTCCTCGGCCTCCTCCACCAGGCGCTGGGTCTCGGCGGTGGCGTTGCTGTGGTGCTCGGCGGCCTCGCGGGTGAGCCGCTCCTTCTCGACGGCCAGCGTCCGGCGGGCCTCCTGGACCTCGCGGTCGGCCGCGGCCCGCGCCTGCTCGGCCTCCCGGCGGGCGCTGGTGCGCAGGGTGTTCGTCTCCTGCTCGGCGGCCAGCCGGATCTGCTCGGCCTCCCGACGTGCGGACGCGAGCAGGTCGTCGGCCTCCGCACGCGCCATGTTGCGGTCCTGCTCGACATCGGCCATCGCCCGGCTGCGGCTCTCGTCGAGCTCCTTGAGCTGCACGATCCGCATGTCGTCGGCGTCCCGGGAGGCCTCCGCGCGCAGCGCCGCGGCTTCCTTGGCCGCCTGCTCCCGGATCTCCTGGGCCTGGGCGTTGGCCTGGCTGAGCACCTCGTCGGCCTGCTCCTCGGCGAGCCGCAGCATCTCGCTGGCGCGACCACCCAGGCCGGCGTACGACGGCCGCTCGTTCTCCGAGAGGCGGTGCTTGAGGTCGGCGACCTGCTTCTCGAGGCCCTTGATCCGCTGCTTGGCGTCCTCGAGGCTGGCGGCCAGCCCTGCCTTCTCGCCGGCCAGCGTGTGCATCTGCTTGTCGACCGCCGCCTGGTCGTAGCCACCGCGGCGGACCACGGGGAAGGACTCGCGCGATGCGCCGGCGGCAGGGATGACCTGCGTGGCGTCGTCGTTGCCGCGGTTGGACGGACCCTCGTCGAAGATGGACAGACCTGGTCGCTCGCTCATCCGAAATCCCTCACTTCGTCGCCTTCGTTGCGCCTGGGGCGCGGCCGCGGGACCCGTTGCCGCGACCTGTAGCCAGTCCTCAGTGTCCCCGATGAGCAAGGGGAAACGCACAACGCTGCGTGTGTCGCGGCGAATTAACGGTTGCGGAAACGGTTGATCGCCTCGAGGTGCTCGGCGCGCAGGTCCTGGTTGCGGACGCCGAGGCCCTCCTCCGGGGCGAGGGTGAGCACGCCGACCTTGCCCTGGTGCTGGTTCTTGTGCACCTCGTAGGCCGCCTGGCCCACCTCGTCGATCGGGTAGGCGCGCGAGAGTGTCGGGTGGATCTGGCCCTTGGCGATCAGCCGGTTCGCCTCCCAGGCTTCCCGGTAGTTCGCGAAGTGCGAGCCGACGATGCTCTTCAGGTTCATCCAGAGGTAGCGGTTGTCGTACTGGTGCATGTAGCCGCTGGTGGAGGCGCAGGTGACGATCGTGCCGCCCTTGCGCGCGGCGAACACCGAGGCGCCGAAGGTCTCCCGGCCGGGGTGCTCGAACACGATGTCGGGGTCCTCGCCGCCGGTGAGCTCACGGACGCGCTTGCCGAACCGCTTCCACTCCTTGGGGTCCTGGGTGTTCTCGTCCTTCCAGAACCGGTAGTCCTCCTCGGTCCGGTTGATGATCAGCTCCGCCCCCATCGACCGGCAGATGTCGGCCTTGTCCGCGGAGGACACCACGCAGATCGGGGTCGCGCCGCCGTTGAGGGCGAACTGGGTGGCGTAGCCGCCGAGCCCGCCGCTGGCGCCCCAGATCAGTACGTTGTCGCCCTGCTTCATCCCGGCACCGTTGCGGCTGACCAGCTGCCGGTAGGCGGTGGAGTTCACCAGCCCGGGGCTGGCCGCCTCCTCCCAGGTGAGGTGGGCCGGCTTGGGCATCAGCTGGTTGGACTTGACCAGGGCGATCTCGGCGAGGCCGCCGAAGTTGGTCTCGAAGCCCCAGATCCGCTGCTCCGGGTCGAGCATCGTGTCGTTGTGCCCGTCGGGGCTCTCGAGCTCCACCGACAGGCAGTGCGCGACCACCTCCGCGCCGGGCTGCCAGGTGTGCACGCCGGGACCGGTCTTGAGCACCACGCCGGCCAGGTCGGAGCCGACCACGTGGTAGGGCAGGTCGTGCCGCTTGGACAGCGGCGACATCCGGCCGTAGCGCTCCAGGAAGCCGAAGGTCGAGACCGGCTCGAAGATCGAGGTCCACACGGTGTTGTAGTTGATCGCGCTCGCCATCACCGCGACGTAGGCCTCACCCGGTCCGAGCTCCGGCAGGGGAACCTCCTCCACGTGCAGCGACTTGCGCGGGTCCTTGTCGCGCGAGTCGAGGCCCTCGAACATGTCGGTCTCGTCCTTGTGCACGGTGACCGCACGGTAGTACTCCGGCAGCTCCAGGGCGGCGTACTCCTCGGCGGTGGTGTCGTCGGCGAGGATGGCTTCGAGGATCTTCTTCACGAGGAACTCCTGGGTTGTGGCGGCCCGATGACTGTGTCGGCGGAATCTACCGACGGGTAACCGGCGGTGTCAGCCTGGTGTGACCTAGTTCTCTGAGGATGCGCCCGGTTCCACCAGCTCCACCAGTACCCCACCGGCATCCTTCGGGTGGATGAAGTTCACCCGCGAGTTCGACGTGCCGCGGCGAGGCGCGTCGTACAGCAGCCGGAGGCCGCGCTCCCGCAGCACCGCGGAGACCTGCTCGACGTCGGTGACCCGGTAGGCCAGCTGCTGGATCCCGGGACCGGACCGGTCGAGGAACTTCGCGATCGTGGACTCCGGGCCGAGCGGGGCGAGCAGCTGGATGCACGAGCCGGAGTCGCCGACGCCGACCATCGCCTCGCGCACGCCCTGCTCCTCGTTGGTCTCCTCGTGGAGCAGCCGCATCCCGAACGCGTCGCGGTAGAACGCGATCGCCTCGTCCAGGTCGGGAACCGCGACGCCGACGTGGTCGATCGCGACGAACAGGTGCTCGGGGACGTCCGCTGTGCTCATCTGCTCATCGTCGTACGACGGCCGCCCGACCCGCGAGCGACTGTGACCTGTCCGACATCGCGATCGGGGGTCCTGCCCCTCCCTGAACCGCGGGTTCGTGGGTATCGTCGCAGGTATCGGCGGGTTCGACCCCGCCTTGTCGGTATGCCAGTCGCAGCAGGAGGCGTCATGTCCGGATCCGTAATCGTTGCCGGTGCTCGAACCCCGATCGGCCGCCTGTTGGGAGGCCTCAAGGACCAGTCCGCGGCCGACCTCGGCGGCGTCGCGATCAAGGGCGCCCTGGAGAAGGCCGGCATCTCCGGCGACCAGGTCGAGTACGTCATCCTCGGCCAGGTGATCCAGGCCGGCGCCGGGCAGATCACCGCGCGCCAGGCGGCCACCAAGGGCGGCATCCCGATGACCGTCCCGTCGATCACGATCAACAAGGTCTGCCTGTCCGGGATCAACGCGATCGCGCTGGCCGACCAGCTGATCCGCGCCGGCGAGCACGACATCATCGTCGCCGGCGGCATGGAGTCGATGACCAACGCGCCGCACCTGCTGCCGAAGTCCCGCGAGGGCTTCAAGTACGGCGACACCAAGCTGGTCGACTCGATGGCGTACGACGCGCTGTGGGACATGTTCACCGAACAGGCGATGGGCGCGCTCACCGAGACCTGCAACGTCGAGGGCGCCTGCCTGACCCGCGAGGAGCAGGACGCGTTCGCCGCGCTGTCCCACCAGCGGGCCGCGGCCGCCTGGAAGAACGGGCTGTTCGACGACGAGGTGGTCCCGGTCGAGGTGCCCCAGCGCCGCGGCGACCCGATCGTGGTCTCCCAGGACGAGGGGATCCGCGGCGACACCAGCGCCGAGTCGCTCGGCAAGCTGCGCCCGGCGTTCTCCAAGGACGGCACGATCACCGCCGGCTCGTCCTCCCAGATCTCCGACGGTGCCTGCGCGGTGCTGGTGATGAGCAAGGCGAAGGCCGAGGAGCTCGGCATCGAGTGGCTCGCCGAGATCGGTGCCTCCGGCCAGGTCGCCGGCCCCGACTCCACCCTGCAGATGCAGCCCGCGAACGCGATCCTCAAGGCCTGCGAGAAGGAGGGCATCAAGCCCACCGACCTCGACCTGGTCGAGATCAACGAGGCGTTCGCCGCGGTCGGGATCGCCTCCTCCCGCGAGCTGGGTCTGTCCGACGACAAGGTCAACGTCAACGGCGGCGCGATCGCGCTGGGTCACCCGGTCGGCATGTCCGGGGCCCGGATCGCGCTGCACCTGGCCCTCGAGCTCAAGCGCCGCGGCGGTGGCGTCGGTGCTGCCGCGCTGTGCGGTGGCGGCGGCCAGGGCGACGCCCTCATCGTGCGCGTGCCGAAGGCGTGACCTCGGCTCGGGGGCGCCGCAACGCGTCGGTCCCGGACCTCGTGGAGCGGGCACGCAAGGGTGAGGCCCGTGCCGTCGCCCGGTTGATCTCGCTGGTCGAGGACGCCTCGCCGCTGCTGCGCGAGGTGATGGCCGGGCTGGCGCCGTACACCGGGCACGCCCAGATCGTCGGCGTGACCGGCTCACCCGGCGTCGGCAAGTCGACGTCGACGTCCGCGCTGGTCACGGCCCTGCGCGCCACCGGCAAACGCGTCGGCGTGCTCGCGGTCGACCCGTCCTCCCCGTTCTCGGGCGGCGCGCTGCTCGGGGACCGGGTCCGGATGCAGGACCATGCCACGGACCGGGACGTCTACATCCGGTCGATGGCCTCCCGGGGCCACCTCGGCGGGCTGTCCTGGTCGACGCCGCAGGCGCTGCGGGTGCTCGACGCGGCCGGCTGCGACGTGGTGCTCGTCGAGACGGTCGGGGTGGGGCAGAGCGAGGTCGAGATCGCCGGCCTGGCCGACACCACGCTGGTGCTGCTGGCACCGGGGATGGGTGACGGGATCCAGGCGGCGAAGGCCGGGATCCTCGAGATCGGCGACGTCTACGTGGTGAACAAGGCCGACCGGGACGGCGCCGACCAGGTCCGCCGCGACCTGCGCAACATGATCGCGCTCGCCGAGCGGGACGACGAGGCGTGGAAGCCGCCGATCGTGCAGACCGTCGCCCACACCGGGCAGGGTGTCGACGAGGTCGTCGAGAAGATCGACGCGCACCGGGCCTGGATGGAGAGCTCCGGTGAGCTCGACCGGAGGCGGGTACGCCGGGCGCGCGGCGAGATCGAGGCGATCGCGGTGACCGCCCTGCGCGAGCGGTGGGGCGACGTGCATGCGCGCACCGAGCTCGACGAGCTCGCCGAACAGGTCGTTGCGGGGGAGTCCGACCCCTACCGCGCGGCCGACACGCTGCTCGACACCTACACGGACTGACCGCGCGCCTCCCGCACCGGGCGGCGCAACTTTGCTACCAATGACGCTGAGCAGGTGTGGTTTCGGCCTGCCCACCACGTGCGACTCGGGACGGAGAACACCATGCAGAAGCTGTTGGTCGGCGTCGTCGTCGCGTTCGCTGCCTTCTACCTGCTCTCGCAGCCCGCTGGTGCGGCCGACGCTGTCAAGGGTGCAGCCTCGGCCGTCGGCGTCGCGTTCGAGAGCATCATCGAGTTCATCACCGCCCTCTTCGCGTAGGCCCGGACGTGGCCGGATGGTTGCGGCGCACCTTCGCCGACCCGAAGATCGGCAGGCACCTCCTGCGTGAGGAGGGCGAGGTCATCGTCGACGAGGTCCGGCACCACTGGATCGTGTTCGTCAAGCCGTGCCTGGAGGTCGCGCTCGGGCTGGTCTTCCTCTGGTTCTTCCTGTTCACCTCGGTGCAGGCCGCCTGGCTCCCGTTCCTGGCCGCGAAGATGTTGTTCGCGCACGCCGCGTGGAAGGCGCTCGGCGAGCACATGGACCGGTTCGTGATCACCAACATGCGGGTGTTCCGGGTGCGCGGCGTGCTGTCCCAGACGTTGGCCACGATGCCGCTCGGCCGGATCCTCGACATCACCGTGGAGAAACCGTTCAGCGGCCGGATCCTCGGCTACGGGCACTTCGTGTTCGAGTCCGCGGCCCAGGAGCAGGGGCTGCGCGACATCCGGTACGTCGGCCGCCCCGACCAGCGGGACCTCGCCATCCAACGGGTCGTCCAGCGCTCCGGCCTCCGCGGACCCCGCGTGAACTGAGATCCAGGTCACAATCGCGGCACCTTCTCGCTAAATCGGTTGCGGGGAGCCCCGCTCTGCCGGACCCTTCGTGAGGAATTCCGCGCGGACGGTGACGGAGAGCATGAGCGAGAAGAACCTGGTAGCCGAGGACCTGGTCCTCACCAGTGGGCACCACCGCGTGCTGGACGGGGTGTCCCTGGCGGCCTCGAGCGGTCGGATGCTGGCCGTGACCGGCTCGTCCGGGTCCGGCAAGACCACCCTGCTCAGCATCCTCGGCGGGCTGGTCGCGCCCACGTCGGGCTCGGTGACGTACGACGGCGGCCCGGTCGGGACCCGGAGCGGGGAGCCGAGGGCAGGAACCGCGTTCGTGCTGCAGACCTACGGGCTCGTGCCGACGCTGACCGCGGAGGAGAACGTGTCGATCGCGCTGCGCGCCGCCGGGGCGCAGCCGGGAGAGGCGATCCGCACTGCGTCGGCCGCGCTGGAGCGGGTCGGCGTGGGCGACCTCGCGGACCGGTTGATCCAGGAGCTCTCCGGCGGGCAGCTCCAGCGGGTGGCCGTGGCCCGGGCACTGGCCGCCGAGCCCGACGTACTCCTCGCCGACGAGCCGACCAGCGAGCTGGACGAGCGGAACCGCGACCTGGTCGTCGCCGAGATCCGCGCCGAGGCGGTCCGCGGCGCGCTCGTCGTCCTCGCCACCCACGACCCGGAGGTCGCCGCGCAGTGCGACGACGAGATCCACCTCGCCGACGGGCGGGCCGGGTCGACGGTGCCGGACATGGTGCCGACGACGGTGGACGGGCCCGGCCACGAGTACGACGCGTTCCGGCGGCCGGTGTGAACCCGGCGGCGGTGCGCGCCGACCCCACCACACGGACCGGCGTCTCGGTGCGCTGCGTGAACGTGGTGCAGATCTACACCACCGCGGGCGGCCACGACGTGGTCGCGCTGCGCGGGGTGAACCTCGACATCCGGCCCGGCGAGCAGGTGGCGCTGCTGGGGCCGTCCGGGTCCGGCAAGTCCACGCTGCTGAGCCTGTTCGGCGGCGTGCTGCGGCCCTCGGCGGGCAAGGTGCTGATCGACGGCGAGGACATCGCCCGGATCGGTGAGGCCGACCTGGGCCGGCTCCGTTCGGGCAAGGTCGCCTCGCTGCTGCAGGGTGCCACCCGGAACCTGCTGCCCTACGCGACCGCCGAGGACAACATCGACTTCGCCCGCCGGGCGGTCCCGGCCTCGCGGCGGCGCGCTCTGCTGCCTCCGCGCCAGCTGCTCGACCGGCTCGGGATGGGGCCGCTCGCCGGCCGTCCGATCACCGCGATGTCCGGCGGCGAGCGGCAACGGGTCGCGTTCGCCGCGACGATCTCCTCCGGGGCCGGTCTGCTGCTCGCCGACGAACCGACCTCGCAGCTGAGCCACGACGACCGGGACGCGATGCTGGACCTGATCCGCCAGGTCAGCGACGAGTTCGGGACCACCGTGGTGATGGTCACCCACGACCCCGAGGTCGCCGCCCGGATGCCGCGCAGCATCACCATCCGCAACGGCCGGATCGGCTCCGAGGGCCGGCACGGGTTCGACTACGCCGTCGTGGACGAGGACGGCGCCGTACACATCCCCGACGAGCTGGCAACGGAGTTCCCGGCCGGCCGGCTCGTCCGCTTCGAGCAGGCCGACGGCGGCCTGCTGCTGCGACCACTCGAAGAGCGAGGCCACGGAGAATGAGGGTGCTGCTCGCGGGCCTGTGGGCCCGCCGCGGGCTGAACGCGGCCATCCTGCTGGTCGCCGTGACCGCGATCGCCGCGTCGGTGCTCGGACCGATGTACGGCCGCGCCTCTGCGGAACATCTGCTGGACACCCGGATCGTTCAGCGCGCGCCGTACGTCACCGGGCTCGCCTACTCGGTGCCCGCCCTCGACGCGCAACAGCTGCCCGAGGGCAGCCCGGAGGCGTACCGGCCGCCGGCGACCGACGACCTGCTCGCCGAGGCCGCGTCGCCGCTCGAGTCGGCCGGGATCGACCGGTTCTGGGAACCGGGACGGGCGTGGCTGCACGACACCGGCGGTCAGCTCCAGTTCGGCGCGAACCGGTTCGGGGTGCCGCTGTACTGGCGCGAAGGCATGTGCGAGCTGGCGGAGGTACGGGGCGCGTGCCCGAGCGCCGCCGGCGAGGTGCTGATCCAGGCCACGATGGCGGACACGATGGGCCTGGCGACCGGTGACCGGATCTCGCTGGACTACCTCGAGCGGTGGCTGGCCGAGGACCCGGAGGTCGGCACGGTCGAGCGGGAGCGGACCGTCGAGCGCGAGTTCACCGTGGTCGGCACCTACCGGATCCCCGACCCGGGGTCCGCGGACTGGTTCGACCTGGCCCGGTTCACCGGTGCCGCCAACCTGGTCCCGCCGCCGGCGAAGGGCGAGGGAGCCCTCCCGGCGGCACCGGCCCTGCTGACCGCTCCGGAGTCGATGACCTCGCAGACGTTCGCCGCTGGCCTGGACCGGCCCGTCGACCGGGGCGCGGTGAATCTCGACTCCATGGACCAGGTGCAGGCCGCGGTCGACGACTTCCGGTCCGGGGTCATCGACATCACCAGCGCCGAGCTGCTCGACAACGTGGACGTCGCCGGGCTGTTCGACGAGGTGCGGGCCGAGCGGTCGCTGCTGTCCCAGGTCACGATCGCCGCGCTGGCCCCGCTGATCGTGCTGGCCCTGCTGCTGCTCTACGCGTTGGTCTCCTCGGCCGCGCTGATCCGTCGCCCCTACGTGGCGCTGGCCAAGCTGCGCGGCCACTCCACCCGGCAGGTGCTCCGGTTCGCGCTCTCCGAGCCCTACCTGGTGATCGCGCTCGCGGTGCCGGTGGCGGTCGCCCTCGCCTGGTCCGCCGCCCAGCTGATCGCGCGGACCTGGCTGATCGCGGGCATCCCCGTGGACGTGGACCCGGTCTCGCTCGGCGCACTCGCCGCGGTGACGCTGGCAGCGCTGGTCGCCTCGGCCGCCGCTGCGGTCGGCGTGATCCGCGAGCCGCTGTCGGCCGCGCTCAGCTCCTCGGTCAGCGCCCGGTCGTCGTCGCGCTGGTCGCTGGTGCTGCGCAGCGCGGTGGTCGCCGTCGCGGTCGCCAGCGTGGCCCAGCTGGTCGGCTCCAACGACGACTCCGGTCAGCTGCTCGGCCTGCTCGCGCCGCTGTTCATCGCGCTGGCCACCGCGATCGGAGGGGTGTACCTCCTGACCTCGGCGACCCGATGGTGGGTCCGCCGTACCCGCGACGGCGGCGGCACTGCGCCGTACCTCGCCTCACGCCGGCTCGCCCGGCGACAGGACCTCACCAAGCTGATGATCCCGCTGCTGCTCGCGGTCTCGGTGATCACCTTCGCCGCCTCCGCGGCCGCCACCGCCGATGACTGGCGGGTCAGCCGCGCCAAGGCCGACGTCGGGGCGCCGCGCGCGTTCACCACGGATGCCGGTCCCGGACGGCTGCTCCAGGTGACCCGGGAGGTCGACCCGGAGGGCCGGTACGTCGCAGCGGCCGTCGTGGACCTGACCGGGGACGACCTGGGCCGGCGGCTCCTGGTCGACACGACCCGGCTGGCCGCGGTCGCCGCCTGGGACGAGTCGTGGTCCGCCGACGACATCGAGACGCTGCAGCGGGAGCTGGTTCCCGAGGTCCCCGAGCCGGTCTCCTTCACCGGCTCGACGGTCGCGGTCACCGTGGCCGACGTACGCCTGGACTCCCGGCTGAGCGGCACGCCGGCCCTGTGGCTGCAGTACGTCGACCAGGCCGGTGAGCAGAACGACGTCAAGCTGGGCGACCTGTCCGACGGCGCGGGTGCGGAGCTGGTCGCACCGGTGCGCGGCTGCGACGCGGAGTGCGTGGTCGAGCAGATCTACCTCACCGGCAGCGCCTCGTCGGTCACCGACGTGCAGGGCGAGCTCACGATCACCTCGGTCTCCGTGGACGGGACGCCGGTGGACTGGCGGCTCTCCGAGGACGGGGCCTGGCGGGCGGCGCGGCCGTTCCCGGTGTCGCTGGTGGACCCGCCGGTGACCCTGGAGCCCTCCGCGGACGGACTGCGGGTCAACGTGTTCCTCGGCCAGCTCCCGCCCGGCGAGAACAGCGCGCCGGTGATGCTGAGCGGGTATGCCCGGATCACGCCCGGCGGTACGTCGGACGTGGTGCCCGTCGTGGTCACCGAGGGCACCGAGACCGTCGAGGTCGGGGCGCCGACCAGCGGCATCGGGCTGGAGTACCCCAGCGGCACCGTGGTGGGCACCGCGCTCAGCGGGGGACAGGTCCCGATGCGGGTCGTGGCCACCGTCGACGCGCTGCCGGGGCTCGGCGACGAGGGCGCGATGTCGGACCTGGCGACGTCGCTGGTCGAGTTCGAGCCGCCGGCCGGGCTGCTGCTCGAGACCCGGCTGTGGGTCGCCGAAGGCGCTCCGGAGTCGGTGCTGGACGCGGTGCGCTCCGCCGGGATCACCCTGTCCGACGAGCAGCGGATGGACACCACGCTGGAGGAGCTGCGTTCGGACGCGTTCTCGCTGGGCTGGCGGATCTTCCTGATCGTCGGTGCGGCGACCCTGCTGCTCGCGATCTTCGGCGTGCTCGCCTCGGCGGTCGCCCAGTCGCGGTGGCGCTCCTACGAGGTCGCCTCGCTGCGGGTCGTGGGCCTCAAGCAGAACAACCTGGTCCGGGCCTCGGTGCTGGAGTACGTCACGATGCTCGGCTTCGCGGTGCTCCTCGGGATCGTCTCGGCCGGGATCGCGCTGGTCCTGGTGCTGCCCTCGATCGACCTGGGCAGCGCCGGCGCCTTCGACCCGGCGGCGGCCTACGCGATCCACTGGGAGATCCTCGGCGCGGTGGCCGGCGCGTTGTTCGTGCTCGCGGCGCTGATCGCCCTCGTCGTCTCACGCCGGATCACCCGGCTGGGCCGGCCGGCGACCCTGCGGTGGGCGGAGCAGGGCTGAGCATCCACTAGGGTCTGGCGCATGGTGCGGAAGGGGCAGGCGGGCAAGAAGCTTGCCTTCGACCCGATCGACGAGGCCGCCCGGCAGTGGGGAATGCGCTGGGACGCCGTCGAGCAGATGCACGCCGTGACCTCGCTGATGCGGGTCCAGCAGCTGGTGCTCGGTCAGCTCGACGACCTGCTGCGCCCGCACGGGCTGACGTTCGCCCGGTACGAGGCGCTGGTGCTGCTGGTCTTCGCCCGGAACGGGTCGCTTCCGCTGGGCAAGATGGGGGAGCGGCTCCAGGTCCACCCCACGTCGATCACCTCCATCATCGACCGGCTCGAGGCTGCCGGGCTCGTCGTACGCCGGCGGCATCCGGAGGACGGCCGGGCGGTGCTCGCCGAGATCACCGACGCGGGGCGGGCGGTCGTGGAGGCGGCCACCGCGGACCTGGTCGAGGCGCGGTTCGCGATCGCGGACATGTCCGCGGAGGAGCTGCAGCAGCTGTCCGCGCTGCTCCGGCCGGTCCGCCAGCATGCCGGCGACTTCTGACCCTCGCCGTTGAGACGCGCCCTTTTCGCCGTTGAGACGCGCCTTTTTCGCGCTAGACACGCGGGTTTTTCGCGGACGTCGCGCCCCGCCCTGCAACTTTGTCGCGTCTCAAGCGCGACTTTCTCGCGTCTCAACGTGAAAAAGGGCGCGCCTCAACGGGTTGATCGAGATAGTAGGACGTCCTAGTATTTTGGTATGACCCAGGAGAACTCCGCGAACGCTGCCCAGGACGCTGCGAACGGTGCCCAGGACGCCCGGCTCCGCTGGCAGGAGCGCTACGCCCGGTCCCGGGTCCGCGACGCCGACTTCACCACGCTGTCGGGGATGGAGGTCGAGCCCGCCTACGGCCCCGCCGACGAGGAGTCCTACCCGGGCTTCGAGGACATCGGCTGGCCCGGTGAGTTCCCCTTCACCCGCGGCCTGTACCCCACGGGCTACCGCGGCCGCACCTGGACGATCCGCCAGTTCGCCGGCTTCGGCAACGCCAAGCAGACCAACGAGCGCTACAAGATGATCCTCGGACGCGGCGGCGGTGGGCTGTCGGGGGCGTTCGACATGCCGGCGCTGATGGGCCGAGACTCCGACGACCCGAAGAGCCTCGGCGAGGTCGGCCACTGCGGCGTAGCGATCGACACCGCCGCCGACATGGACATCTTGTTCGACGGCATCCCGCTCGGCGACGTGACCACCTCGATGACGATCTCCGGCCCGGCCGTCCCGGTCTTCTGCATGATGCTGGTCGCCGCGGAACGCCAGGGCGTCGACACCGGCAAGCTCAACGGCACCCTGCAGACCG
>DATFGA010000144.1:0-12337 GCA_035249775.1 Nocardioidaceae bacterium | reverse complement strand
CGCGGGCCCGCTCTCGCTCGGCTCGCGCCGCCGCCCGCCGGCGGGCCTCCGCGGCCCGCTTCTTGAGCATCTGGGAGATCTCGGCGCGTTCCTTCTTCAGCTGGCGCAGCTGCCGGGCGTCCTCGGCCTTCGCCGCCGCCGCGGCGCGACGCGCCGTGGCCCGGACCGCGACCAGGTCGGACACCTTCTCCGCGGCCAGGTCGGCCCGCTCCTGCAGCGCCGCCTTGCGGTCCAGGTTCTCCGCGGCCTCTGCCCGACGCAGGGCGACCTGGTCCTTGGCGGCCTTCACCTTCTGCTTCTGGACCTCCAGCAGCACCTTGCTGGCCTTGAGCCGGTCGAGCGTGACGGTCTCCTTGTCGAGAACGCTGCTCACGGAGTTCAGCTGGCTGGTCAGCTCCGCGGGATCGGTGGAGGTCAGCACCATGGACAGCCCGAGCATCCCGGGACCGCCGAGCTGGTAGGTCTGCACCGCGATCTGGCCCAGGGCCTTCTCCTGTACCCGGACCTGCTCGGCGCCGTGCACCAGGTCCGCGCGAGCCCGCTCGAGCTCCCGCTCGGCGGCGTCGAGCGCGGCCTGCATCCGCTGGTCCATCACCTCGGCCGCCGCGAGCTCCGCGTCCGCCTCTGCCAGCTCTCCCTCGGCGAGCCGCAGCCGGTCCTCGGCCGCGTTCAGCGCCTCGCTGGTGCGCAGCAGCCGGCTGCTGGACTGGTCCAGGTGCCGCTCGGCCTTCTTGATGCTGCCCTGGACGCGCTCCTTGCGGTCCTTGAGGTCGTCGGCAGCCGCCAGCGGGACCGCAGACACGCTCAGGAGCATGCTGCATGCCGCGACCACGGCTGTCACGCGGCGGCGGGTAGCGCGGGGGAAGATGCGAACCACCGGTCTGCCTCTGCTGTTGCCTTCTCGCTCTGGACACGCTGACGGTAACGGGTCGGAGCCGGTCGGCCGGGGATTTGCGGTGCCGCGCGCGGGTCGGGTCGGTCCCCCGATGCATGTCGTGTTCTTGACTGCCGTAACAGAGCGGACATAACTTGAGCCCATGCAGATGTCCACCTCCGCCCATGTCGACACCTTCTGCCGCGACAACCTCCCAGCTCCGGAGCAGTGCGCGGAGCTGATCTTCGAGCTGCCCGAGCTGCACTACCCCGACCGGCTGAACTGCGCGGTGGAGCTGCTCGACGCCGTCGCGGACCGGCTCGGCGAGGACCGTCCGTGCCTGCACGCACCAGGCGCCGATTCCTGGACCTACGGTGACCTCCGCGCCACCGCCAACCGGATCGCCAGCGTGCTCGTCGACGACCTCGGGATCGTGCCGGGGAACCGCGTGCTGCTGCGCGGCCCGAACAACCCGTGGCTGGTCGCCGCCTGGTTCGCCGTACTCAAGGCCGGCGCTGTCGCCGTCAGCACGATGCCGCTCCTGCGTGCCGGTGAGCTCAGCACGATCCACGAGATCGCCCAGATCTCGGCCTCGATCTGCGACCACCGGTTCCTGGCGGACCTGGAGGCGTCCTCGATCGACACCCCGGTGCTGGCCTACGGCGGCACCGATGCCGACGACCTGGTCCAGCGGGCCGCCGGGCGCCCTGACACCTTCTCCGCCGTGGACACGGCCGCCGACGACGTCGCGCTGCTGGCGTTCACCTCCGGCACGACCGGACGCCCGAAGGCGACCATGCACTTCCATCGTGACGTGCTGGCCATCGCCGACACGTTCTCGCGTCACCTCCTCGAGCCGACGCCCGACGACGTGTTCACCGGGACCCCGCCGATCGCGTTCACGTTCGGACTCGGCGGAGCCGTCGTGTTCCCGCTGCGCGTGGGCGCCTCCACGCTGCTGATCGAGAAGGCCGGCCCGGCGGAGCTCGCCCAACTCATCGCGGAGTACGGCGTCACGGTCTGCTTCACCGCACCGACGGCCTACAAGGCGATGATCGCCTCGAGCGACCTGTCCCTGCTCAGCACCCTGCGCACCGCGGTGTCGGCCGGCGAGCACCTGCCCGCGGCGACCTGGCAGACCTTCAAGGACAAGACCGGGGTGGCGATCATCGACGGGATCGGCTCCACCGAGATGCTGCACATCTTCATCTCGGCCAGCGGCGCCGACATCCGGCCGGGGTCGACCGGCAAGGCCGTGCCCGGGTACGTCGCCACCATCCTGGACGAGGACGGGAACCCGGTCCCTCCGGGCACCCCGGGACGCCTCGCCGTCAAGGGACCCACCGGCTGCCGCTATCTCGCCGACAGCAGGCAGGCGGCCTACGTGGACAACGGCTGGAACGTCACCGGCGACACCTTCACCTGCGACGACGACGGCTACTTCTGGTACCAGGCCCGCAGCGACGACATGATCATCTCCTCCGGCTACAACATCGCCGCCCCCGAGGTCGAGGAGGCGGTGCTCCGGCATCCCGACGTCGAGGAGTGCGGCGTGGTCGGCGTCCCGGACGAGGCCCGCGGCGCGCTGGTGAAGGCGTTCGTGGTGCTCCGGGACGGCGTAACGGGTGACGAGGAGAAGGTGAAGGAGCTCCAGGACTTCACGAAGCAGGTGGTCGCGCCGTACAAGTACCCACGGATCGTCGAGTTCGTCGAGGAGCTGCCGCGGACCGCGACCGGAAAGCTGCAGCGCTTCCGGCTGCGCGACCATGACTGAACCCGGGACCGACATCCCGCCCCGACAGCTGATCACCTCCCTCTACGGGCTCTACGCCCGCGCCGAGCACGACTGGCTCTCGGTGGCCGCGCTGGTCCGGCTGATGGAGGATCTCGGCGTCGACGCGGCCGCGGTCCGGTCGTCGGTGTCCCGGCTGAAGAAGCGTGACGTGCTGCGGAGCATGAAGCGCGAGGGCCGGGCCGGCTACGCGCTCTCCCCCGACACCCTCGCGATCCTTCGCGAGGGCGACGTCCGGATCTTCTCGCGTCCCCGCGCCACCCCGGAGGACGGCTGGCTGGTGGTCGTGTTCTCCGTGCCCGAGTCCGAGCGCGAGCGGCGGCACGCGCTCCGCGCCCAGCTGGTCCGGCTCGGGCTGGGCACCGCGGCGCCCGGAGTGTGGATGGCCCCCGGCACGCTGTTCGACGAGGTCGCGCACGTGCTCGAGCGCACCGAGCTGATGTCCTACACCGAGTTCTTCCGCTCCGACTACCTCGGCCCCGGAGACGTCACCGACAAGCTGCCCGAGTGGTGGGACCTCGAGGAGCTGGAGGCGCTCTACACCGACTTCCACGCCACCTACGCCCCGGTCCGCAAGCGGCTGGCGGGGACGGCGCCGTCCCCCGACGTCGCCTTCCGTCTCTACGTGCCCATGCTGACCGCGTGGCGACGGCTGCCCTACCGCGACCCGGGCCTTCCGCTGGAGTACCTGCCGACCCGCTGGAAGGGAGTCACCGCGGGCCAGCTGTTCGCCGACCTGGACGACCTGCTCCGCGGTCCCGCCGACGAGCACGCGCAGCAGGTGCTGCACGCTGGCGGCGGCGGGGAGTGAGCGCCGCGGGCGGTCAGTCCGGGAGTACGGCGGCGCCCTGCACCTCGACCAGGGCCTCGATGTCCCACAGCCGGGCCACACCGATCCCCGCCATCGCCGGGTAGTGGGCACCGACCAGCCGCTTCCACACCTGTCCGATCTCGCGCGCATGCGCCTTGTAGTCGTCCATGTCCACGATGTAGACCGTCAGCGACGCCAGGTGCTCCGGCCGGCCGCCGGCCGCGCCGAGCGCCTGGAGAAGGTTGCCGAGCGCCTGCTCGAACTGGGCGACGACGCCCTCGCCGACGATCTGCCCGGACGGGTCGAGGGCGGTCTGTCCGGCGAGGTGCACGGTGGTGCCGGTGGCCCGGACGGCATGGCTGAAGCCGGCCGGCTTCCCCAGCTCAGGTGGGTTGATCCGCTCCAGGGTCATGACTGCACCGCTCCTCCGTCGACGTTGATTCCCTGTCCGTTGATGGCGCCGTTGCCGACCAGGAGGCTCACCGTGTCGGCGACCTCGTCAGGGCGGATCAGCCGTCCGATCGGCTGCCGCCGCGCGAGCAGCTGGACAGCCTCCTCCTCGGACCTGCCGGTGCGCGCCGAGATCGCGGCGACCGACTGGTCGGTCATCGGCGTGTCGACGTAGCCGGGGCACACGGCGTTGACGGTGACCCCGGTCCGGGCCACCTCGCTGGCGGCCGACCGGACCAGTCCGAGCACGCCGTGCTTGCTGGCGGTGTAGGCGCTGACCATCGACTCGCCGCGCTTGGCGACCACCGATGCCACCACCACGACCCGGCCCCAGCCCTGGTCGGTCATCGCGGGCAGTGCCCTGCGGACGCAGCGGAACGGTGCGGTGAGGTTCAGGTCGAGAACCCGTTGCCACTCCTCGTCGGTCGTGTCGACCAGCGCGGACGCGGTCGCGGTCCCGGCGTTCACGACGAGGATGTCGACCGTCGTCCACTCGCTCTCGGCGGCGGCGAACGCAGCGTCGACCTGGGACTGGTCGGTGACGTCGGCGGGGACCACCAGGGACGGCCCGGGCAACGCGTCCGCCACCTTCGCCAGGGCGTCGCGGTCACGAGCCACCAGCACGACGCGGTGCCCGTCCTGGGAGAGCCGGTGTGCGGTCGCCTCACCGATCCCGCGGCTGGCGCCGGTGACCATCGCGACCCGGCCTGCCTCGGGCGGGACGGTCATCAGCGGCCCTTCCACTGCGGCGGCCGCCGGTCGTTGAACGCGGCGTGGAACTCCGCGTGGTCCTCGGTGGTCATCAGCAGTGCCTGGGTCATCGCGTCGAGCTCCACGCTGGCCCCGAGCGGCATGTCGAGCTCGCGGGTTATCAACGACTTGGTCTGCGCATAGGCCAACGACGGCCCGTCGGCGAGGCGGCGCGCCAGCCGCTCCGTCGCCTGCGGCAGCTCCTCGTCGGAGACGAGCTCACTGACCAGTCCGTACCGGTCCGCGGTCTCCGCGTCGATGGTGTCGCCCAGCATCAGCAGCTGGGTGGCGCGGCCGGCTCCCACCACGCGGGGCAGGAGGTACGCCGCTCCCATGTCGCCGCCGGAGAGCCCGACCTTGGTGAACAGGAACGCGAACCTTCCCGAGGTGCTGACCACCCGGAAGTCCGAGGCGAGTGCGACGACCGAACCGGCGCCGGCGGCGATGCCCTGGATCGCGGAGATGATCGGGACCGGGCATTCACGCATCGCGCGGATCACGTCACCGGTCATCTTCGTGAAGCCCATCAGGTCGTGGGCGTCCATCTTGAGCAGCTCGCCGATGATCTCGTTGACGTCACCGCCGCCGCAGAACCCCTTGCCCTCGCCGCGGATCACCAGGACCTTGGTGTCGCCGCGGTGCGGGAGCTCGTGCAGCAGGTCGCGCAGGTCGGCGTAGCTCTCGAAGGTGAGCGGGTTCAGCTTCTCCGGCCGGTTGAGCGTGACCGTGGCGACGCCGTCCGAGACCTCGAACCTGAAGTGCTGCCAGTCCTGGGTGAGCGGCGCCGAGGCGCGGTAGCGGGTCACGTCAGCTGTTCTCCTTGTGTCCGGTGGGCTGTCGTTGCTGGTGCTCGCGAACCAGCGAGCGGCCGATGATCGTGCGCTGCACCTCCGAGGCGCCCTCGTAGATCCGGGGTGCACGCACCTCACGGTAGAGGTGCTCGAGGAGATGGCCGTGCTGGAGGGCGCGGGCGCCGTGCAGCTGGACCGCCTGGTCGACGACGTACTGGGCGGACTCGGTCGCGAACAGCTTGGCCATCGCCGCGCTCCGGGTCACCTCCGCGGGGGCGGCGCCGGCGTCGTAGGCGGCCGCGGCGGCATGCACGAGGAGTCGCGAGGCCTGGACCCGGGTGGCCATCTCGGCCAGCGTGTGAGACACGGACTGCTGCTGGTGCAGGGGCGCGCCGTACACCTCCCGCTCGGTGCTCCAGGCGACCGTGGCGTCGAGCGCGGCCTGCGCCATCCCGACCGCGAAGGCGCCGACGCTCGGGCGGAACAGGTCGAGCGTGCGCATCGCCACCTTGAACCCGGCGTCGACGTCGCCGAGCACGTCGTCGGCGGTCACCCGGACCCCGTCGAAGACGAGCCGGCCGATCGCGTGCGGAGCGAGCAGGTCGATGTGCTCACCGCTCAGACCGGGCGCGTCGCCGGCAACCGCGAAGGCGGTCACCCCCCGGGCGCGGGCGTCCGCGGTGGTGCGCGCGAACACGGAGTAGACGTCCGCCTCGGGTGCGTTGGAGATCCAGGTCTTCTCGCCGTACAGCAGCCATCCGTCGCCGTCGCGCTCCGCGCGCAGGGTCAGTGCGGCCGCATCGGACCCGGCGGCCGGCTCGGACAGCGCGAACCCGGCGACCACCTCGCCGGTAACCACGCCGGGGATCCACCGGTCGACGACCTTGTCCCGGCCGGACTGGAGGATCGGGTAGCTGCCAAGGCCCTGCAGGGCGAGCGCGGTCTCCGCCTCCGTGCTCACGCCGGCGAGGGTCTCGCGCAGCAGGCACAGCTGCATCGCGGCCGCGTCGCGCGGCGACTCGTCGGCACCGCCTCCGAACAGTCCCCGGAGGAGGCCGAGCCGGCCCATCTCTCGCAGCAGCGGCCGGTTCACCTGCCCCTCGACGTGGGGGACGTTCACCAGGTCGGTGCGGGCGACCTCGCGCACACGCTCGGCGTACGCGCGCTGCTCTTGGGTGAGGCTGAACTGCGACATGGCCCGACGCTATAGCGGGTTGACAACGTTCGTCAAGAAAACAATATACTCGTGGTGAACACGAGCCCTGGAGTGGACACATGCGTATTGCCGTCATCGGTGGAGGCCCCGGTGGGCTCTACTTCGCCGCCCTCGCCCAACAGCTTGCCCAGCAGACCGGGGAGCGCCACGAGATCACCGTCTGGGAGCGCAACGCCGCCGACGACACGTTCGGCTTCGGCGTGGTGTTCTCCGACGAGACGCTTGGCGGCATCGAGCACGCCGACCCGGCGATCCACCAGGCCATGCAGGCCGAGTTCGCCCGCTGGGACGACATCGACGTGCACTTCAAGGACGAGGTGGTCACCAGCGGCGGCCACGGTTTCGCGGCGCTCGCGCGGAAGCGGTTGCTCGAGATCCTGCAGGCCCGCTGTGCACAGCTGGACGTGGACGTGCAGTTCTGCACGGAGGCTCCGGACGTCGCGGAGCTGTCGGCCGACTACGACCTGGTCGTGGCCGCCGACGGGCTCAACTCCGCGGTCCGGGCGCGCTACGCCGACACCTTCAAGCCCTCGCTGGACGTGCGCGACTGCAAGTACATGTGGCTCGGCACGGACAAGGTCTTCGACGCCTTCAAGTTCTACATCCGCGACACGCCGCACGGCGTGATGCAGATCCACGGCTACCCGTTCGACGCGACCGGCAGCACCTTCATCATCGAGATGAACTCCGAGGTCTGGAGCAAGGCCGGCTTCACCGACGGGAACTTCGGCCCCGGCGAGTCCGACACCGAGTCCATCGCGCGCGTGCGCGAGCTGTTCGCCGAGGAGCTCGGTGGACACGGGGTGATGGCCAACAACTCCAAGTGGATCAACTTCACCACGATCCGCAACGAGCACTGGCGGCACGAGAACGTCGTGCTGCTCGGCGACGCCGCGCACACGGCGCACTTCTCCATCGGGTCCGGCACCAAGCTCGCCATGGAGGACGCCCTCGCCCTGGCCGCCTGCCTGCACGAGCAGCCCGACCTCGACGCCGCGCTCACGGCCTACGAGGAGGAGCGCAAGCCGGTCGTGCAGTCGACCCAGCGCGCGGCACAGGCCAGCCTGGAGTGGTTCGAGAACCTCGGCCAGTACGTCCACCAGGAGCCGTTGCAGTTCGGGTTCAACATCATGACCCGCAGCCGGCGGGTCACCTACGACAACCTCAAGGTGCGCGACCCGGAGTTCGTGGAGCAGGTGGACCGGTGGTTCGCCGACCACGAGAAGCGCCGCGGCCACGGGTTCGGCGACGTCCGGCCGCCGATGTTCCAACCCTTCCGGCTCGGCGAGCTCGAGCTGCAGAACCGGGTCGTCGTCTCGCCGATGGACATGTACAAGGCGGTCGACGGGATGCCGAACGACTTCCACTTCACCCACCTGACCGGCAAGGCGCTGGGCAGCCCGGGCCTGGTGATGACCGAGATGGTCTGCGTCTCCCCCGAGGGCCGGATCACCCCGGGCTGCACCGGTCTCTGGGACGACGCGCAGCGCGACGGGTGGCGGCGGATCACCGACTTCGTGCACACCGAGACCGCGACCCGGATCGGGCTGCAGCTCGGCCACTCCGGCGGCAAGGGCTCGACGAAGCTGATGTGGGAAGGCATCGACCAGCCGCTGGACGACGGGAACTGGGAGGTCACCGCGGCCTCCCCCGTGCCCTACCGGTCCGGCGTGAACCAGGTGCCGCGCGAGCTCGACCGCGCCGGCATGGACGAGATCCGTGACCAGTTCGTGTCGGCAACCCGGCGCGGCGCGGAGGCCGGCTTCGACCTGGTCGAGCTGCACTGTGCCCACGGCTACCTGCTCTCCTCGTTCCTCTCCCCGGTGACGAACCGGCGCACCGACGAGTACGGCGGACCGGTGGAGAACCGGCTCCGGTTCCCGCTCGAGGTCTTCCGGGCGATGCGAGAGGTCTGGCCCCGGGAGCGTCCGATGACTGTCCGGATCTCGGCGACCGACTGGGTCGAGGGCGGCATCCCGCTCGAGGACACGCTGGCGATCGCCGACGCGTTCGAGGCCGCCGGCGCCGACGCCGTCGACGTGTCCACCGGACAGGTCACGGCCGACGAGCGGCCCGCGTTCGGGCGGTCCTACCAGACGCCGTACGCGGACGCGATCCGCAACCGGGTCGGCATCCCGACGATCGCGGTCGGCGTGATCTCGTCCTTCGACGACGTGAACTCGATCCTGCTGGCCGGTCGCGCCGACCTGTGCGCGCTGGGCCGGGTGCACCTCTACGACCCGAACTGGACGCTGCACGCCGCCGTCGAGCAGGAGTACGACGGCCCGGGCGTCACGTGGCCGCTGCCGTGGCGGGCCGGACGTCGCAAGCCGCAGGGCGGGCGGACCGACGGGCCGAAGCCGCGCCTGGAGCTGATCCGCACGGGAGAGCCGACGGTGCGGCACCGGCGCTGGACCCCGCAGGGAACGGTCGCGCACTGATCCTCCGCCACGCGGGAATGGAGTCGGCAACACCGTGGTTGAGCCGTACTACGCCTGCAACACCGTCATCCTCGCGGGGCGACCAATGGAACCGACCGACAACGACGCGCTCGACGCCTACTCGCAGGTTGTCTCCGGCGTCGCGGAGGCCCTCACGCCTCGGGTCGCCGCCCTGCGTGTACGTCGACCCGGCGGACGTCCTGGGGGCGAGGGATCGGCAGTCGTTCTCACCGCCGAAGGACACCTGATCACCAACGCCCACGTGGTCGGTGACGCCGAGCACGGTGAGGCCTCGTTCGACGACGGCACGACCGCGCAGGTCACCGTGGTCGGGCGCGACCCGCTCTCCGACCTCGCCCTGGTGCGCACCGACCGGATGACGCCGACACCACCGGAGTTCGGAGACGCCGACCGGCTGAAGGTCGGGTCGCTGGTCGTGGCGGTCGGCAACCCGCTCGGGCTCGCCGGCAGCGTCACGGCCGGAGTGGTGAGCGGACTGGGACGCGCGATGCCGGCCCGCGGCCGGACCGCCTCGAGGATCATCGAGAACGTCATCCAGACCGATGCCGCGCTCAACCCCGGCAACTCGGGAGGGGCCCTGGCGGACTCGCACGGGCGGGTGGTCGGGATCAACACAGCCGTCGCCGGGGTGGGACTCGGTCTGGCGGTGCCGGTCAACCAGACCAGCCGCCGGATCATCTACGCGCTGATGCACGACGGCCGCGTGCGCCGGGCCTACCTGGGCCTGGTCACCTCCCCCGCTCCCCTGCCCGCGGGCTGGGCGGAACGCACCGAGCGGCGCACCGCGCTCCGGGTCGTGGAGGTCGTCAGCGGCTCGCCCGCGGATGTCAGCGGGATGCGCGCCGGGGACATGATCCTGGCGGTGGACGGCACCACCCTCGGCGATGCCCAGTCGCTGCAGCGCCTGCTCTTCGACGAGGCCATCGGCGCTCGCACCGAGATCACGGTGCTGCGCAACGGCGCGCTCGTCGACGTCGTGGCACGCCCCGCCGAGCTGGTCGACTGAGGCGGTCGGTCAGTGCGCCTCGCGCACCCGGCGGGCCGCCAGCCAGACCTCGAACCGCCCGGTGGAGCTGCTCAGGTACGCATCCAGCCGTTCCTCGAAGGCGTCGACCTCGTTGCGGAGCCGGAACATCTGGTAGTCGAGCTCGCGGTCCTTCGCGCACCGGTGCAGGGCCGCGGTGCTCCGTTCGAGTGACTCACCGCAGTCGGGGCACGGCATGAACCGGGACGGGAACATGTTTCGTCACATCTCCTTCCCAAGCAGGGAATCCACGTCTTAAGTGCCCCCTCCCCGAGGGGCCCAAACGACCTATTCCCTCGCAGGATCGGCCGGACATAGGTTGGAGCGTCGGCGGGCGGCAGATGCCAGAGCGGAGGCTCGAATGGCTGACAACGCAACCCTCGCGCGCACCCTCTACGAGGCATGGAACAGACGGGACTTCGACGAGATCGTCGCGTCGACTCCCGCAGACGGACAGATCGTGATCGTCGGCAGCGGGGACACGTTCTCGGGTCCCGAAGGCGCGATGCAGTACAACAAGGCGTGGGCGGACGCGTTCCCTGACGGAGTGATCACCGTCGACCACCTGCACGAGGCCGGGGACTGTGTCGTGGCCGAGATCACCGGCCGGGGGACCCACACCGGCACGCTGGTCACGTCGATGGGGTCGATCCCACCGACCGGCCGTTCACTCACACTGCAGCTGTGCGACATCATCGAGTTCCGGGACGGGAAGCCCGTGTCCCAACGGACCTACTTCGACACCGGGTCCATGATGGCGCAGCTCGGGTTGACCGAGACGCAGGCCGCGGCAACACCCCAGTAACACCACACACAAAGATCGGCATCTGCCCCCACTGACGCGCCGGCCGGCTCAGCCTCCCGGCACGACGGCGGCTGCGCTCCGGTTCCCGGTGTGCGCACCGAGCCCCCGGTCGAGGTCGGCCATCAGGTCCTCGTGGTCCTCGATGCCGACGGACAACCGGACCAGGCTCGCCGGCGGCTTCGCCTCGGACGCGACGGGTCGGTGGGTCAGCGCGGCCGGGTGCTGGATCAGTGAGTCGACGCCACCGAGCGAGACCGCGTGGGTGAACAGCTCGACGGTCGAGGTCAGGCTGCGCGCCTGCTCGTAGCCACCTCGCAGCTCGACCGCGATCATGGCGCCCGGCCCCTTCATCTGTCGGCCGACCAGCCCGCTCCCGTCGTACTCCAGGCCCGGGTAGTAGACCCGGGCGACGCTGGGATGGGTCTCCAGCCAGGCGGCGATGCGTTGCGCGTTCGCCTGCTGTGCCCGGACCCGGAGCGGCAGCGTGGCCAGGCCGCGGTGCAGGAGGTAGCCGCCGAGCGGATGCAGGATGCCGCCGGTGACTGCACGCACCCTGCGAAGGGAGGCGGCGTAGGTCTCGTCGCAGGCGATCACGCCGGCCACCACGTCACCGTGCCCGCCGAGGTACTTCGTCGCGCTGTGCAGCACCATCGCGGCGCCGAAGTCGACGGGGTTCTGCAGGACGGGCGTCGCGAACGTGTTGTCGACAAGCACCGGGACGTCGCCGGCGGCGTCGCACACCGCACGAATGTCGACCAGATCCAGGGTCGGGTTGGCCGGCGTCTCCATGACCACCATCGCGGTGTCCGGACGCAGCCGGGCGGCCACGTCGTCGGCGGTGCAGAAGGTGACCTCCGCCCCGAGCAGGCCCGAGGCGAGCAGGTGGTCGGTTCCGCCGTAGAGCGGTCGCACGGCGAGCACGTGGCGGCGGCCGCTCTCGTGCGTGGTGGCGAGGACGGCGGCGGTCAGCGCGGCCATCCCGGAGGCGAACGCGACGGCCTCGCTCGTGTGCTCCAGCCTGGCCAGCGCCGACTCGAACCGGGCCACCGTCGGGTTCCAGAGCCGCGCGTAGACCGCGCCGCCCTCGGGGTCCGGTACGCCGCCGGTGGCCATCGCCTCGTAGGACAGGCCACCCGCGTCTATCCCGGGCAGCGGGTTCGTGGTGGAGAGGTCGATCGGAAGCGCGTGCACGCCCAGGCCCTGGAGGTCCTCCCGGCCGGCGTGGACGGCGAGCGAGTCGAGGTGCAGGTGCCGCGAGGTCAGCCGTGAGTTCATGGCCTCAATGTCGCCGATTCCGTGAAGTATCACAACGGTGTCCGCGGATCCTCGAGCGAGACGCTAGATTCGGTGCAGGAAACGCAA
>DATFGA010000143.1:0-2164 GCA_035249775.1 Nocardioidaceae bacterium | reverse complement strand
GACATCTACCTCGACGGGCGGCTGCCGCTGAGCTCGGTGACGCCCGAGGAGGTGGACCGGCTGCTCGGGGCGGTGCTGTCGTACGCCGACGAGTCGTTCAACACGATCCTCGAGCTCGGCTTCGCCACCTCGATCCGAAAGGAGTGGGACTGGCGGACCTCTCGGGGTGAGTCCACCCGGAACCTCGAGGCCTTCCGCGGCTGGCTCGAGAAGGACACCACCCCCTAACCTCCCCTCCTCCCCGTTGAGACGTGCCCTTTTCCCCGTTCAGACGTGCGGTTTTCGCCGTTGAGGCGTGGAGTTTTCGCGGTCGACGAGTGCGGTTCCCGGTCAGGCTTCCACCCGCAGGCGGGCGGGCTCGATCCCGAGCAGTTCCTGGAGTGCTTGCTGGCCCATGCCGGTCACCTCGAGGCGACGCGTGCGGTCGGGCCGGCGTACCCACGTCTTCTCCAGGAACCGGTCGCGCAGCGCTGCACCGAGCGAGCCGGCGAGGTGTGGTCGGCGCTCGGTCCAGTCGATGCACTCACGCACGAGCGGTCGGCGTCTGCTCCGCAGCGCATCAAGGTCCACGCCTAGTCCTCCGAACCAGTCCTCGCCGGCGTTGGTGATCGTCAGGCCGTCCGAACGATCCACGAGACGGCGTTCGGCCAGCATGTCGAACACCACCACCCCGAGCCGACCCGCGAGGTGGTCGTAGCAGGTGCGTGCGGCCGCCAGCCGTCGACGCTCACCCACGCCACGTAGCGACCTAGCCGGAGACGGTCGAGCCAGCGTGCTGAACGCCTCGAGAGCCTCGCCGACATCCTGCCCGGCCAGACGCACGTAGCGGTTCCGGCCGAGTCGTTCGTCGGTCAGGATGCCGGCGTCGACCAGGGTCGACACGTGTTCGCTTGCCGTGGACATGGTGACGCCGGCAGTCGACGCGAGCTGTGACAGTGTCCACGCTGACCCGTCCAGCATCGCCAGGCACATCGCGGCTCGGCTCTGGTCCCCGAGCAGGCGGGCGAGGCGAGCGACCGCAGCTGCGTCGGTCATGTGAGCACCTCCGTGGGGTGGCACTGTCGTCAGGCATCCTGGAGTACGGCGGCTGGCCGGCGCGGCCTGATGCGGGCCACAGCCACACCGACCAACGACACGGCACCGCCGACAATCGCGAGCAGAGGGGGTACCTCGTCGAGAACGGCCCAGCTGAGGCCGATCGTGATGGGTGGCACCAAGTAGGTGGTGACACCCAGTCGGGACGCATCCATCCGGGCCAGTGCGTAGGCGAAGGTCGTGAACGCGATGGCGGTCGGGAAGATTCCGAGGTAGACGATCCAGCCCACCGAGCTCAGCGGTACCTCCTGAACCGTCCGGACCAGGTCTCCCGCGAACGGAAGGCAGACCACGGCACCGATGGTGCAGGCGAACCAGGTGACTTCCAGTGCGGAAAGCCTTCCCAGCAAGGGCTTCTGGAGCACCATGCTGATCGAGTAGGCCGCGGCGGCCAGCAGGCAGAGCACGACGCCGAGCACATCCCGTTCGCCCGCACCGGACGTGGAGAAGCTGATCAGCACTACTCCGCCGAAGCCGAGCATCAGACCGGCGCCGAGATACCAGGTCGGCCGTTCGCGCAGGAACCACACGGCAAGGATCGCGATCAGCAGCGGCGCGACCTGGATCAACATGGCGGCCGTTCCTGCGTCGATCCGCCGCTCACCCTCGTTGAGCGCGAGGTTGTAGACCCCGAACCAGAGCACGCCGCAGACGACCAGTCCGGGCCAGTCCGCGCGCGAGGGCCAGCGCCGGGGACGGAACAACAGGAACACGCCGAGGGCGAGGCTGCCGACCAGCAGCCGGCCGAGGGAGAGCGCACCAGGGGTGACCTCTTCACCAAGGTCTCGGATCGCGACGAAGGCCGAGGCCCAGAAGACCAACGTGATGCCGATCGCCACGACGGGCAGCCAACGATGGTTCGCGTGCGAGGTCATGAGCACCACGCTAGCGCCGAAACAGTTCGGCGGTCACCGAAGTATTCGCCCTGGGGCTGCCGAGCGTTCGCGGCGACTGCGGCCGGCACCGGCCGCGACTTTCTCACGTTTCGAACGTGAATTTCTCGCGTTTCAACGGGGAATTCTGCACGTCTCAACGGGAGGGCGGGGGGAGGGAGAGGGGGCAGGGAGAG
>DATFGA010000142.1:0-8149 GCA_035249775.1 Nocardioidaceae bacterium | reverse complement strand
GAGTTCCGCGAGCTCGAGATCCTCCCGCCACTCGAGACCTCCGTCTTCCGGGGGCACACGCGAGCACGCCGGTTCGGGTGTGTCGGCGGTGAACGAGATCTCCGGCCGGAGGACGTCACGTTCATCCAGGGCATCGCGGTGACCACGCCGCTGCGGACCGCGCTCGACCTCGGCTGCCGCCTTCGTCGACGCAGCGCCCTCGCGGCCCTCGACGGATTCATGCGCGCGCACGGCATCACGCGCCAGCAGATGGAGGCCGAGCTGGTGCGCTATCGCGGGCGGAGGGGCGTCGTACAGCTTCGGGAGCTTGTGCCGCTGGCCGACCCCAGGGCCGAGTCGCCCGGCGAGTGCTGGACCCGGCTCGAGATCATCGACGCCGGCCTGCCGACGCCGACACCGCAGTACTGGGTCCGGGAGCACGGCCGGAAGGTCTTCCGGCTGGATCTCGCCTACCCGATGAGCCGCGTGGCCGTGGAGTACGACGGGCGCGAGTTCCACGACTCGCCCGAGCAGGAGAAGGCGGACAGGCTCCGGCGTCAGTGGCTCCGTGAGCACGGATGGACGGTCATCGTCGTCGACAAGGACTCCTTCACCCCAGAAGCCCTTGCCCTCTGGCTCGGGGACCTGCGATCGGCGCTGCGGATAGCCGCCTGAACTACATCGGGCGCTCACCCTGGCGATAAGTAAGGCGACTGAGTTACTTGACTTTCTATCGATGCCCTGCTTTGCTCGGCTCACTAACTTGACTAAGTCAGTAGACAAACGCTGGCCCGATTGCGGAGCCAGGTCGCTGTCCTCATGAAAGGTGTTCGCGATGCGCAACCTCATCGTCCTCGGCTTCGTCGGGATGATCGCCCAGCTGATCGACGGCTCGCTCGGGATGGCTTATGGCGTCACTTCCTCGACGCTGTTGCTCGCGGCGGGTATCGCTCCGGCTGCGGCCTCGGCCGCCGTCCATTTCTCCGAGATCGGCACCACGCTGGTTTCTGGGTTCAGCCATCACAAGCTCGGCAACGTCGACTGGCGAACGGTGAGCATCATCGCGGTTCCCGGCGGCATCGGCGCCTTCGCCGGTGCCACGTTCTTGTCAAGCATCCCTGGCGATGTCGCAAAACCGTGGGTGGCGGCGTTGCTTCTCGCGCTGGGCGTCTACGTGATCTGGCGGTTCCTCGCCCTCGGCGGGCGCCGTCCTCGCTTTCGCGGCAAGCTCTCCGCGTTCTTCCTGGCCCCGCTCGGTGTGGTGGCGGGTCTGATGGACGCAATCGGAGGCGGTGGCTGGGGACCGGTAGGTACCACGTCGCTGCTGTCGTCGGGTCGCCTGGAACCGCGCAAGGTCGTCGGCTCCATCGACACCGCGGAGTTCGTGGTCGCGATCGGAGGCTCGTTGGGTTTCCTGCTCGCGCTTGGCAGCCAGGGCATCAACTTCGGTTATGCAGGTGCACTGCTCGTCGGCGGCGTGATCGCAGCGCCGATTGCCGCCTGGCTGGTGAAGCACCTGCCGGCCCGCGTGCTGGGTGTGGCAGCCGGCGGACTGATCGTGCTGACGAACAGCAAGACGATCGTGGAGTCGATGGGTGGGTCAGCCCCTGTCGTCATCGCGGTTGCGTCTGTTCTCCTGGTCTCCTGGATCGCGCTGATCGTGTGGGCGGTTCGACAGGAGCGCGCGGCGCGAGCGTTGAACCAGGAGCTCGAGCAAGTCGTCGCCTGACCGCCTCAAGATTTCCAGCAAGATTCTCCAACGGCGCCCGGCTGCCGGTCGGGGTCCGCAATCTGTAGCGGTCTGACAGACTTTGCCGCATGCGCGTCTCCGCCAAGTCCGACTACGCCCTCCGCGCCCTCATCGAGCTCGCCGGGCGCTCTGACGGTGCCGCGGTCAGTGCGGAGGAGATCGGTCGGTTGCAGGACATCCCGCATGGATTCCTCCAGGCGATCCTGGCCGACCTGCGCAGGGCGGGTGTCGTGGTCAGCCAGCGCGGTCAGTCGGGCGGCTGGCGTCTGGCCCGCGACGCCGACAAGGTCACCGTGGCCGACGTGATCCGCGCGGTCGACGGTCCGCTGGTCAGCGTCTACGGCCTTCGACCGGAAGCCGTCTCCTACAACGAGTCCGCGGAGGTCCTCCAGCTCGTCTGGATCGCCGCCCGGAGCAGCCTGCGCGAGGTCTTCGAGAACGTGAGCATCCGGGCGCTCACGACCGGCCGGTTGCCCAAGCGCGTTGTCGCCCGGACCAAGGACGAGGACGCCTGGCAGCCGCACTGACCGGCCGCCAAACCTGACGGCTCGGCCCGCCAGAGATGACGGCTCGGCCCGCCAAACCTGACGGCTCGGTGGGTTCGGGGGTCAGTCGGCGCCGGCGTTGTCGGAGACCCACTCGACGAACGGCGTCGCCCGTCGCCAGTCGTCGCGGACCATCGTCAACAGCTCGCGGGTATGGATCACCGGCGCGAACCCGTAGGACTTCCCGAGCGTCATGGACCGGTGCCGGAGCAGGTCGATCCGCGGATGCGCCGCGTCGTACCCGCGTGGCGTGGTCTTCAGCTTGTCCCCGCCCAGCTCCCACCCGTCGGCCACCAAGGAGGCGATGATCCGCTCCAGCTCCTTGCCCCGCCTGTCCTCGTCGATCGCGGTGCGGATCCGGGCCAGCCGCGGTGAGGACGCCTCGTAGAAACCCACACCGACGCGGACTCCGGGCGCGGCCACCTGGACGTACCACCCGGTCGCCGGGCCACTCGCCACGAACGCGCCCTGGTGCGTCTTGTACGGCGTCTTGTCCTTGGCGAACCGGACGTCGCGATAGGGACGGAACACCTTGGCCGGTCCGAACTCCTCCTCGAGCTCGGTGACCAGGGCGGTCATCGGCGCCCGGACGGCGGTGTCGTAGACGTGCTTGTGATCGGCCCAGAACGACTTCGTGTTGTCGGTCTCGAGGTCGTCGTAGAAGTCGAGGGCGGCCTCGGGGAACCCGGTGAACCCGGTCATGCGTTCGAAGGTGCTGCGACCAGTGCCATACCGAGCAGGATAGGCGGCCCACATCAGCCCGAGGCTGGGGCCGTCGCGTCCTCCGTCTCGAACCGGGTCCGGGATTCGTCCGCCAAGGCACACAGGATCCGCTCGCGGAAGATGGGCCGCATCGGGGGCAGTGCGTCGACGGGGAACCACGCCACGTCACGGGACTCGTCGTCGGCGACATGCGCCTCACCCGCGACGTACCGGCAGGAGAAGCAGTGGTCCAGATAACGTGCCCGGTCACCGTTGACGTGTACGACGGGTGGGCCCGCGTCGACCCAGGCCAGCCGCTCGACCTCGGTCACGACACCGGTCTCCTCGAGCACCTCGCGCCGCGCGGCGACGGCCGGTTGCTCGCCCGGGTCGACGATCCCGGTGACCGGGGTCCACTCGCCGTTGTCGGCCCGCCTCACCAACAGGATCTCCTCGGACCGGCGTACCACAGCTGTGACCCCGGGGAGCCACAGCTGTGCCTGACCTACCTGGCGGCGGAGCGAGACGATGAAGTCGGGAATCGGCATGCCGCCATCCTGCCGACCGGGCGGTGACGGCCCACCGCCCGGTCCACCGCCCGGTTGGTCTGTCAGCGGAAGGAGTCAGGGAAGGTCCGCAGGATCCCGTTGGTCAGGGTGTCGGCCATCGCGAGCATGTGCGCGTGGATGACCTCGTAGTCGGCGACGCTCGCCTTGAAGTCACCGGTGAGCTCGTGCACCGCCTCGTCGAGGGTCTGGTCGAGGTGTCCCTTCATCGCAGCCCGCATCGCGTCCTGGGGCCAGAACCGGGGGTTCGCAGCGGCCAGGAAGTCGGCGATCTCGTCACCGTTGACGTACCACCTGGCCACGGCGTCATCGACCATCGGCTGGTCGCCGGCCTTCGCGGCCTGGAGGATCTCCACCGCCACCGCGATGTGCTCGGTGAGCAGCGCGGTCAGCTGGTCACCGGCCGCCTCGCCGTAGAACGGCTTGATCGCGTCGCCGATGTGAACCTGGTTCTGCATCAGGCGGTCCGCGGAGGCGGCGAAGCTGGGCGAGTCCGCACCATCGGCGGCGAACGTGACGATCGCCATCCTGGTCCACGTGACGTGGTCCTCCCACAGCTTGCGCATCGCGTCGTGCAGGGCCAGCTGGCTCACGGACAGCGGGCGCGCCGACGGGCCTTCGTGGCTGGCGGCATGGCTGGGGCCGCGGTTCGTGTCGGCGTTGGCGGTCTGGTCCTGCCACGAGACGAAGGTCAGCAGCGCGGCAACCAGTGCGGCGACGGCGAGCAGGGCGAGCGGGGTCGAACGGGTCCGAATGGTGCCGGAGTGGGTCATCGACGTTCCCTTCTGAGGGTCGTGAGCACGGCGGCATCGCACCGCCGCCGGGCTCGCAGAGGATGGTCAGCTGGGCGCAGGTGCGTGCGACCGATGAGCCCACCGGGCCATTGACCGCGTCGGGCGGCGTCGGAAGAATCCGGGTCGAGGAGGCTCATGACGATGTTTGCGTCGCAGGATCGAAATTTCTTACCGAGTTCGTCGAGCGGAGGTAAGACTTTGCCGAGCCGCCGACGCGAACAAAGCATGACGCTTCACCACTTTGTCCGCCGCGGGTCCCCGTCGGGATCCTGCCTTGGCGATGGTCCGCCGGTCGACGTCACCGCATGGCGGTTGTGCCGGCTGCTCGACGCCGGATTCCCCGAAGAGCTCGCCGAACGACTGGCGGCCGCACCCGGGGTCGACGTACATGCCCTCCTGGCCCTCGTGGACCGCGGTTGCCCGCCCGAGCTGGCGGCCCGGATCCTGTCCCCGTTGCCCACGCCCTGGATCCGGCGATGACACTCGTCGGTCGGAACGAGCCCGGTCCGTCGTCGCTGACGGCTGACCTGGATCGTGACCCGGACGACTGGGTGCTTGCGCTGAGCATCGAGGGGCCCGGCCGCGAGGTCGCCCTGCGCCGGCTGCACGCGTTGCTGGTGCGAGCCGCGCGACACCAGATCTGGCGGATGCGGCCGCTGCTCGGCGGCGCCGGCCCGGAGCAGGTCGACGAGCTCGCCGACCAGGCGGCCGACGAGGCGATGGTGGCGCTGCTCGCGAAGCTGCACACGTTCCAGGGCCGGAGCAGGTTCACCACCTGGGCCTACAAGTTCGCCATCCTCCAGGCCGCGACCGAGGTGCGCGGCCAGGCCTGGCGCTCCCGGCAGGTCGTGCTCGACGACACCCGGGTCACCATCGACCTCGGGCCGTCGGTCGAGGAGTACGCCGAGGGGGCCGATCTCGCGCGCGCGGTGGACCGTGCCATCCACGACTCGCTCACGCCGCACCAGCGCAGGATCATGCTGGCCCTCCTGGTCGACGAGGTGCCGATCGACGTACTCGCCGAGCGACTCGGCACCAACCGCAACGCGCTCTACAAGACGTTGCACGACGCGCGGGTCCGGGTCCGCGCACACCTGGCGTTGTCCGGCCACCTGCCGGCCGCACGCGGAGAGGGGAACGGACGATGAGCCATCGACGCAGGACCGTGACCCGCACCGTCCTGGACAGCCTGACCCTGGACACGCAGCCGTGGCTCTCGTGCGACGACTGCTTCGACCTGATGGACCAGTACGTCGAAGCAAGGCTGGCCGACCCGACCTTCGAGGACCCGGTGATCGCGACCCACCTGGCGGCCTGCTCGGCCTGCGAGGAGGAGACAGACTCGCTCTACGCGCTGCTCGCCGGTGGCGACGGTAATTCTCGGAGCGGATGACGAGATTCGAACTCGCGACATCGACCTTGGGAAGGTCGCGCTCTACCAACTGAGCTACATCCGCAAAAGCCGCTCACATGGCTGACCACTGGCGACTTGGGGAGCATCATACCGGTAGGTTCTGACTGTGCTTCTCTCAGACCGCGACATCCTGTCCGAGATCGATTCCAAACGCGTCGCCCTCGAGCCGTTCGAGCCGGAGATGGTCCAGCCGTCGAGCATCGACGTGCGCCTGGACCGGTTCTTCCGGGTGTTCGAGAACCACCGGTACCCACACATCGACCCGTCCGAGGACCAGCCGGAGCTGACCCGCCAGGTGGAGCCGGACCGCGACGAGCCGTTCATCCTGCACCCGGGTGAGTTCGTGCTGGGTTCGACGTACGAGGTGGTCACCCTGCCTGACGACGTCGCGGCGCGGCTCGAGGGCAAGTCGTCGCTGGGGCGGCTCGGTCTGCTCACGCACTCGACGGCCGGGTTCATCGATCCCGGTTTCTCCGGCCACGTCACGCTCGAGCTGTCCAACGTCGCGACCCTGCCGATCAAGCTGTGGCCGGGGATGAAGATCGGCCAGCTCTGCTTCTTCCGGCTGTCCTCGCCCTCGGAGCACCCGTACGGCTCGGAGAAGTACGGGTCCCGCTACCAGGGGCAGCGGGGCCCGACCCCGTCGCGCTCACACCTGAGCTTCCACCGCACCTCGATCTGACGGCAGCGAGCCGCCACCCGGCGTGGGTGGCGGCTCGGTGCTCAGATGTCGATCCGGTTGGCCAGGGTGTGCAGGCCGGTGGCGATGCTGTGCCGGCGGGAGCGGCGCTTGAGGCCCGGGATGTGGGACCTGCGGTTCTGCTCGATCCGCTCGTTCATCTGGAGCTTGGCCAGGGTGAGGTAGCTGTAGTCGGACATGGTTCGGTCTCCTTCAAAAGTTGAGTTGGGGGTGATGAGCTGTGCCGCTAGACCTGTTCCAGGTGGATGTCGCCGCTGACCGTCTTGGCGCGGACCTCGATGTAGTCCTGGCCCTCCTCGGGCTGGCCGGCGCCCTGGAGGTTGGACGAGACCTGCCCGGTGATGCAGCTGATGTCGGTCCACACCGGGACGTTCTCCGGGATGCCGACCCGGATGTCGCCGGAGACGTTCTTGGCGGCGAGTGCGCCGCGGTGCATGCGGCCCACGTCGAGGTCGCCGGAGGCGGTGCTGAGGGCCACGTCGCTCAATGCTTCCTTGACCCGCATGTCGCCGGAGCCGGACTTGACCTGGACGTCGCCGACGGCGGTGCCGAGCTCCACGTCGCCGGAGCCGGTGGAGATGTTGGTGGACCCGCCGACCCGGTCGACCGAGACGTCGCCGGAGCCGGTCTTGATCCGCAGCTCCTCGGCGACCGAGCCGATCTGGATGTCGCCGGAGCCGGTCTCGACCAGCGCCTGGCGCCCGAGCTCCTCGAGCTCGACGTCGCCGGACCCGGTCTTGACCTTGGTGGTGCCGAAGCGGCCGCTGCCGGACATGTCCGCCGACCCGAGCTTGGTGCTCACCTCGCTGTCCTGGGGAAGGACCACGATGATGGCCAGCTCGCTCGAGCTGCCGAAAAAGCCGGTGCGCTTCTGCGGTGCGAGGACCGCGATCTGGTTGCCGCGCTGCTCGATGGTCACGTCGTCGGCGTCTCGTCCGTCCACGGTCACCGTGGTCTCGGAGACGTCCTCGGCGTGCACGTTGAGGTCGCCGGACCCGAGCTCGACGTACAACGAGATCGGTCCGGGGGTGTCGAAGCTCTGCTGCATGGTCACTCCAGGGTGTACTCGGCTCCCGAGCCGGCGGCGCCGGTCGGTTGGGTTTTCGGGTGGGGGTGGAGCGGGGCGGTCAGACCCAGCCGGTCATCCGGCGGCTGCCTCCCCGGCCACGGCCGCTGGGGAAGCCGGGGCCGTCGAAGAACGGGACGCTGGACAGGTCGATGTCGACGTTGATCGCGCGTTCGCGGGTGGCGTTGCGGACCACGTTGACGATCCAGCTGTTGAGCGAGTGCCCGCCCTTGGCGGCGAGCTCCTCGGCCTTGAACTTCACCGACTCGGGGATCCGGAGCGTGATCCGGGCCATGGTGCCGTCCTCCTCGTCCTCCTCGACGTCGGGCGGGGACGGCGGCGCCGGTGCGGCGGGTGCCGCCATCGGCATGGTGGGTACGTCGACCACGAACTGTGGCTCGCGACCACGGAGTCGCACGTCGATCGAACCGGCGGGGAGCTCGCTGGTGATCTCCGCGGCCGCCTGGGACAGGGCGTCCATCAGCGCGAGGCGGACGGCGGGGTCGAGCGCGAGGGCAAGACGTTCCGCGGCGGACCGTGCCTCGGGGCCACCGGCCTCGGCGGCTGCGACCAGGTCCTGGCGGAGGTTCTCGACGTACGGGGTGATGTCCATGCGCACCAATATGACACCAC
>DATFGA010000141.1:0-10655 GCA_035249775.1 Nocardioidaceae bacterium | reverse complement strand
GTTCTGCCCAGGTGCCGGCCGCCGGATGGCTGAGCACCACCTCGTCGAACCGCTCTCCGCTCAAGGCGATCCGGATCGCCGGCTCCCCCGCTCGAACCGAGACGAGGGTACGGCGCCCTCGGCCGCGCCAGGTGCCGATCTTGCGGCGACCGGGGAGCGCCAGTCCTGGGGCGCGGAGTCCGCGTGCCGCACGGATGCCGTCGTCCTCGACGCTGACCGAGGTCACCGCCGACAGCGGGAACGACAGGTTTCGTAGAAGGCCGAAGATCTTCTCCGCCGTCGTGAGTCGGACCTGTGCTGTGGTCGCGGTGATGTCAAGCTCGGCCATGAGGGCACCTCTCTGTTGTCTGGTCAGGTTTGTTGCGTGAAGCGAAGCTCAGCCCGGGGTCACGAGGCCGTGCTGGTAGGCGTAGATCACGGCCTGCACCCGGTCGCGGAGCCCGAGCTTCCCAAGCAGGCTGCTGACGTGCGACTTGACGGTTGTCTCGCTGACCACGAGCGAGGCGGCGATCTCGGCGTTCGACAGGCCCTGGGCGAGGAGCAGCAGGACGTCGCGTTCCCGCTGCGTGAGCTCGGTGGCCACCGGAGGCGCGGGTGCCTCCCGGCTGGCCGGGAGGTGCTTGGCGTAGCGGTCGAGCAAGCGCCTGGTGATGCTGGGACCCACCACCGCGTCGCCCTGGTGCACCACCCGGACAGCATCGACAAGGGCCTCCGCCGGTGTGTCCTTGAGCAGGAAGCCGGAGGCGCCGGCCCGCAACGCCTCGATGATGTACTCGTCGAGGTCATAGGTGGTGAGTACGAGCACCCGGGTGGCGTCGCCGTGGGCATCGACGATGCCTCTCGTGGCCTCCACGCCGTCCATCCGCGGCATCCGGATGTCCATCAGCACCACGTCCGGCCGGAGCGCGGCCACCTGGCTCTGCGCCGTCACCCCGTCGCCGGCTTCACCCACCACCTCGATGTCGGGTTCGGTGGCCAGGATCAGGCGGAAACCCGTGCGCAGCAGCGGTTGGTCGTCGACCAGCAGGACCCGGATCGTCATGAGGAGCTCACCATCTCGCGCAGTGGCAGGCGCGCGGTGACGGCGAACCCGCCGCTCGACCGCCGCCCCCAACGGAGGTCGCCGCCGTAGACGGAGGTACGTCGCGCGAGCCGGCGCAAGCCCCCGGTCGACGGCTCCGGCGCGTCGGACCAGCGGATGGGAGCAGAGCCGCCGTCGTCGACGACGGTGATCACGAGCTCGGCCGGGGACCAAGCCAGCCGGACTGTGGCCTGCTCGGCGCCGGCATGTCGTCTGGCGTTCACGAGTGCCTCCTCGATGATGCGGTAGGCCGTGAGCGAAAGCCCCGCCGAGAGATATTGCGGCGGTCCTTCGTCCTGGACCACCACCTGCATGCCGGCCGCCTGTTCCGCCGCGGCAAGGTCAGGAACGGACGCGAGGTCGGGCATCGGTCGCAGCTGAGGGGTGTCCTCGTGCTCGGCCATGATCCGGAACAACCGCCGCATCTCCTGGCTGGCTGCCCGTCCGGCCGCCTCGCCGTCGGTCAGGATCTGCCCCGCCAGCTCCGGGTCCGTGGCGATCAACCTGCGGGCCGCCGCCATCTGCACGGTGATCTCGGTGAGGCTGTGCGCGACGAGGTCCTGCAGCTCCTGCGCGACCTCGGCCCGTTTCTGGATTAGCGCCGTCCGCCGCTCGGCCTCCTCGGCGGAGGCCAGCGCACGGTCCCGCAGGTCGAGGGTGGCCAACCGGGCACGGCGGCTGCGCACGGTGCGGCCGAAGGACCACCCGGTGGCGAGGATGAACGCGTTCGCGATCCAGTCGGCGATGGTCGAGGGAATCGGTCCGGTGATGAGGACCACCGCGATCGCGGCCGCGGTCAGCAGCGCGCTGGCCAGGCTGACCGCGAACCGGCGTCGCACCGCCACCGAGTAGAGGGCGAGCAGGACGGGGAGTCCGCCGATCGCCTGGCTGTAGCCCAGCTGCACCATCGGCAGCAGCGCCACGAGCGCCACGCCGAGCGCCACCATCGGGAACCGGCTCCGGACCAGAACCGCTCCGGAACCCAGCAAAGCGAGCAGTACGCCGAACGCGTCGGGCTCCCGGAAGTCGTAGTCCACGAGGGTCGAGGGCGTCCACATGGACACGATCGAGAGGACGGCGAGCACGGTCCCGAGCAGGGCATCCTGGACCAGCGGGCGGCGGAGCGCGCTGGTCGAGGCGGGTGCGTACCGGATCATGCAGTGACCGTACGACGCGTCGTGGCTCGCCGCCTCGGCTGTACGAGGGATGTTTCCGAGCGGCCTCCTCCTTCAGGAGGAGATGCGGGGGCGGTCCGGCATACCGAAAAGCGCTCCTCGGCAGTCGGCTCCGGTGCGAGAATGCGCCCGTGACACAGTCCGACACCCGTGCCGTCCCACCGCCGGACGGCACGAGCAACGACGCCCTTGCCCGTGATGTGCTCCGCGACATCGGCCTCGAGCCGCTGATCGACTTCCTGCAGGCTTCGGCGTACGGCGTGTGCGTCACCGGCGTCGACCACACCTGGGTCTACCTCAACCCCGCGGCCGAGCGGATCATCGGCCGGCCACTGAGCGAGGTGCGGGGACGCGACTACCTGCTGCACTTCGCCGAGCACGAGCGGGCGGCGCTGCTCGAGCTGGAGAGCAACCAGCGGGCCGGTGACACCGACTTCTACATGAACACGGTGGTGCGCCCGGACGGCAGCGAGGTGGAGATGACCTGGTCCGGGGCGGTCATGGAGGTTGACGGGCTCGAGCTGGCGCCGGCGATCTTCCACGAGACCACGCCGATGAGACGGGCGCCTCGCACCGCCGCCGAGGTGGTCGCCAACGCGCTGGCGGACGGGCCGGCGGACAAGGCACGGGTTCTCCAGGCACTGGTGAGCGAGGCGGCGAGCGGTCCGCGCGCGAGCATCGGCTTCATCCTGCTGAGCGACCCGGGTTCGGTGCGGCTGGCCGCACAGCAAGGGCTTCCGGACTCAGCTGCCTCCGAGGTCGCGCAGTCGGATGCGGTGTTCACCGACGTGCCCGGCGCAGACGATCTCCTGCGCGGACGCAGCATCTACCTCTCCGATGCCCACCGGCGCTACGCGGACTCGCCCGGTCTCCACTCCTGGAGCTCGGTGCTCGACGGCGCCTGGAACGGCGCGGCGCAGTTCCCGGTCTGGCGCGACGGAGAGGTCGCCGGCTGCTTCGTGCTGCTGCTGGCACCGGACGTCACGTCACCGTCGGAGTCGGAGCTTGCTTACTGGTCCTCCCTGGCCGACCAGGCCAGCATCGCGATCAGCACCGACGCCGTGCGCCGGCGCGCCTCCGAGTCGTCGGCGCTCTCGGAACGCAGCAGGATCGCGCGGGACCTGCACGACTCGGTGAGCCAGGGCCTGTTCGCGCTGCAAGCACACGCGCAGGCTGTACGCCGGGGCCTGACCGCGGGAAACCTCTCCGTGGCAATGGAAGCAGCCGGTGATCTGGAGGCCCTGGCCCGGCAGGCCACCCTGGAGATGCGCCAGCTGTTGATGGACCTCCGCCCCGATGTCGGCGAGGCGGCCGACCTGGCCGAGGAGATGCGCGACCTGGTCCAACGCGTCGCGGATGCCGAGCACCTCGACGTCGATCTCACGATCTCGCCGGTGACCCTTCCGGCCGTCCCGCCGACCACCTCGGAGCACGTGTGCCGCATCGTCGGCGAGGCCCTCCACAACGTGGTCAAGCATGCCGCTGCCTCGACTGTGGAGGTCAACGCCACCGTCGAGAACCGGGTGCTGACGGTCCGGGTCCGGGACGACGGCGTCGGCTTCGACGGCGCGCAGTCGCGGTCCGGCCTGGGGCAGTCGACGATGCGCGAGCGGGCCGAGCTCTGCCGCGGGCGGCTGGGCGTGCTGAGCCGCCCCGGCGAGGGCACCACGGTCGAGCTGGTCGTTCCCCTCGACCAATGACGGTCAGCGGCTGCGGAGGTCGCCCCGGACGCAGACCTCCACAACCGCTGACCGGTTCGGCTGCTCAGTCCGTGGCGATGGCCTCGAGGATCTGCAGCCGACCCGCGCGCCGTGCCGGCAGGGCCGCGGCGAGCACACCGATGACCGCACCGATGACGAGGAACAGGACGAGCTGACCGCCCGGGACGACCAGCTGGTCGATTCCCTCGCTCTCGAGCGCCTCGGTCAGCGAGACCCCGAAGATGGACCCCACCACCAGGCCGAGCGCGGCGCCGTACACCGAGATCACCACCGACTCCAGGCGCACCATCCGGCGGACCTGCCTGCGGGACATCCCGATCGCGCGCAACAGACCGAGCTCGCGGGTCCGTTCGATCACCGACAACGCCAGCGTGTTGACCACGCCGAGCACGGCGATCAGTACCGAGAGGACCAGCAGCGCGTTGATCAGGGTCAGCAGCTGCTGCACCTGGCCCTGCTGCTCGTCGATGAACTCGCCACGGTCCTTCAGGTCCACGACGGGGTAGGTGTCCACGACCTCCGACATCGCGCCGCGTACCGCTTCAGGGTCGGCCGCCTCGTCGACGTCGACGTACACGTAGCGGTCCATCGGCAGACCGCCCGTGGCCTGGTAGGTGTCCATCGAGACGAATACCGAACCGAGCCCGTCGTTGTCCTCGAACACACCACCGACGGTCAGCTCGGCGCTCTCGCCGTTCGCGACGAGGAACCGGACGGAGTCGCCGACCTGCCAGCCCTCGGCCTCGGCGGTCGTCTGGTCGACGAGCAGACCGTTGCCGCTCAGCCCTTCGACGCTGCCCTCGGCGAAGCGCAGCTGGAGTGCCTCGCTGAGCCCCTCGGGCTCGTAGGCGACGAAGAACGACTCGAGGTCGTCGAACCTTGCGGTGCCGTAACGCTCCTGGACCACCTGGCTGACCCCGTCCACCTGCGCGAGGTCACGAGCGACGGCCGGCGTGAACGGCTGGCCGACTCCGGTGGAGACCACGTAGTCGGCGAGGATCGTGTCATCGATCAGCTCCTCCACGGATGCGTTGGCCGAGGCACCCAGAATGCTGAACCCGGACACGAGCGCGAGGCCGATCATCAGCGCCGAGGAGGTAGCCGCGGTCCGGCGCGGGTTGCGCAGAGCGTTCTCCTTCGCCAGGTGCCCGGTCTTGCCGGCCAGCCGCGGGAGCAGCACGCCGACGAGCCGGACGAACGGGCCGGCCAGGACCGGGCTGAGCACGATCGCGGCCACGACCAGGACCGCCGATCCCAGTGCCACAAGGGTTCCGGCGCTCTCGTCGGCCCCTAGCCCGGCCACCATCGCGGCGGCCCCGACCACGGCGGCAGCAAGACCACCCACCATCCGCCGGCGGAGCGGTCGAGCGACCGAGACGACCTCCGCGCGCATCGCGGCCACCGGCGCCACTCGCGCCGCGCGCCGTGCCGGGAGGTACGCCGCCACCAGGGTGATCAGTACGCCGACCGTGTAGCCCCAGGCGATCGTGCCGGTGGAGAACACCAGGTCACCGTCGAGGGTCAGACCGAACTGCCCGAGCAGTGCCTTGAGCCCGTGGGCGAGGGCGTATCCGCCGCCCAGTCCGACGGTCGAGCCGAGGATGCCGAGGACCAGTGCCTCGACGAGCACCGAGATCGTGACCTGGCGCCGGCTCGATCCAAGGGCACGCAGCAGCGCTAGCTCCCGTGTGCGCTGTGCCACGAGCATCGAGAACGTGTTGAGGATGATGAAGCTGCCGACGAAGAGTGCGACTCCGGCGAAGACCATCAAGAAGGTGTTGATGAACCCCAGCCCCTCCTCGAGGGACGTGGCGGCCGCCTCGGTCTGCTCGGCGCGGGTCTTCACGTCGTACCCGGTTCCGACGACGCTTCGAACGGCGCCCTGGAGCTCTTGGTCGGTAACACCGTCCGCGGCGGCCACGCTGATGCCGCTGAACCGTCCCGGCTCCAGGAACAGCTCCTGTGCGGTGGCCATGTCGAATGCCGCCATCGACGCACCCGCCAGACCGCCCCCCTCGCCGTACTCGAAGACACCGACGAGGGTGGCCTCGATCCGAGGGCCGGAGGTAAGCAGGGCGACCTGGTCGCCGACCTCGTAATCCAGCTTCTCCACGGTGGTGGCATCGAGTGCCACCTCTGTGTCGCCGGCGGGCACCTCACCGTCGACCAGCTCGGCCACGGTGAGCTCATCCTCGTCGGACCAGCTCACCCCCAGACCCGGGGCGCCGCCGGTCTCGAGGACCTCACCGGACGCGTCGAGCACGTAGACGCCCTCCGCCTGGACGTAGCCCTCGGCGGCCGCGACGCCATCTGTGTCCCGGATCTTGTCGACCAGTGCCGCGGGGACCGAGGACTCGGCGCTGTTCACCCCGGTGCCGGTCAGGCCGGTCTCGAACGCCGCCTTGCGGGTGACGCTCACGTCGGAGGACGCCTTGTCGAAGAGCGACGTGAACGTCTCCTCGAGGGTGTCGGTGTAGATCATCGCGCCCGAGACGAAGCCGACTCCGAGCACGATTGACAGACCGCTCAGCGCGAGCCGCAGCTTGTGTGCGAGCAGGTTTCGGATCGCGGTTCGGAACATGTCATGCCCCCACGGTGGTGTCGAAGGCCTTCATCCGCTCGAGCACGAGGTCGGAGGTCGGCTCGTACATCTCGTCGACGATGCGACCGTCGGCGAGAAAGAGGACCCGGTCGGCGTACGACGCAGCCACCGGGTCGTGGGTGACCATCACGATCGTCTGGCCCAGCTCTCGCACGGACATCTGGAGGAACGCCAGGATGTCGGCGCCGCTGCGCGAGTCCAGGTTTCCCGTGGGCTCGTCGGCGAAGATGATCTCCGGCCGACTGGCCAGGGCGCGTGCGCAGGCGACCCGCTGCTGCTGGCCACCGGACAGCTCCGACGGACGGTGCGAGAGGCGGTTCTCCAGCCCCACCGTGCTGACCACTCGCTCCAGCCACGCAGGGTCCGGCTTGCGGCCGGCGATGTCCATCGGCAGGGTGATGTTCTCCAGGGCATTGAGCGTCGGCACCAGGTTGAACGCCTGGAACACGAAGCCCACGGAGTCGCGGCGCAGGGCGGTCAGGCCCTTGTCGTTCAGGGAGGTGAGCTCCGTGTCGCCGATCCAGGCATGTCCGGACGTCGCGGAGTCGAGGCCCGCCATCAGGTGCATGAGCGTGGACTTGCCGGAGCCGGACGGTCCCATGATCGCGGCGAACTGGCCGACCGGGAACTCCACGGTCAAGGAGTCGAGCGCAACCACCTCCGTCTCGCCGTGGCCGTAGACCTTGCGCAGAGCCTCGCTCCGCGCTGCCGGTGCCGACACGACACCGGTCTTCTCCGAGACGTTCTGAACCGTGGTCACGGTCCCTCCTCCAGGTAGCTGATTCGGCCGCAACCTGCGGCACGAACGACGCTAGAAGCGCGCGCGATGCTCGGCGTCGGCCCGGCGGACCAAACCGTTTCTGGACTTCAGGAGGGCGCGAGCCGGCTCGGCTCCTCCGGAAGGAGGAGGGGTACGCAGGGCGAACTGGGCCCAAATGCCCAGGGAACGGGGACCAATGGACGGCCACACAGGGCCGCGGGAAGGAAGACGCTGGAGGTGAACGAAAGGAGCCAATGGCATGACCTCGTTGACACCGGCTCCGCGCGGACCCGCGCCCCCCAGTCGACACGGGCCGCAGCGCTCCTATTCTCCAACGCGACCATCCGAACGTGACGTCCCCTACCGGCTGCTGGTCCCTGTCATGGTGCTCTTGGCGCTCGGAATGGCGATCACCTCGCTGGCCGGCCCGCTGGTCCTGGGACTGATGGAGTACCGGACGTCATCAACGACCCTCAGCCAGCTGCTGGGCAGCGACGCCGCCACCCTGCTCTTGATCGCACCGTTGGCCCTGGTGACTGCCTTGCTCGCTCGTCGCGGACACCCAGCCGCTGCCCTGCTGGCGAGTGGGATCGGCGCCTTCGCGGTGTACACCTACGCGCAGGTGGTGATCGGTCAGGAGTACCTGCGGATCGCCGGAAATGTGGAGAGGTTCTTCCCGCTGCTGCTCGTGGTGTTCGTGCTCGCAGAGGCGGCCTTCGTCCTGGGGTGGCGAAGCACGAGCGTGCTGCCACCTGTCTCGAGACGGGTGGAACGCGCTGCGGCGTACACGTTGCTCGCGCTCGCCGTGTTTCTCGTCGTCGGGCAGCACATGATGCCGATCGTCACCGCCTGGACCGATCCGAGTGCGTTGACGGAGTACGCCTCGAGCCCGACTCCGTTCTGGCTGGTCAAGCTGATGGATCTGGGCATCGTCGTGCCCGCGGCCGTCGTGACTGCACTCGGGCTCCTGCACGGACGACCGTGGGCACGGCGCGCCGCGGTCATCGTCTTCACCGCCTACAGCTGCCTGGCGGTGTCCGTCACGAGCATGGCCCTGGTCATGCTCGCGAACAGCGACCCGGACGCGTCCGCCGGTCTCACCCTCGGGTTCGCCGGCTTCGCGCTGCTCTTCCTCGGCCTGACGGTCGCGCTGTACCGACCCCTGTTCCAGCTACCCGCGGTCGAGGCCGGGACTGGTGGCGGCCGCTAACCTGCCGAGATGACCAACGCGACCGTTCGAAGTTGGGATGCAGGTGAGGGTTGGGGCGTCCTCGACTCGGCGGAGACGCCCGGTGGTTGCTGGGCGCACTACAGCGTCATCGAGATGGACGGCTACAAGACCCTCGATGCGGGACAGCAGGTCCGCCTTCAGTGGGAAAGTCCCGGGCAGGATGGATTCGAGTTCCGAGCGACGCGGATTGTCCCTTCGTGGTAGCCAGGGCGGTCTGCCGACCTCGTTCGCGGCGCACCACCTCGACTCCGTCATACTGGGCGAGCGATGCGTACCCTTATCGCGAATCATGAGGGAGTTGTCCGGAGGGTTTCTCCGGACTGAACTCCGCCTCCCGGGCCTCTAGCGCAATTGGCAGAGCAGCGGACTTTTAATCCGCGGGTTGTGGGTTCGAGTCCCACGGGGCCCACCCTGTGATGTCTCAGGACATCGGAAACTCCCGAACCCGCGGTTGCGGGTTGGGGAGCTTGTCGTTTCGGCACACGAAGCCCGTGTGCCGGCGACATGGGCTGCCGCCGGCACACGAGTAGGGGCCGCTACCGCGGCGCCACCGTGGTGGTCTCGGTGTCGCTGTTGTTGGCGGCGTTGGGATCGGGAGCGCCCGCGTTCACGGTGGCCGTGTTGGTGATCACTCCCTCCCGCCGCGGCTCGACCACGATGGTGACCGTGGCCTGGCCGTTCGCGGCGATGGTGCCGAGGTCGCACGTCAACACGCCACCGCTGTTGCCGTTGATGTCCCGCACACAGGTGCCCTGGCTCGCCACGACGGAGACGAACGTCGGATCCACGGGCAGGGTGTCGACCAGTGTGGTGTTCGGCGCAGCTCCGGGGCCGAGGTTGTCCACGGTCACGGTGTAGGCGACCTGACCGCGCTCGAGGGCGGGGTCAGGGAGATCGGAGATGCTGACGCCCACGTCGGCGGCCGGTCGCATGTCCCGCACGAACGTGTCGAAGAACCGGTTGTGGAAGGCGATGACCTGTCCGTCCGGGGTCATGGCCGGCTGCGTGCTTTCCTGACCGAACTCGCTGCCGTCCGGCGCGACGCTGACCACCCGGGTCGTGCCCGCCTGCAGGTCGCGCAGATAGACGTGGAACCCGAACCGTGCAGGGCCGTCGAGGTTCGTGCCCCGAGACGTGAAGGCCACCAGGTTCCCGTCGTTGCTGACCGGTCCGGCGAGACTGATCTCGTTCGCCTGCTCACCGAGGTCGTTGCGGCTCACCAGGGTGTAGGTGAACGGGTTGGTCTGGGTGTCGACCAGCCAGACGTCCGAGTGGAACCCGTTGGTGTCAGGGGTGATGAACCCGTCGGAGTCGGCCGTGAAGGTCAGGAACCGTCCGTTGGGACTGATCCCTCCGGGCGAGGCCTTGTTCGTGGAGAAGGCATCCACGTCGATGTTGCTGGTGACCGCGGTCATCGTGTCGGTCTGCCGGTCGTACAGGAAGACGTCCTGGACGTCGAACCGTTCGCCCTCCACGGGCACGAGGTTGGTCGCCGAGGTGCCGAAGTACACGAAACGTCCATCGGCACTGATCCCCGCCAGGGAAGAGCCGCGGTTGGCCGGGGTGCCGTCGGGAGCTTCGTCGATCTGCTCGGTCACACCGGTCTGCCGGTCCTTCACGAAGACGTGGGCGCTGGGGAAGGTTCCTCCGTTGAGCTCGACCGAGTCGGACACGAACGCGACAAAGCGTCCGTCGTCGCTGATGGACGGCGAGCCGCCGATCGTCACGTGCTCCGTCTGATCAGTGAGCCGGTCGCGCACAAAGACGTCGAAGTCGGTGTCAGAACCTCCGCCGTCGAGGGGAGCGGCGGACGCGAAGGCCACGTAGCGCCCGTCGGCACTGATCGAACCGCTGCCACTGGCGGATTCACCCTGCTTGCCGTTGCTCGTGACGCTGATTCGCTCGGTGGTGCCGGTGAGTCGGTCACGGACGAAGGTGTCGGGCTGACCGTTGGTGTCGCCGGGAACCAGGTTGTCGGCGTCGGAGGCGAAAACGACGTACCGGCCGTCCGCACTGAGGTCGGGCGCACCATCGGGCGTGGAGCCGTTGCCGTCCACCTCTGCGCTGCTGACGTTGACCTGCTCG
>DATFGA010000140.1:0-3008 GCA_035249775.1 Nocardioidaceae bacterium | reverse complement strand
GACCGGGTGATCGCCGGACCGCAGAAGCGGACCAGGCTGATGAGCGAGAAGGAGAAGCTCATCACTGCCTACCACGAGGGCGGCCACGCGCTGGTCGCGGCGGCGCTGCCCGGCACGGACCCGGTGCACAAGGTGACGATCCTGCCGCGCGGCCGGGCGCTCGGCTACACGATGGTGCTCCCCGACGAGGACAAGTACTCCCAGACCCGTTCGGAGATGCTCGACAAGCTCGCCTACATGCTCGGTGGCCGCGCCGCCGAGGAGATGGTGTTCCACGACCCCACCACGGGCGCCGGCAACGACATCGACAAGGCGACGTCGCTGGCCCGGGCGATGGTGACCCAGTACGGCATGACCGAGCGGCTGGGCGCGATCAAGCTGGGTGAGGCCACCTCCGAGCCGTTCCTCGGCCGCGACATGGGCCACCAGCGCAACTACTCCGAGGACGTGGCCGCGGCCGTCGACGAGGAGACCAAGAAGCTGCTCGGCACCGCCCACCAGGAGGCCTTCGACATCCTCGAGGAGAACCGGGACGTCCTCGACGCCCTGGTGCTCGCGCTGATGGAGAAGGAGACGCTGGACAAGGCGGAGATCGCGACGATCTTCGAGCCGCTGCGCCGCCGCCCGGTGCGTCCGGCGTGGACCGGTTCGCCGACCCGCGAGCCGTCGATGATCCCCCCGATCGAGGTGCCGAAGTCGGCAGCCAACGGCAGTGCGCCCGACGAGCAGGAGGGTGCGGTGATCCTCACCCCGCCCGGCTCCGGTGGCGACGTGCACGGTGATCCGACCATCGACTCATGACGGTCAACCGGATCAGCCAGGAGCCGCGCGAGGACATTCCTGCGTTCGACCACGCGCGCGCCGAGGCGGCGGTCCGGGAGCTGTTGATCGCGATCGGTGAGGACCCGGACCGGGAGGGCCTGCTGGACACCCCGGCCCGGGTGGCGCGGGCCTACCAGGAGCTGCTGGTCGGGATGCGGCAGCGGCCCGAGGACGTGCTGACCACCACCTTCGACCTCGGCCACGACGAGCTGATCCTGGTCAAGGACATCGAGCTCTGGTCGATGTGCGAGCACCACCTGGTGCCGTTCACCGGCGTCGCGCACATCGGGTACATCCCGAACGAGAACGGCCGGATCACCGGGCTCTCCAAGCTGGCCCGGCTGGTCGACGTCTACGCCCGCCGGCCCCAGGTCCAGGAGCGGCTGACCACGCAGGTCGCCGACTCGCTGATGGAGATCCTCGAGGCGCGCGGCGTGATCGTGGTGATGGAGGCCGAGCACCTCTGCATGACGATGCGCGGGGTCCGCAAGGCCGGTTCGCGCACGGTCACCTCCGCGGTGCGCGGGGTGCTGCACAACGCGGCGACCCGCTCCGAGGCGATGAGCCTGATCATGCACGGCACCCGCTGACGCAGAACAGCAGACAGCCCCGCTCCTCCCATGGAGAGCGGGGCTGCCGGCTTGCAGGCTTCAGGCGCGGGAGGAGCGCCTGTTGTCGTGCTGTGCCTTCTTGGCCCTCTTCTCTTTCTTGTCCTTCTTGACCTTCTTGCCGCAGTCCGACTTGGCCACCGCACTGCGCTCCTCGCCGCCCTTCTTGGCAGCGGACACGCACTTGCCGTGGTTCCTGGCCACCGGCTCCGTGGTCTCCTCGGCGACGAGCTCGACGGCGGTGCCGGCGATCGTCAGGCTCCGCACCGTGATCGGGTCCGGGTTGGCGATGTTGTCGTTCACGATGCCGGTGTGGCCGGCGGTGCCGTCCACGATGCCGCTCACCGTGCCGGTGACGGTGAACCAACCGTCGCCGTCGGCGTCGGTCCCGCAGGAGGCGCCCATCGGGTCGGCGTCCCAGGTGTTGTAGGTGCCGCCCTGGATGAACACGCGGGGCGCGCCGGCGGTGCACAGCCCCTGGTAGTCGAAGCTGATCGTGTCCCCGTTCGCGACGGCGACGTCGAGGTCCGTGTTCTCGTAGGACGTGCCGGCGGTGGTGCCGCTGGCGTCGAGCACGACACCTTCATCGGTGACGGTCGTGCCGGGATTTGCGGTCCAGCCCTCGGCTGGCTCGGCGGCGATAGCGGCGCCGGAAAACAACAAGGCGGTGCTGGTGGCGGCGGCAAAGGCCGCTCGGATCGTAGTACGCATGCTTGGGCTCCCTCGTGATTAATGCCTGACCCGGACGCTACGCGCGTGGGCGTTCTGTCCACAAGGACCGCATTTGTGCATTTCAGATACCTGCAAAAGGGGCGAAAGTGCCGCGACGACGCCGTCGGATGTGTATGGGCCGACCGATAGGGTCGAGACCATGTTCGCGACACCTCCCCGCTACCTCGACGGGCTGCCCCGGCCGCCCCGGTCGCTGGTGATGGGCGTGGTCAACGTGACCCCCGACTCGTTCTCCGACGGTGGCCGGTGGGCCGAGCCGGAGCACGCGATCGAGCACGGGCGGCAGCTGCTCGCCGAGGGCGCGGACCTGCTCGACGTCGGCGGTGAGTCCACCCGCCCCGGGGCAACCCGCCCGGTGGTGGCCGAGGAGCTCGGCCGGGTGATCCCGGTGATCAGCGCGCTGGCCGGTGAGGGGGCGGTCGTCTCGGTCGACACGATGCGGGCCGAGGTGGCCGACGCTGCGCTCGAGGCCGGTGCGGTCCTGGTCAACGACGTCTCCGGTGGCCTCGCGGACCCGGAGATCCTCGACGTGGTCGCAGCCCGCGGTGCGACGTACGCCGCGATGCACTGGCGCGCCCATGCCGACACGATGCAACGCCACGCGGAGTACGACGACGTGGTGGATGAGGTTCTCAAGGAGCTCGCGTCGCGGGTCGAGGCGGCCCTGAGCGCGGGCATCGACGGGGACCGGCTGGCGATCGACCCGGGACTGGGATTCGCGAAGACAGCGGAGCACAACTGGGCCCTGCTCAAGTCGCTGGAACAGTTCCACGGCCTGGGGCATGCGCTGCTGGTCGGCTCGAGCCGGAAGACGTTCCTGGGCAGGCTGCTCGCCGATGACGCCGG
>DATFGA010000139.1:0-4129 GCA_035249775.1 Nocardioidaceae bacterium | reverse complement strand
AGGTGTCGAGGCAGAACCCGACCTGCTCGGCGCCCTCGGCCGAGGAGATCGCGTCCCAGACGCCGGCGATCCGGTCGAGGTGGCGGGCCATCGCGTTGTCGCCGCCGGCGGTGTTCTCGATCAGCAGCGGGATCTTCAGGTCGGTGGCCTCGACGGCCTTGCGCCAGTTGTCGAAGCCCTTCGCCGGCTCGTCGTCCTTGTTCACGTGGCCGCCGTGGACGATCAGGCCCCTCGCGCCGATCGAGGCCGCGGCGTCGATGTGCTGCTGGAGCAGCTTGCGGCTCGGGATCCGGATCCGGTTGTTCGTGGTGGCGACGTTGATGATGTAGGGCGCGTGCACGTAGAGGTCGATCCCGTGCTCCTCGGCTGCCGCGCGCAGGGCATCGGCCCCGCCGTCGTACTGGAACTCCGGGCCCTTGTAGCCCTGCGGGTCCCCGAGGAAGAACTGGCTCAGCGTGGCGCCACGCTCGATCGCCGCACCGATCGGGTCGGCCTGGTCGACGTGGGCACCGATGTGGAGAGTGGGCATGGGCCTCACTCTAGGCGCCTGTGCACAACGATTTCGGCGCGCCGCCTGTCCGCTGATACTCTGGAGCGTCGATCGGCTCGGCCCCTCCAGGATGGGTGTCCGGGCCGTCGGTACGTCGCAGTCCACGCCGGGAACGGCCGGAGTACGACGGACGCACAGCCCTCCTGTCACGGAAACGCCGTGGCCGCCCGAGTCCGAAGGAGGTGGAGACCGCTTTGCGTGCCTATGAAGTAATGGTCATCCTCGACCCCGACCTCGAAGAACGTACTGTCGCGCCCTCGCTCGACCAGTACCTCAACAACGTCGTCCGCAAGGACGGCGGCACCGTGGAGAAGGTCGACGTCTGGGGACGTCGCCGCCTTGCCTACGAGGTCGACAAGAACGCCGAAGGCATCTACGCCGTCATCGAGCTGCAGGCCGAGCCGGCCACGGTGAAGGAGCTCGACCGTCAGCTCACGCTGAACGAGTCGGTGCTGCGCACCAAGGTCATCCGGCCGAGCACCCGCTGACGCGATCACACGTTCAGAACATCGGTAACCCCGACCGATTCCCCCGGTCAACCACATTGAATCGACCCGAGACCAGGGAGGCCTGATATGGCAGGCGAAACACCGATCACCGTCGTCGGCAACCTGACCGCCGACCCCGAGCTGCGGTTCACCCCGTCGGGTGCCGCGGTCGCCAACTTCACGGTTGCGTCGACCCCGCGCACGTTCGACAAGCAGAGCAACGAGTGGAAGGACGGCGAAGCGCTGTTCCTCAACTGCTCGGTGTGGCGCCAGGCGGCCGAGAACGCCGCCGAGTCGCTGCAGCGCGGCATGCGGGTGATCGTCCAGGGTCGGCTGAAGGCGCGCTCCTACGAGACCCGCGAGGGTGAGAAGCGCACCGTCTTCGAGATCGACGTCGACGAGGTCGGCCCCAGCGTGAAGTACGCGACCGCCAAGGTCACCAAGACCTCCCGCTCCGGCGGGGGCCAGGGTGGTTCCTACGGTGGCGGCGGGGACGACCCGTGGTCCTCGGGCGGCTCCCAAGGCGGCCAGCAGGCCGGCGGCTCCGGCGGAAGCTGGGGCGGTCAGCAGGGTGGCGGCCAGGGTGGCTCGTACGGCGGCGGGCAGGCGCCCGCCAACGATCCCTGGGCCACCGGCGGCGCCGGCGGGTCCTCGGACGAGCCCCCGTTCTGATCTGAAACATCTCTGACAACAACTGGCTGCTCACCAGCAGCTGACCATTCCGGCGAGAGCCGGGCTCATGAAAAGGAGCACCAGAATGGCCAAGCCAGTACTCCGCAAGCCGAAGAAGAAGGTTTGCCAGTTCTGCAAGGAGAAGGTGTCGTACGTCGACTACAAGGACACGACACTGCTTCGCAAGTTCATCTCCGACCGCGGCAAGATCCGTGCGCGTCGGGTGACCGGCAACTGCGTGCAGCACCAGCGCGACGTTGCGATCGCGGTCAAGAACGCCCGCGAGGTCGCACTCCTTCCCTACACGTCCACGGCTCGCTGAGAGGAGACTGACTGATGAAGCTCATCCTGACTCAGGAGGTCACCGGCCTCGGCGCCGCGGGCGATATCGTCGAGGTTCGCGACGGCTACGGCCGCAACTTCCTCATCCCGCGTGGGTTCGGCATCCGCTGGACCAAGGGCGGCGAGAAGACGATCGAGTCGATCAAGGCCGCGCGCAGCAGCCGTGAGGTCCGCGACCTCGACCACGCCAAGGAGATCAAGGCCAAGCTCGAGGGCGCGACCGTCGAGCTGCCGGTGCGTGCCGGCGCGGGCGGCCGTCTCTTCGGTGCGGTCACCGTCACCGACATCGCCGGTGCGATCTCGCAGGCCGGTGCCTCGGTGGACAAGCGCAAGATCATCGTCGGCAACCCGATCAAGTCCCTGGGCTCGCACCAGGTGACGGTGAAGGTCCACGACGACGTCGACGCGACGGTCAACCTGAACGTCGTCGCTGTCTGACGCAACTCAGCACACGCTGACTGAATCAGCACACGCTGGCTGAACTCAGCACACGCTGACTGAATGCAGCACACGAAAGGGCCGCTCCCCGTGGGGAGCGGCCCCTTCTGTCTCTGGAGGAGACGACGGGATGTATCCCCGTCAGCGGGTGGCGATGCCGAGGCCCTCGATGCGGACGACCTTGTTCCGGCTGACGACCACGATCCGTACGGCGCCACGCTTCTTGGTGCGGAACGTCTTGATCGGGATCAGCTGGCTGGTCCGGGTCCGGTTGGCTCGAAGGGAGACCTTCTTCAGCAACCGCTTGCCGAGGAACACCTTCACGGTTCCGTGGCCCCTGCCCTTGGTGGCGACCAGGGCGATCTTCTTGATGGACCGCGACCCCTTCTGGATCCAGGCGCCCTTCGTCCTCGTCTCCGAGTAGGTGTCGAGGAAGTAGCGGTTACCGCGCTTCTTGTCCCACGACTTGCCGGCCGCGGAGTGCTTGAGCCGGGTGTTGTTCTTCGGCACCGTGAACTTCCGCTTGGCCGGGGTCCGGTCGACCTTGCCGCCGGCCGTCGCCGCGACGCTGAAGGTGTGGGTGGCGCTGGCCAGGGTGCGGTAGAGCACCTGACCGCCCATGCAGCCGCGAAGGTCACCGTTCAGGCCGCACTGGTAGGTGGCGTTCTTCGCGTCGCTGCCGAACTTGAACTGCGCGAAGCCCTGCAGCAGCCAGCCGCCCTTGCGGATCCGTGGCGCCTCGCTGATGTAGGTCTGCGGTGCGCCGGCCTCCTCGTCGGTGGCGTCCTCGGTGATCGTCCAGCTGGCCGTGGCGTCCGAGGGGTCCTTCACGCCGTCGACGATCGCGTGCACGGAGAACGTGTACGCACCGGGCTCGAGGCCGCTGTAGGTGGACGGGCTCGCGCAAGTCTCATAGGTGCCTGACGCAACTGGCCCGACGAGCTTGCACTGGAAGGACGACTCCGCGCCCGCCGCGGGTGCAGGAACGGCCTCGAACGTGAACGTGGCGTCCACCTCGGCCGTCTCCGTGTCCGGCTTGGCGGTGATCCTGGTGTCCGGTTCGGTGGGCTCCTCGTCGCACGGCAACGGCAACGGCGAGCACGGGATACCCCCGTCGGCAGGAGCGAACTTCGCGATGGGCTCGACCAGCGAGGTGAGCAGACCGGTGCCGATGGTGCACAGGTCTCCCGCTGCCTGCGGGCAGTCCTCCCAGCCTGCGAACTCCATGCGAGGGCCAGGCACGGCCTTGAGAACAGTCTCTGCCGTCCCGAGCTGCGTCAGCGGGATCGGCGAGCACTCGAAGAGGACGACGAGGTCGGTGGTGCTGGTGCAGGTGTAGCCGGCGTCGTTGACGATGCTGCCGACGCCGTCGATCCCCGGAATGGGCAGCACCGTCACCACCGGGTCGAGGATCCCGCCCAGAACACTTCGTTCCTGCCGCTCAGTCGGTCCTGCGGCTGCCGGTACCGCGGAGACGGTCGCCAGCACGAGCGTCAGACCCACCCCCGCGACAAGTCCCCTGAACATTCTTCTGAAAGCATGCTGGCGCGAATTCGCCACGATTCGGTCCCTCCCCGGACATTTCGCCTACGTGAAGCCCTTAGACAACCCCAAGTGAGGGGTGTCAGCAATGGACCGG